>NZ_DBLYVB010000008.1:0-109019 GCF_057604405.1 Hominiventricola sp.
GTTGCAGCCCTGTGCATAGGTGTTAAGATCTCGAAAACCATTTCCCTTTTTTACTTCATTTCCAATCATGGTTTTCAGACCATTTATTCTGGAATCCCCCAAGATATTTGGATCTATCCCAAGAGTCGAAACAATCTCACGTGGAAGCCTGCCCTTTGACAGTTCCTCCCAAAACAGTTTTTTAAATTCTGCCGAGAAATGTACAATGCTCGGTGATACATCCAACACATATTTGCTATTTCTCAGTGTGAGCATTTCTTGTTCTGTAAACTTTTTGTTTGCCATAATTTCCTCCAATTCATTTTTATTTTAATATCAATCTGAATCGGAGTCAAAAATCGATTTTGTCCAAAATAAAGGGGATCATCAGAACCATGTCCGAAGTTAAGGGTTCCCTGTAAACTCATTGTATAGATTTAAGGGTTTTCGTTAAAACTTACTGTCTAATGGTAAGGGTTTTAAAAACTCAAACTGTCTAATCTATAGGGTACATTTTATTAAGAAATTTAATAACTGTTATATCTTGTTGTTAAATTCTCCGCAAACCCTTGAAAACACTGAATTTATCACAGGTGAGCTTTCCCTTATTGTTTCCCTTGTGTTATATCGTCCCACCAGTGTTTACGAACTCTGATAAGGGAAAATACAAGGGCAAAAAAATTATATAAAATAGTATAACACAAAATAAAACTGACATGGTGAACTGATTGGAATGCTTCTTAATTTTTACAATTAATGATCGATTGAATCATAAGGAGATGGGATACGATGAGAACAATATTTGCAAAATACAATCCACAACGCAACAGCATTGATGTATATACCAGTGCTGGCTATATGCTCCGTATTGACTGTTGGAAAGCTGCGAAGGATTTAAAAACCACACCCGGATCAGACTGTGCATTGAACGCACTTGCCATTGATAAACCGCTGGAATATGCAAAATTATATCTTGATGGAAATTTACAGATGTGGGTAGATGCGGAAGATTCATCAGAATTATAAACCACAAGCAGCCTGTATACTTTGTCACATACAGGCTGCTTAATCAGATTCATTATAACTGATGATAAATCGGTTTCATTTTATCAAAAGTACAAAACTCTTTGAATCCCAGTGTCTTTAATTCCTGTTTTGTCTCATCAATAAATGTTCCCAAATGTTCCGGTTTGTGACTGTCACTTCCTATGGTGATTATAGTTCCACCTAACTCTCGATATAATTTCAAAATATCTCTTGATGGGGTAAGATCAGATAATCCATATCTGTGACTGGAAGTATTTACCTCAATTCCTTTTCCATCAGCAATTACTGTCTTTAAAATTTCAGTAAATATCGGCTTTAATTTTTCAAATGGATAAGTACCTGCTTTATCATATCTGGTGATTAGATCCATGTGCCCTAAAACACTGTAATTGTGATAATTTTGAACAAGATATAATAATTCCTCATAGTAGCGTTCGTTATATTCCTGCTGTGTCCTGTCACGTTGGAAATCCTGCGTCCAGAATTCTTTATCCTCTACTTCATGAACCGAAAGAATGATAAAATCAAATGGATATTTCGCATACAATTTTTCATATTGTTCTATGGTATGTACCTGCATACCAAATTCCATTCCCAGCTTTAGCGTAATCTTATCTCCGTACTGCGTTTTCATCTTCTGGTAAGTCTTATAATACAATGGATAATTAACATTGAGTATCGGCATATTTTCCAGTTCACCCGGTATTCCTTCCCGATATCTTATTTTTTCACCATCATCCCAGTCATTTTTCACCCCATAATCAACGTGATCTGTAAAACAGATTTCATCAAGTCCCATTACTATCGAGTCTCTTACAACCTGCTCCATCTGATATTCTGAGTCATCACTAAATTCCGTATGTACATGATAATCTGCCTTCATCGTTCTATTTTTCACTTCCGTTTCCTATCGTAGTTTACGTTCTTCTTCCAAATCCCCATCCTCGATCATACGATCTTTATAATAATAAATCTGATCCTACTCTCCAATTTCACGGATCACTTTACATAGATTTCCTGCTGCAACTGAATTAGCCGGAATGTCATGGACTACCACACTTCCGGCTCCAATCACACTGTTTTCACCTATATGAACGCCCGGACAAATTGTTGTACCAGCTCCGATCCAGCAGTTATCCTCAATTGTTACCGGATCTGTATACATATATTCCCTCATCTTTGGATTAACAGGATGCCCCACCGTAGCTATTGTAACTGCCGGACCAAACATTACTTTTTTGCCAATGATAATTTTCCCATCATCAACAAAGTTACAGTTAAAATTCAGGTAAGAGCCTTCCCCTATGGTAATATTAGTCCCATAGCAGCAGTAAAATGGCGGTTCCACCCACGCATTTGTTTTTTTCCTAAAAGTTCATTTAATGCCGTCATTCTTGCCTTTACATCATCAGGCATAGTAGAATTAAACTGAATCATTCTTTTCTTACAGTTTATCCGGTCTTCTGGAAGTCCTTCGCAATAATCTGTAAATAATTTTCCGGCTTCAGTACGTTCTCTCATGGTCATATTATTTTCCCTCCTGCACACATATCATGTTCCACGCTTCATCATCAATTTCTTCATCATGGAACAATTTTCTTTTGTCATTATCTGTTATTTTTCTGAGCACCCGGCATGGATTCCCTGTTGCAATCGACCAGTCTGGAATATCTTTCGTGACAACACTTCCAGCACCAATTACCACATTGTCTCCGATGTGTACACCTGGGCACACTACTGAATTTCCTCCCAGCCATACATTATCCCCGATGGTAACCTCTTTTCCATATTCAAAAGCAGAATTGCGCGTGTCTGGGTAAATTGGATGTCCTGCTGTATAAATAGCTACATTTGGTGCCATCTGACAGTTATCGCCGATTTTTACCTTTGCCACATCTATGATCGTGCAGTTATAATTTGCAAAAAAATTCTTCCCCACCTCAATGTGTGAGCCATAATCACAGTAAAAAGGCGGGTTAATACATGCACCTTCAGATTTTCCCAAAAGTTCTTTTACCATTTCTGCAATTCCATCAAAATCCGACCGGTCTGCAAAATTAAGTTTTTGCAGGATTTTTCTGCATTTAATCTGTTCTTCCATAACTGCTTCATCTGAAATATAAGCAAGCTGCATATCTCTTCTTTTTTTCATATCCATAATTTAATTCTCCGTTTCTGTTAAATTTTTTACCCATTTATATTGTCTGTAATGTTTAAATACCGCTGGAAGTTTTACCAACTCATCAAGATTTAAGACAAAATACACCATTAGTACCGGCAATTTCAAGACAAATGCCACAATGCATCCCAGCGGAACTGCAAAGCACCACATAGTAACCATATCACACTTTAAACCAAATTTTGTATCTCCTCCTGCCGGGAAAATACCACCTATTGTCATGGAATTGATTGATTTTCCTATTACATAATAGCTGCTCATAAACAGCATATACTTCAAATACCCACCTGCTATATCGGTCAGATTCGTAAAATGCAGAATAACCGGTGTCATGAGAAGAATCATTCCTCCGGTCAGAATCCCCGAAAATACCGCAATTTTACATAAAGTATTTCCACTTTTTCTTGCTTCGAATAAGTTTCCCTCGCCAAGCAGATTTCCAACGATAATACTCCCGCCATATCCAAAACCAGTACAAACACAGATCAGGAGATTTTTGGTTATATTTGCAATAGAATTAGCTGCGACAGCATCGGAACCAAGATGTCCAAGTATAACTGAATACATCGTAAATCCACCGCCCCAGACAAGTTCATTCAAAAGCACCGGATAAACATGTTTCCAGAATTTTGTGGTTATATTTATTTTTCGTTTTTTTATATCTGATATTCCCACCCAAAGCTCCTTTTTCAAGTGCAAAATATATATCGTGATAACCAGACCAATCCCATTTGCAATGACAGTAGCCAGTGCTGCACCCGCAATCTCCATTCTTGGAAATCCAAAATATCCATAAATGAGAACAGCATTTAGTGCAATATTAACACAGACAACGATTGTACTGATCATAGTGCATTTGCCTACATAACCACAATTTTTCAATATTCCCTGTAAAACCTGTAAAATGCCCGAAAACACATACGATAATCCAATCAGCTTCAGATACTTAACCCCATAATCAATCAATATAATATCATTTGTAAATAATCTCATAAGAGTTTCAGGAACAAATAATGTTGCAATAAAAAAGAAGCCAGAAACTGCTACTACATATTTCAAGACAAGTCCTGCTGATGTCCGTAATCCATCAAAGTCTTTTTTCCCATAATACTGTGCAACAAACATATTCTCCCCTATTGTAAGTGCTGTTAAAATCAAATTAAAAACAAAGGTGATCTGCGAAGCCAGTGAAACTGCTGACAGAGAATTCTGATTTAGCCCTCCCAGCATAAAAGCATCACATGCACTCACAAGTGCCAGCATAAACTGCTGTGCCGTAATAGGCAGGGCAAGTTTCAGAATCTTATTTCTGAATTTGTTTTCCATCTATATTTTATTTCCTTTCTGTGCACAATATAAAGATATACAAATTTTATTGATTTTTATACAAGAATCCGCCATAATAATATAACAAACGTTCGCAAAGGAGGGAATCTTGATGGAGGTATGCCCAAGCACTGTTTTAAATTCAGATGCATCGGAAAATGTTGCCTATAACAATCCAGACTTTCCTGCATATGTAAAAAAGGGACAGCTTTCAAGCTATCCTGATTTTCGTGCAGTCAGCCATTGGCATGACGATCTGGAATTTATTCTGATTTTAGATGGACAGATGTTTTATGATGTGAATGGTCAGAGGATTCCTTTGCAGACAGGCGAGGGGATTTTCGTAAACAGCCGCTGCTTTCATTATGGCTATTCCGATGCACATACAGAATGTCTCTTTATCTGTATTCTTTTATCCCCACTACTACTTTCTGTAAATACTTATTTTGTAGAAAATTGTTTAAATCCACTGCTACAGAATATTCATTTTCCTTATCAGAAACTGAATCCATCGATTCAGTGGCAGAATTCTATTCTTCATGACCTTGAAATGCTTTACGAAAAAAACATGGACAAAATACAACCGTTTTTTACTCTGGAAAAAACAGTTCATATTTTCCGATTACTTGCTGAAAATATGAACTATTTTCCTGACTATGATAAAGATACGGAAGACATTTTAGTTCTCACTGCAATGATTGGATATGTACAAAAAAATTATCCAAATAAAATTTTGTTGAAAGATATTTCTTCTTCTGGAAATTGCTGCAAGACAAAGTGTACTTCCCTTTTCCAGAAATATTTAAATACTTCCCCTATGGTCTATCTGAACCGTTATCGTCTGGAGAAATCTGTTTTTCTTCTTCGAAATACCACAATGTCTGTTACTGAGATAGCATATGCCTGTGGTTTTTCAAATAGCAGTTATTTCTGTGAACTTTTTCATAAGTATTATAATACAACGCCGGGCAAGTTTCGCACCAATAATAGATAAACACTATTCGTATTGTTTGACTTATAATCATAATGGATATTTTTTAATAAAGTCCCCGGTCTTCACGCCAGTCTTTCACATAGCATCTAACTCTGATATAGCCCCTTGAGATTTCTGCACGAACGTCCCATTGTTCCAGTGGGAGCCGTTCCACAAAAAATGCCAAAAACAAAAGGAAAGCCATCAATAAGTACACTGCTAATGGACGAGAGCTGATTCATAAAAATCTTGCTATCAATACCGACGCAATGTTATGGCTGATGCGTAATCCTGTTAAGGGCAGGTCGATTGAATATGCAGACAACAGAATATCACTATTTGCGGCTCAATATGGCAAATGTGCGGTCACTGGGCTTCCTATGGAAGTACATGACCTTCACTGTCACCATAAAGTGCCATCAAGCAAAGGTGGTACGGATGCATATGAAAATCTGATATTAGTCTCAAAAGCCGTTCATGTGATTACCCATGCAACGTCTGAAATCACAATCAGAGAATATCTGAACCCACTGCAATTAGATGATTCTAAACTTGCAAAACTTAACAAACTTCGAACTATGGCAGAAATGCCTGTAATCATTCTTTGATAATTATGCTGTTACGAAGTGTGTAAATCGTATATGAAAAACCCTGGCTGTTGAATTCGATGGAACGCCGTGTGCGGTAAAAGCTGCATGCACGGTGTGGAGCGGGGGAAAATCCGGAGATTATATCAAAGGATTACCTATCGCTATCAGGCGCAAAATCCCAGGGAATGAAACAGTTCATGGCTAACAACAGATATATAAAACCAAACAGTAATACAGACAGAAATGCAACATGGAGGGTTGGCATCTACTGCCGACTTTCCAAAGATGACGAACTGACCGGGGAGGGTGCCAGTATCTCCAACCAGAGGGACATTCTGGTGAATTATTGTCAGTCACAAGGATGGCAGGTGGTGGATGTGTTTCAGGATGGTCTCCAGTGCAACAGTTCGCTTCTCGTTTTTGAGGAACTTCGCCAGAAAAGTTGCGGAGAAGGTCGTGCCCACATTCGCAATCACATAAGCGATGATGCATTCCAGCAAGTCCACGTCACGGATCTTGTTCCGCTTCACAATGTCTTTGAGCTGGACAGAGTTGAACAGGTCATGAAGGTAGAGCTTGGAAGGAGCATCCTCGTAGCGGATGTTGGCAAGGTACGGCATACCGCCGGATAGTAGATACTTCTGAAAGTATTTCTTGTTGAATGCGAATAGCCTGGAATTTTAAGTCGATTTGAGTTGTTTGTTCCTGGAAACGGTCAATTCTCGGATTCTGAGAGTGATTCTGAGTGTTTATAAATTTTATCATATCACTCATTTTTATTCTCCCAAACCCCGATTTTATTTACATACTATTATTTTTTAATGCAGTGCTTTTGTTGGGCAGACCAGTGTACATTCGTAGCAGAGGATGCACTCCGTTCCATTTTTTCGTTTGCGGGTTTCCTTGTTGATCTCCACGTTCATGGGACAGACCCGCAGACATTTGCCGCAGTGGACACATTTACTCTCGTCACAATGGACCCGCAGAAGGGAGAAATAGCTCATGGGCTTGAGAAACACCGTGATGGGGCAGAGATACTTGCAGAACGCGCGATTATCCTTGAAGGCGAATGCCAACACGATGCCAGCGATGTAGTAAAACACATTTCCAGCGAGAAACAGCCAGAACATGATTTTTTCCAGATGTGCGGTCTTCATCAAAAATAGCCCGGACACCAATGCCAGAGACAGAGCAAACATTATATAGCGCAGAACGCCCAGCTTTTCTTTCCGCGGTTTCTGAGGCTTTTTATAAGGCAGAAAATCCAGCAACATCGCCGTCCAGCAGGCGTAGCCGCACCAGCCGCGCCCAAACAACAGAGGTCCAAAGATTTTTGCAACCGCATAGTGGATCGTCGCCGCCTCAAATACGCCGAGGAACAGGTAGTACCAGAACCCTTCGATCTGCATATTTTCGCGAGAGATGACGCCGAGATACAGCAGCATATAGTTTCCTACTGCCAGTTGTACGAAATGGCGGGCATATCGTTTCCCGGCGGTAAAGAGCGCTGTTCCTATCCCAAGGCAAACTCCGATGTAGCTGAAATTCAGCAGATAGAACAGGTTGCCTTTTGCGAGCCATAGTGTGATTGCTACTGCTTCAAACAACAGAAACAGAAGGAGCGACACAACATATTTTGAAAATCTTCTACTATTTGTCATTTCCTTTCTTTCCTTTCCTTTTAAATAATAAAGATGATAAGTAAAATATGCAATCATGATTCTGTAAAATAATAATGAAACAGACCTCTTTAGCAACAAACCATTCTATGGTAATATAAATTCAGCTATAGATATTCTCATCTTCAAAAGGTAGAAAGGTGGAATTCTTTGATGATATATACAGTAAAACGGATTGATGAAGATTTAGATTTCGGTTGTGAAGAACGATTTGAAGACATGCCAGTCATGGCAATAGTGACTCTTATAAATTCTTCAAGAGAAGAAGTGATTGTAAAAGTAGAAGATGCCATGCTCTATGAACGTAACATCAATGAAGGTGATAAAGTTTGCTTTGGTGTAAATAATAAATTAGAAAAAATAGAATGAAAATATGGACAGAGCAGGCGGCGGAGATTCATTTGCGTCTGGATTAATTTATGGACTCATGACAACAGAGAATGCAGAAAATGGCTGCCTGGGGACAATTTGTCCCCAGGCAATTATGATGTCCGTCTTTTTCTATTCCCTGATCAACGGGTGATCTTTATAATATTTTCTTGTGAAATTCAAAAAAGTCTGCATATCATTACTGATATATTTTCCTTTTTTCCAAATCATACCGATTTTAATAAAGAGCGGCGGTTTTAATGGAAGCTGCACGATATCCGGAAATTTGTCTGTCATGCTGGAATAGAGAAAACATCCGCAGTTGTTATTTTTCAGAAACTGCAGAGTGGTATAAATCTGACTGTTGTGCATCAGAACATGAGGTGTAAAACCTTCCAGTTCAAACCGGATTTTCAGGAGCTGGTTCTGGACGGAGTCTCCGTTGAAGAAAATCAGGGGTATCTGTGCCATATCCTGAATCGTGGCTTCTTCTTTTCGGACTAAAGGATGTTCTTTGCTGACACAGAATACTACCTGGTCATTTGCTAACAGGGCATGATGGAATTTATCGATGTTATACTGCTCCATATTGACCAGTGCCAGATCCAGACTGTCGTTCTGGACGAGATTACAGGCACGAACGGAAGCGTATTCTTCCAGCATGACCGGCACATCCGGGTATTCCTTCTGAAATGCAGTCAGAAGTTCAGGAAAGAATACCGTACTGAGCATGGGAGGAATGCCGATTCGGATAGGAGGTTTGTTGCGGGATAATCCAAAACAGTCCGACTGGAGTTCTGTACAGTACTGCAGAATGTAATTGGCTTTCTCATAAAGGGTTTCACCTTCGCCGGTCAGAATTAACTGATTTCCTTTTCTATAAAAGAGACTGATTCCAAATTCTATCTCCAGATCACGAATGGCTGTGGAGACCGTCGGCTGGGTTACGTAGAGCTCTTCGGCGGCTTTTGTGATACTGTGACAGCGGCTTGCAGTGCAGAAATAACGCAGCTGATTCAAAGTCATGGTATCTGTCCTTCCTTTCTGATATTTCCTATTAATAAAATAACATATTTTTTTTCATTATCCTAGTAAAAATGTATAAAACGGGTATTTCAAATTTGACTTCATAAAAATTTTTTATATGGTCATATAATCTAACAATTTGTTTTTATGAATAATGGAAATTATAATGAACTTAACAAATGAAATGTGTAGGCCGACGCTTTTCAGAGAGGTATATTTATTTTTTACAGAGGGAAAGGGGATTATAAATGTCTCAAACAACTATTACTCTGCTGTTTCTTGCATTTGCAGTGATTAGCTTTATTCTCGAGAAAATTCCGCTGGGTCTGACCGCATCTATTTGTGCCATTGGTTTGACATTGACCGGAGTACTTGATGCACAGACAACCTTTGCACAGTATGTAAACAGCAATGTGATTCTCTGTGTTGGCATGTTTGTCGTAGGACAGGCACTGTTTGAAACAGGAATGGCAAATAAAATCGGAGGACTGGTTACTAAATTTGCCAAAACAGAAAAAATGTTAATTGTTGCGATTATGGTGATTGTAGGTATCATGTCCGGATTTTTATCCAATACCGGTACGGCAGCAGTTCTGATTCCGGTTGTCTGTGGAATCGCAGATGAGTCTGGTTATTCCAGAAGCCGCCTTCTGATGCCGCTGGTATTTGCAGCAGCACTTGGTGGAAATCTTTCCATTATCGGCGCACCGGGAAATCTCATGGGTGTGAATGCACTTCAGGAGATGGGATTATCCACCAGTTTCTTTATGTATGCTCCTGTAGGAGTTCCGATGCTGATCCTTGGAATTCTTTACTTTGCTTTTATTGGATATCGTTTCCTTCCGGATGGAAAGACTGCAGTGACAGAGGAAGTAGGAGAGCAGAAAGATTTCAGTAATGTACCGAAGTGGAAACAGGAAGTATCTCTGATTGTATTGATTCTTGTAATTTTAGCAATGATCTTTGAAAAAGAGATCGGTATCAGTATTCAGGTATCAGCCTGCATTGGAGCAATCATACTGGTGTTAACCGGAGTTATTTCTGAAAAAGAAGAATTGAAGTCCATTGACTTGAAAGTGGTTCTTCTGTTCGGTGGTTCTCTTGCTCTGGCAAAAGCACTGGATACGACAGGAGCAGGTGTCCTGGTTGCAGACAAGATTGTAGGCCTTCTGGGTGCAAATCCGAATCCTCTTATTCTGCTGTTGGTAATCTTCATTGTAACCTGTGCACTGACGAACTTCATGTCCAACACAGCAACGACGGCTCTGATGGTACCGATTGCTGTATCACTGGCAAACAGTCTGGGAGCGGATCCGCGAGCAGTTGTTATCGCAACCGTTATTGCAGGTTCCTGTGCATATGCGACTCCGATCGGCATGCCGGCGAACACTATGGTAGTAGGACTTGGCGGATATAAATTCAATGACTATGTAAAATCCGGATTACCACTGATTCTGGTATCCTTTGTAGTCTGCATGGTTCTCTTGCCGATCCTGTTCCCGTTCTATCCGTAAGCACGTTAATTTAATTCATAAATACCAGGAGGTAATAAAAATGACTAAGGAAAATGGAGTAAAACAGTTAACAGATATGGTAGCTGATTTCGTAGGCCATATCGGAAAAAAATTACCGGATGATGTAGTAAAGAAACTGGAGGAGCTTGGCTCTCAGGAAACTGCTGCACTTCCGAAGGTTCTCTATGAGACCATGACCAAAAACCAGGGTCTGGCTGTAGAACTCAACAGACCGAGCTGCCAGGATACCGGTGTTCTTCAGTTCTGGCTGAAATGCGGAACCAACTTCCCGTACATCAACGAGCTGGAAGGACTTCTGAAAGAGGCTGTTGTACAGGCTACTTTTGCAACTCCGTTAAGACACAACTCTGTAGAAACTTTTGATGAGTACAATACTAAGAAAAATGTTGGTAAAGGAACTCCGACCGTATGGTGGGATATCGTACCGAACAGTGACAAATGTGAGATCTATGCATATATGGCAGGCGGTGGATGTACGCTTCCGGGAAAAGCCATGGTTCTGATGCCGGGTGCAGGATATGAAGGAATCACTGATTTTGTACTGGATCAGATGACTACTTATGGACTGAATGCTTGTCCTCCGCTGCTGGTAGGTGTAGGTGTTGGTACCTCCGTAGAGACTGCAGCACTCAATTCCAAGAAAGCATTGATGCGTCCGATCGGATCTCACAATGACAATGCAAATGCAGCAAAGATGGAGAAACTTCTGGAAGACGGAATCAACAAAATTGGCCTTGGACCGCAGGGTATGGGCGGAAAATATTCCGTTATGGGCGTAAATATTGAGAATACCGCACGTCATCCGTCTACTATCGGTGTTGCCGTAAACGTAGGATGCTGGTCTCATCGTCGCGGACATCTGGTTGTAAATGCAGATTTGTCTGTAACCTGTGATACTCATTCCACCTGGAAATTCAATGCATAAGCGGAGGTAAGAATCATGATTGAAATTAGAGGAGATAAAAAAGTTCTCGTTACACCGGTAAGCGCAGAGGATCTGAAAGATATTAAAATCGGTGACATTGTATGGCTGGACGGCGATCTGATGACCTGCCGTGACGTGGCACACCGTCGTCTGGTAGAGTACGGAAGAGAGCTTCCGTATGACATCAAAGACAAAGCTATTTTCCATGCAGGCCCGATCGTTCGTAAGATCGAGGGAACCGAGGATGATTATGAAATGGTTTCCGTAGGACCGACCACTTCCATGCGTATGGAGAAATTTGAATATGAGTTTACAAAACTGACCGGTGTCAGAGTCATCGTCGGAAAAGGCGGAATGGGTCCGAATACAGAGCGTGCCTGCAAAGAGTTTGGCGCAATCCACTGTGTATTCCCGGCAGGCTGTGCAGTCGTTGCAGCTACAGAGGTAGTAAAGATCAAAGAGCATCACTGGGATGAGCTTGGTATGCCGGAGACTTTATGGTGCAACGAAGTCAAAGAATTTGGTCCGCTGATCGTATCTATCGATGCACAGGGACGTAACCTGTTCGAGGAGAACAAAGTAGCTTTCAATGAGAGAAAAGAAGAAGCAAAGAAAGCAATCTATCCGGAAGTAAAATTTATTAAATAATTCTGATAATATGGAGGAACACTGACAATGCCGATGACAAAACCGGGAAAATTTGACAGTCAGGGAGCCTGGGACGGTTTCCGTGGCGAAATGTGGCAGGAAGAGATCAATGTACGTGATTTCATCCAGAAAAACTACACCCCCTATGACGGAGACGAGTCCTTTTTAGCAGGACCGACCGAGTCTACCACGAAATTATGGAATGAAGTGCAGAAGCTTCAGAAAATGGAACGGGAAAAAGGCGGCGTACTGGAATGCGAGACAGAAGTTGTCTCCGGTCTGACCGCTTATGGCCCAGGTTACATCAACGAAGAGATGAAAGACCTGGAGCAGATCGTAGGACTGCAGACAGATAAGCCATTAAAGAGAGCATTTATGCCCTATGGCGGCATCAAAATGGCTACCAAGGCAGCAGAAACCTATGGTTATGAGATTAACCCGGAACTGAAAAAGATCTTCACGACGTATGTGACGACTCATAATGATGCGGTATTCGGAGCTTATACCCCGGAAATGCGTCTGGCAAGAAAGACCCATGTAGTAACCGGTCTGCCGGATACTTACGGACGTGGACGTATCGTCGGCGATTATCGTCGTGTAGCCCTCTATGGAATTGACCGTCTGATCGAAGCCAAGAAAGTGGCTCATTACCGTGCGGGCTGCGGAAATATGTATGATGATGTCATCCGCATGAGAGAAGAGATCAGCCAGCAGCTGAAAGCTCTGAACGAGATGAAAGAGATGGCGAAGATCTACGGTTATGATATTTCCAGACCGGCAAGAAATGCAAAAGAAGCAGTACAGTGGCTGTATTTTGGATATCTGGCAGCAGTAAAAACCCAGAACGGTGCAGCCATGTCCGTAGGACGTATCTCCACTTTCCTTGATATTTATATTCAGAGAGACCTTGAGAACGGTACCTTAACTGAGGCAGAGGCACAGGAGCTCATTGACCATATGACTATGAAGTTCCGCATGGTAAAATTTGCCCGCATTCCGGAGTATAATCAGCTCTTCTCAGGTGACCCGACCTGGGTTACCCTGGAAGTTGGTGGAACCAGTCTGGATGGAAGACATATGGTAACCAAGAACGATTACCGTTTCCTTCATACGCTGGAGAATATGGGACCGAGCCCGGAGCCGAACCTGACAGTACTGTACAGCCCGAGCCTTCCGAACAGCTTTAAGAAATACGCAGCAAAGATTTCTGTTGACACCAGCTCTATCCAGTATGAGAACGATGAAGTTATGAAACCGGAGTGGGGCGATGACTATTCCATCTGCTGCTGTGTATCTGCAACGAAAACTGGACAGGAGATTCAGCTGTTCGGAGCACGTGCAAACCTTGCGAAGACTCTGCTCTATGCATTCAACGGCGGTTTTGATGAAAAACACAGAATCCAGTGCGGACCGAAGATGGAGCGTATCACCTCCGAATATGCAGATTACGACGAAGTAATCGAGAAATTTGACTGGTGGATGGACTGGCTGGCTGACATTTATGTGAATGTGCTGAATCTGATCCATTACATGCATGATAAATATTATTATGAGGCTGCTGAGATGGCGCTCATCAATAATGACTGTGAGCGTTCTTTCGCAACCGGTATTGCAGGTTTCTCTCATGTAGTAGACTCTTTGAGTGCGATCAAATATGCAAAAGTAAAGATCATTCGTGATGAGGAAGGTATCACCAAAGACTTCGAGATCGAGGGAGATTTCCCGCGTTACGGTAATGATGATCCGAGAGCAGACGAGTTGGCAACCTGGTTATTAAGAACCTTCTTTGACAAGATCCGCCGTCGTCATACTTATCGTGATTCCAAACCGAGTACCTCTATTCTTACCATCACCTCCAACGTGGTATACGGAGAGGCTACCGGTGCAACACCGGACGGACGTAAAGCATTTACTTCCTTCGCTCCGGGAGCATCACCTTCCTATGGAGCAGAGCAGAATGGCCTTCTGGCATCCCTGAACTCTGTTGCAAAACTGCCGTATCACTGGGCACTGGACGGTATTTCCAATACCCAGACCATCAATCCGGATGCACTGGGACACAGTGAGAACGAGAGAGTGGAAAATCTGGTTCAGATTCTGGACGGATACTTTGAGCAGGATGCTCATCATCTGAATGTAAACGTATTCGGTACAGAGAAACTGATTGATGCCATGGAGCATCCGGAGAAGGAAGAGTATCAGAACTTTACCATCCGTGTATCCGGTTATGCGGTAAAATTCATTTCTCTGACAAAGAAACAGCAGCTGGATGTTATCGCACGTACCTGCCATAAGACACTGTAATGACAGGAAGAGTGCATTCAATTGAAAGCTTTGGACTGGTGGACGGACCGGGCGTACGCAGTATTGCTTTCATGCAGGGATGCAATCTGCGATGCCGGTACTGTCACAATCCGGATACCTGGGTAAAAACAGGAGGGACGGAATGGGAAGCAGAATCGTTATTTCGAAAATTATACCGTTTCAAACCTTACTGGAAAAAGAATGGCGGAATTACCGTTAGCGGTGGTGAAGCACTGCTCCAGATGGAATTTGTAACAGACCTCTTCTCCATCGGCAAAGAGCATCAGGTGCACACGGCCCTGGATACCAGTGGAGGTCCCTTCCGGACAGATCCGGATTATCTGGAATCCTTTCAGAAATTAATGGATGTCACAGACCTCTTCATCCTGGATATGAAAGAAATGGATCCCGGAAAGCACAAAGCACTGACCGGACAGGATAACCAGAATATTCTGGAACTTGCCAGATACCTGTCCGCACATGGAAAATCCATGTGGATCCGGCATGTACTTGTACCGGGTCTTACGGATTCAGAGGACGGACTGGAAGCGCTTCATGCCTTCCTTCAGGAATTAAAAGGCGTGGAACGGGTGGAGATTCTTCCCTATCATACGATGGGAGTCCACAAATGGGAAGCGCTCGGAATTCCGTATTCACTGACAGACGTTTTGCCTCCTACAAAAGAAGAAGTAAAACGTGCAGAGAAAATTTTGAATATTTAAGAAACCAGTTTACTGCCAATAAACAGGATAAAAGGCAACCGCTTATCATAGGCCAATTATGATAAGCGGTTGCTTTTTGCTCAACCGGAAGCTGCGAAACTGTTGATTACCATGCCGGCCACGATGAGTGCGATTCCGGAAAAGCCGATGATACTGGACAGTCTGTCCGCAGGAAGGGAGACCGTGTGAAGACAGTGCAAGGAAACAGATCACCAGCCAGGATCCAGCTCATGGGAAGCATGAATAAATACCGGAGACCTGCACTCCACATCCAGTATCCTCCGTAAATCATTTAGAATAATGTATCGATAGTATCATGCCAGAAGGAAAATGTATATTGCACCAATATAATTCCATAAATTTTATGCTTTGGTTGTTTTTTTCTCTAAAATTTGTATACTAAATATAGGAAAAATACAAGGCGAGGAAATAAAAGAGTGGAAGGAAATTTAACTAAGGGACCGATTTTAAAGACGTTGACGAAACTGGCGATACCGATTATGGCATCTTCTTTTCTGGCGACTTTATATAATATTACGGATATGGCGTGGATTGGGCTTCTGGGAGCAAAAGCGGTGGCCGGAATTGGTGTAGGCGGCATGTTCACCTGGCTTTCCCAGGGACTGGCATCATTGGCACGAATGGGCGGACAGGTACAGGTGGCGCAGCAAATTGGCCGTGGAGAACGGGATGAGGCACACAGATATGCCCAGGCAGCGGTGCAGATGTCGGCGTTGCTCGGCATTTTTTTTGCGATAGTTGTTCTAGTATTGATCAAACCGCTAATAGGATTTTTCAAGCTGGAGGATGCAGAGGCGTTGGCGGCAGCTTTTTCTTATACAAAGATTGCCTGCGGACTGATTGTGTTTTCTTTTTTGTCATTGACACTGACAGGACTCTATACGGCGCAGGGAGATTCTAAAACGCCTTTTGCAGCGAATCTCGTCGGTCTTGCGGCCAATATGATTCTGGATCCAGTGCTCATTTTGGGACCGGGTCCATTTCCCCGGCTGGGCGTAACGGGCGCAGCCATCGCAACTGTGACAGCGCAGTTCATTGTGATGAGTATTCTGGTTATGAGGATTCTCGTAACAAAAAAAGAAAATGTTTTAAAAGGAATTCAGCTGTTTGAAAAAATTCCACTAAAATATGCGCGTGGAATCTGTAAGATTGGAATTCCTACAGCGCTGCAGGGCATGGCGTATTGCATGATTTCCATGGTGCTGACGCGGATGGTATCCGGATTTGGTGCGGAAGCCATTGCTACTCAGCGAGTGGGTGGACAGATTGAGTCTGTTTCCTGGAATACGGCGGATGGATTCGGTGCGGCATTAAATGCATTTATCGGGCAGAACTATGGTGCGGGCAAGATGGATCGTGTAAAGAAAGGATACCAGGCATCCCTGTGGACGGTAGGTATCTGGGGATTGTTTATTACCTTTTTGTTTGTCTGCTTTCCGGAACCTATTTCCAGAGTGTTCTTTCATGAACCGCTGGCAATTGCTACATCGGTGGGGTATATGATTATTATCGGATTCAGTGAGGCTTTTATGAGTGTGGAACTGATGACCGTAGGAGCTTTGTCAGGATTGGGAAAAACTCATCTTTGCAGTGTGATTAGTATTACACTGACCAGTGCGAGAATCCCGCTGGCAATACTTCTGTCCGGTACGACACTGGGACTTCTTGGTATCTGGTGGGCACTGACTGCTACCTCTGTTGTTAAGGGAATTGTTTTTGTAATGACCTTTTACTGGATTATGGCGGCAATGAGAAATCACCGGTGATTATATGAATAAACAATTTCTCTTTGCTTTAATTCAAAAGCAGTTTATATTAAGAGTCTATAATTATTTATTTATCAATGTATATAAAATGCAATATGGTGGAGGAAACAAATGAAAAAAACTGGTATTGTAACAGACAGTCACAGCAGCATGAAACCGCAGGAAGCAGAAGCACTTGGAGTCATGCTTTTGCCCATGCCTTTTTATTTGGATGAAGTCTGCTATTATGAAGATGTGACAATTACAAGGGATGAGTTTTTCGAGAAGGTAAGAGGCGGCGCAAAGGTCAGCACCTCCCAGCCTACGCCGGATGCCGTATGCAAGCTCTGGGATCAGGCCCTTGAGCAGTTTGAGGAGATCGTCTATATTCCGCTGAGCAGCGCATTGAGCGGTGCATGCAGCACAGCAATGATGCTGGCAAAGGATGAACCTTATGAAGGAAAAGTATTTGTTGTAGACAATGGAAGAGTTTCTTCCACCCAGAAGCGTTCTGTTCTGGATGCGCTGGAGCTGGTAAAAGAAGGATATTCTGCGGCTCAGATCAAAGAAATGCTGGAAGCAGCCAGAGAGAGAAGTATGATTTATATCGGTGTGGAGACGCTGGAATTCTTAAAACGCGGCGGACGGATCAGCGCGGCGAGTGCAGCATTAGGAAGTGTACTTAACATTCGTCCGGTTCTTCGGTTCAGCACCGGTATGCTGGAGACTTACAAAAAGTGTCATGGTTTCCATCGGGCAAAAAAAGAAATGATTGATGCCATGAAGAATGAATTTGCTACGAATTTCAAAGAAGAATATGAAAAAGGCGAGGTGTATCTGCTGGCAGCCAGCAGTGCTTCCAAAGAAGCTTCTGATGAGTGGGTGAAAGAGATTCAGGAAGCGTTTCCGGGGATGGATGTGGTATGTGATGAACTGTCGTTGGGTGTCAGCTGCCATATTGGACCGGGTGGTCTTGGCATTGGTTGTTCCTGCAGACCGAAAAGGATTTAAGAAAAGGATTATGCTAGGAAGAACACACTTTTTTGTGGGAACTGCCTTGAGCCTGGCAGTCATGCAGCCCCAGTCCATGGCCTCGTTGGTAGCCGGAGTCGGTGCGGCAGCCATCGGCAGCATGATCAGTGATATTGATTCCGGTACGTCTCAGGCCCATCAGGAAGCGGATAAAATTATGGCTGCAGTGGTTGCCGTCTCTGCAGTTGTTATGATTCTGGATTATAAATTTCAAGTAGGAATCTATAACCGTCTTATGCGGGACAGCAGCATTGCAAGACTGATAACAGGAATCTTAGGATTTCTGGTGATCTGCCTCTATGGACGGGATACACCCCATCGGTCATTTATGCATTCGTTTCTGGCAGCAGGAATGCTGACCGCCTGTATGGATGTGATTTATCCCGATGCAGTCCCTTATTTTGCCGTGGGAATTTTATCCCACCTGGCGTTGGATCTTCTGAACCGGAGATCTGTCAAATTGTTCTGGCCCTGGAAAAAGGGATACTGCATGGGATTATGTTCTTCCCGAGGTTGGATTAATCATCTTTGTATGTTGGCAGGAATGGCAGTGCTGGCGCTGGATTTAATTTTATCCGCACCGGCAGTAAGACTGGCGGGACGGATTTTGAAGTTGTTTTCATAAAGGAAAATATAAATGGAACCTTATTACTATACAAAACTGAACAAACAGCAGCAGGCGGTTTATCATGCCATGCAGCAGTGCCTCATGAATCTAGCAGATGAGTGGCAGATGCCGCGGGTGAGCGGTGAGGAGCTTTACAATATTTTCTTTCAATTAAGGCTCGATCATCCGGAGATTTTCTGGGCAACGGGATTCAAGTACCGGTATTATGAGAATTCCGGGAATCTGATTTTCCTGCCGGAGTATTTGTTTGAAAAAGCGAAAATCCGGGAACATCAGAAAGCCATGATATCCCGTGTGGAGAAGCTGGTGCGTCCGGCGAAATCCATGTCAGAGCTGGAGAAGGAAAAGTATGTCCATGATTTTATCTGCCAGAATGTCCGGTATGACAAACTGAAGAAGTCCTATTCTCATGAAATTATCGGACCATTGGGACAGGGGGTCGGTGTCTGTGAGGGAATTGCAAAATCTGTAAAGATGCTTCTGGATGCGCTGGGCGTCTGGAACGTTATTGCGATCTGTGGCAATAACCCGGAGAAGGGCATTAAATATCGTCACACCTGGAATATTGTGAAGATCGGCGGAAGTTGTTATCATCTGGATGTGACCTTTGATAACAGTCTTGGAGACGAAGAAATTCGATATGATTACTTCAACCTGGATGATAAAAATATTTTCCGGGATCATGAACCGCTGATTGCACCGGCACCATCCTGCACAGATGGCGGTCATTTTTATTATAAAGAGAAGAAATGGTCATTCACGAAGGTGGAAGATGTGTATAAACGTTCCCTGCAGGCGGCAAAGAAGGGGAAAACTCTGGATTTTCATTGGCGGGGTGGTTATTTGACGAAGGAAGTGCTGAAGGAATTGTTAGATGAGATCCATAAGGCAGGAGAAGAACGTCAGAAAAAAGCAATCGTGAACCTCAACTGGCCACAGGCAGTACTTCGCGTGAGGTATGCTGATGGAGCGGTCTCAGAAGAGGTCCACGTACAAGAAGCAAATGAAGGAGAGCGGGAATGACCGCTCTTCTATTTAAATTTTTTAAAGAAATTGTTTTTCCATCGTTTTCTGCTCTTATATCGTTTCCGGTTTTTATTGGAGAAAGAGTTGCGGTCTGCTCTCTTTCTCCATTTTGTCAGAAAATCAAAATGGATAGAATAATCCTTCGAAATCTTTTTCCAAAGTAAAATAAGGACTAATACAACGATAATTGCAGCAACCCCATACAGGATCAGACGGAGATTAATTTTGATAATCTTTTTTTGAGAATTGTCCTGCGGGGAATTCTGTTCAGTTCCTTCTTCACTGGAGGTTTCCGTGTTAGAGAAGGGGAAGGTCTGCGCGTTGGTATTTTCTGTCATATAAAGATTGGTGGAACCGATGGCCTGACCTGCGTAGGTATAACTTAACGTGGCAATCACATCAGAGTTATCACCGGAGTCGTTAAAGTTCAGGTTTGGTGAAGCATCGGAGAAAGATGCAGTCACTGGAAGAACCACATAGCCGTTCGTATCCATCTGAATCATTGGCGTAGAATCACCGAATAAAGCGTTGCCGGCATCAAACAGCTGATTTTGTCCCAGGGTAAAGTTGCTTTCATTTTCAGAAATATTTATTTTCTGGAAGTTTTCGGTCGCGTAGTTCAGAAGGTTCTGGGTATCAGGATAAATGGGGACGCCTTTTTCAGCGGTGCCCTGACTCTTCATAGTGACTACCACCAGATCCATGCCGTTACGGGTGGCGCAGGTGACAAGGGTATTCAGAGCAGCAGTGGTATATCCGGTCTTTCCGGCGAAGACGGTTGGATCCAGATATTTGGACGTCTTATATCCGGAGATCATGTAGTGATGGTTATTCATCAACAGTTCTTCGGATTTTTTGTTAGTGGCACGTAAAATATAGCGGGAGGTGCCGCTGATTTTGCGGAATTCTTCGTGTTTTGTGGCCTCGCTGGTGATGAGTGCCATATCGTGGGCACTGGTATAGTGTTCTTCGTTGGGAAGACCGCTGGGATTAGCGAAATGGGTATTGGTGCATCCCAGTTCCGCAGCCCGCTGATTCATGAGATTTGCGAATTCTTCTGTGGAACCGGAAATGTGTTCCGCAATAGCGTTGGCGCATTCGTTGGCGGATTCCAGCATAATGGCATAAAGACATTCTTCTACGGTGAGAACCTCTCCCTCATCACGGGCGATGCTGCTGCTTCCATAATCAATGGAATAAACGGCATTGTGGGAGAAGGTGACTTCCTCGTCCATCTGGCAGTTTTCTAGGGCCAGAAGCACCGTCATAATCTTGGTGATACTGGCGGGATAATGCTGCTCATCAATGCCTTTTGCATAGAGAATGGTTCCGGTGGATGCCTCCATGACAATGGCAGATTCGGCGTAGACCTGGGGACCCGCCGGCCAGTTTTCCCAGGAGTTGGATTCAATCTCTTTGTTATAACGTGCATCAACCTCTGCCTGAAGAGCAGCTGCGGCTGCCTGTTCGGCAGCTTTCTGTGCACTGGATTTGGAGGATTTGGTGCGCGCCTGGACAGGCATGGAAAAAACGGTGCTCACGCAGAGAACGGAGACCAGAACTATATGTTTACATCTATTAAAAAAATTCATATTGTACCTCTTTAGAAAATCCGTTATAATTAACCATTATAGAGGATTCCGGTTAGCCATGCAAGGGAGCCGGGGAAAAGTTCACAATCTTAAACAAGAATTAAGAAACACAGGAGCAATTATGAAAAATCATATTATTTTTGACATGGATGGAGTCATCATTGATTCTGAACCGGAGTATCAGAAACGAACTAAAAAATTTATGGCGCGGAACGGTCTTCTCATTTCCGATGAGCTGTGTATCAAGACCTGCGGTTCTAACCGGAAAGATACCTATGAGCTGTTTCGAAAATATGTGCCGGGATTTAATATGAGTTGTGAGGAATATTATGAAGGGTGTAATCAGGTAAATATTGATTACCCGCTGGATTTGAAGGCCATTGTAAATGAAGATATTTATCCGCTCATGGAAAAATTAAAAGCAAATGGGTTTCACATTGGAATGGCATCCTCCTCACCGCGTGATAAGATTCTTCAGAATCTGGATGCGCTGGGCCTCACTGATTATTTTGAAATTATTGTGAGCGGACTGGACTTCAAGCACAGCAAGCCGGATCCGGAAATTTATTTTTATACGATGGAAAAAATGGGTGTAAAACCGGAGGATTGTTATGTAGTGGAGGATTCTACCTTTGGCCTGCAGGCAGCAGAGAGGGCAGGTGCAGTTGTCATCTGCAAGAGGGATGACCGCCTGGGTTATGACCAGTCCGGTGCGGATTATTACATTGACCGTCTGGCAGAGATTGCAGATATCTGTTTTTCCGAAGAAAATAAATAGACAGAAAAAATCACGGAAAAGCATAAAAATAATTGACAAAATAAGAAAACAGGGAATATAATTGGCTCAATCAAAAAAGAGCAGACAATGAAGTCAAAAAATTCATTGTCTGCTCTTTTTTACTATTGTTGGAAGAGACGACGGGTTTGAATTACTGGTTTGGTGTTGTGATACTGGTAGCAATTACCGGCGGTTTGATGTTCTTTGGTGATGCGCTGATTGAACGTTTTGAAACCTGGGGAACTGTTCTTCTCTATGTTGGCTACATTGTGTTCAGCGGCATGGTAATTATGAATGGTCATGAAAACATCTCCAGAGTAATGACAACCTCTGATATGAGTTATAGTGGTGAAACAGGTATTCTTCCGGTTCTTTGGATTGGTGTTATTTATGTTGCATATAATCTTTGCGTTTATCCGGCATCCATGTTCTCCCTGAAGAGACAGGAATCCAGAAAACAGTGTGTGATCAGTGGTTTACTGGCAGGCTTATTGATGACCATTCCGTGGTTTTTGACTTATTTCTCTCTGATGAGCTTTTATCCGAGTGAGGAAGTACTTGGTGCACAGATCCCGTGGCTTGTCATGATGAACAGCATCGGTGCTCCGGCAATCTGTACAGTTGTATTTGGTGTAGTTATGGGATGGACTCTTATTGAAACCTCAACTGGTGTGATCCACGCACTGCTTGGCCGGATCAATGTAGAGATTACCGGATTAAATAAGAAAGAACTCAGCAGAAAAAAACAGGCGATCGTAACAGTTGTTATTCTGGTATCTGCCTGCCTGATGTCCAAATTTGGAATTATTGCACTGATTGAAAAAGGATACACGGCTATTTCTTATGCATTTATGGTTCTGTATCTGGTGCCGATTCTTACAATCGGTGTGTATAAAATACTGAAGAAAGAGCCGATTCTTAAAGCAGTACCGGCTGTAGAGGAAGTAGGAGCATGAAAGAAGTTGGATATTACAATGGAACGATAGGACCTTTAAGTGAAATTAACTGTCCGATTCTCGACAGAGCCGTATATTTTGGTGATGGCTGTTATGATGCTACTTATGTACAGAACGGAGTTATTTTTGCACTGGAAGATCATTTTGACCGATTTTATAACAGCTGCAGACTTCTTCGTATTCCAATCCAGTACAGCAGAGAAGAATTGGAGAAGATTCTGTATAGCCTGGTAGCGGCTTATGATGGAAATGACGGAAAAGGAATCCTTTATTGGCAGACTTCCAGAGGCACAGCACTTCGGAATCATCTCTTCCCTGATGAAACCGAGGTGAAACCGAACCTGATGGCATTTTTGATGCCAATGGATCTGTCTCCGAAGGAGAAGGAATTCCATACCATTACACTGGAAGACACCAGATTTCTTCATTGTAATATTAAGACCTTGAATCTGATTCCCAGTGTTATTGCCAACCAGAAGGCAAAAGAGGCAGGCTGTCAGGAAGTTATTTTTCACAGAGGTGACCGGGTAACAGAGATGGCACATTCCAATGTGTCCTTCTTGATTGACGGAACGCTTGTATATCATCCATTTGATAACAAGGTTCTACCGGGAATTGCCATTAAGCATCTGATTAAGACTGCAGAAAAACTGGGAATACCGACCAGAGCAGAAGAAATTACGGTCACAGAGGCAATGAATGCTGACGAACTGATCATTACCAGTTCAGGAACTCTCTGCAACCGGATTACGGAAGTAGACAAGATTCCGGTAGGAGGCAAAGCTGATGAACTGTTCCATAAACTTCAGGATGCTGCCTGGGATGAATTTATGGTTTATACAAAGCAGAAATAGCAGCGAAAGCCTTGACAAATCTCTTCAGCCACCTTTATAATGTTTTCTGTGTAAAAGGCTGTGACGAAGACAGTAGAAACTTCTGGAAATGCTCAGCGAACCGGGGAAGGTGTGAGCCCGGTGAAAGTACAGGATTTTTCGAAAATCACTTCTGAGCCTCGGGCTGAAAAGTTTCTATATTATATAAAGAAAGGTAAGCCTCGACGGATGTCCCTCCGTTACAGGGAACGCATATGATGGTATGTTGTAAGAGGTGGTTAATAAACGGGCTATAAAGCTCCGTCCTGTTGCAGACAGGGTGGAGCTTTTTTGTTTTTATTCGGAGCAAAAGAAAAGCCTCGTAGAGGCGGTTTTGCGAATTGCTTTGAATAGTTCACTGGCTTAGGAATAAGGAGGTTTGAAGAACATGTACAGCAAAGTAAACACCGACATGAACTTTGTGGAACGAGAAAAAGAAGTAGAACAGTTCTGGAAAGAAGACAACACATTTAAAAAGAGTATGGAGCAGAGAGAAGGATGCCCGACGTATACCTTCTATGATGGTCCGCCTACCGCAAACGGTAAGCCGCACATCGGACACGTGCTTACCCGTGTTATCAAGGATATGATTCCGAGATACCGTACTATGAAAGGTTACTATGTACCGAGAAAAGCAGGGTGGGATACCCATGGACTGCCGGTAGAGCTGGAAGTAGAGAAACTTCTGGGACTGGATGGAAAAGAACAGATCGAGCAGTATGGTCTGGCTCCGTTCATCACCAAATGTAAGGAGAGTGTCTGGAAATACAAAGGAATGTGGGAAGATTTCTCCGGTACCGTTGGTTTCTGGGCTGATATGGATAACCCGTACGTTACTTATGACGATAACTTTATCGAGTCCGAGTGGTGGGCACTGAAAAGCATCTGGGATAAGGGACTTCTTTATAAAGGATTCAAGATCGTTCCTTACTGCCCGCGCTGCGGCACCCCTCTTTCTTCTCATGAGGTTGCTCAGGGATATAAAGCAGTAAAAGAGCGCTCTGCAATTGTTCGTTTTAAAGTAGTTGGAGAAGACGCTTATTTCCTGGCATGGACCACTACACCGTGGACACTGCCGTCCAATACCTGTCTCTGTGTAAACCCGGATGAAACTTACTGCAAGGTAAAAGCAGCAGACGGATATACTTATTATATGGCAGAAGCTCTGCTTGATAAGGTTCTTGGAAAACTGGCAGAAGATGGAAAAGCTGCTTATGAAGTTCTGGAAACCTATAAAGGAAAAGACCTGGAATACAAAGAGTATGAGCCGTTATATGCATGTGCAAAAGAGACTGCTGAGAAACAGCACAAGAAAGCTCATTTTGTTACCTGCGATAATTATGTTACCATGACAGATGGTACAGGTATTGTTCATATTGCTCCGGCATTTGGTGAAGACGATGCTCGTGTAGGACGTAAATATGATCTGCCCTTCCTTCAGTTTGTAGATGAAAAGGGTAACATGACAAAGGAAACTCCGTTTGCAGGACTGTTTGTAAAAAAAGCAGATCCGGAAGTATTAAAGGATCTGGATGCAAGAGGTCTCCTGTTTGATGCACCGAAATTTGAGCATGATTACCCGTTCTGCTGGAGATGCGATACTCCGCTGATCTACTATGCACGTGAGTCCTGGTTTATCAAAATGACAGCAGTACGTGATGATCTGGTACGTAATAATAATACGGTAAACTGGATTCCCCAGAGCATTGGTAAAGGACGTTTCGGAAACTGGCTGGAGAATATTCAGGACTGGGGCGTATCCCGTAACCGTTACTGGGGAACTCCGCTGAATATCTGGGAGTGTGAAGAATGCGGACATCAGGAAGCAATCGGTTCCCGTCAGCAGTTAAAAGAGATGAGCGGAAATGAGAAAGCTCTGACTGTAGAGCTGCATCGTCCGTATATCGACGAGATTACCTGCACCTGCCCGAAATGCGGCAAGACCATGAAGAGAGTGCCGGAAGTTATCGACTGCTGGTTTGACTCAGGAGCAATGCCCTTTGCTCAGCATCATTATCCTTTTGAGAATAAGGATCTGTTTGAGCAGCAGTTCCCTGCTCAGTTCATTTCCGAGGCAGTAGACCAGACCCGTGGATGGTTCTATTCCCTGATGGCAGAGTCTACCCTGCTGTTCAACAGAAGTCCGTATGAGAATGTTATCGTGCTTGGACATGTACAGGATGAGAACGGCCAGAAGATGAGCAAATCCAAAGGAAATGCCGTTGACCCATTTGATGCGCTTAAGACCTACGGAGCAGATGCAATCCGCTGGTACTTCTATATCAACAGTGCACCGTGGCTGCCGAACCGCTTCCATGGCAAGGCTGTACAGGAAGGCCAGAGAAAATTCATGGGTACTCTGTGGAATACCTATGCATTCTTTGTACTGTATGCGAATATTGATAATTTTGACGCAAGTAAATATACATTAGATGAGAAGACCCTCACCGTTATGGACCGCTGGATCTTATCCAAATTGAACTCTACCGTAGGAGCAGTTGACGATAACCTGGCAAATTACCGGATTCCGGAAGCTGCAAAGGCTCTGCAGGAGTTCGTTGATGACTTAAGTAACTGGTATGTAAGAAGAAGCCGTGAGCGTTTCTGGGCAAAAGGAATGGAGCAGGATAAGATCAATGCTTACATGACCCTTTATACAGCACTGGTAACCATCAGTAAGGCAGCAGCTCCGATGATCCCGTTCATGACCGAGGAGATCTACCGCAATCTGGTATGCAGCGTTGACAAGAATGCACCGGAGAGCGTACATCTCTGCGATTTCCCGAAGGTAGACGAGAACCTGATCGACAAAGAGCTGGAAGCTTCCATGGAAGAAGTTCTGGACATCGTCGTTATGGGACGTGCCGCAAGAAATACGGCTAATATCAAAAACCGTCAGCCGATCGGAACCATGTATGTACGTGCTGAGCGTCCGCTGGATGATATGTTTAAAGCTGTTGTTGCAGATGAGCTGAACGTGAAGAATGTCGAGTTCAAAGATGACTTAAGTGATTTCACCAGCTATACCTTCAAACCGCAGCTGAAGACGGTAGGTCCGAAGTATGGAAAACTGCTGAATGGAATCCGTACACATCTCGCTGAATTAAACGGCCGTGAAGCAATGAAAGAACTGGAAAATACTGGAAGCCTGTCATTTGACATTGACGGACAGAACGTGGTATTATCAAAAGAGGATTTGCTCATTGATACTGCACAGATGGAAGGTTATGTAACCGAGGAAGACAACATGGTTACCGTTGTTCTGGATACCAATCTGAGCCAGGAGCTGGTTGAGGAAGGCTTTGTCCGCGAGATTATCAGTAAAGTACAGACCATGCGTAAGGAAGCTGGCTTTGAGGTAATGGATAAGATCGTGGTATACAGCGCAGGAAATAAGAAGCTGGAAGATCTGATGAAGACCTACAGAGACGAAATTCTTGGCGATGTTATGGCTGTCGATGTCCGTTTCGATGAGATGAAAGGATATACCAAAGAGTGGAATATCAACGGAGAATCCGTAACGCTTGGAGTTGAAAAGCAGTAAATTTAAGGAGGCATATGATGGCCAAAAGACCTTTTAACAAAGAATTCTTTATTAGAAGTGTAAAATACAATGTGCGTACATTGTTTCGTAAGGAGATTGAAGAAGCAACCGAACAGCAGATTTTCCAGGCAGTGGGATATGCTGTAAAGGATGCAATCATGGATGCATGGATCGCAACCCAGAAGGAATATGAGAAAACTGATCCGAAGATTGTGTACTACATGTCCATGGAGTTCCTTATGGGACGTGCGCTTGGCAACAACCTGATTAACCTGACTTTCTACGATGAGGTGAAGGAAGCACTGGAGGAGATCGGGCTGGATCTCAATACCATCGAGGATCAGGAGCCGGATGCAGCTCTTGGTAATGGTGGTCTGGGACGTCTGGCAGCCTGCTTCCTGGATTCTCTGGCAACCCTTGGATACGCAGCCTATGGCTGCGGTATCCGTTACCGCTACGGTATGTTCAAACAGCAGATCGTAGACGGATACCAGGTAGAAGTTCCAGATATGTGGCTGAAGAATGGCAACCCGTTTGAACTGCGTCGTCCGGAGTATGCAAAGACCGTTAAATTCGGCGGATATGTACGTATCGAGAATCAGAACGGTAAGAACGTATTTATTCAGGAGGGATATCAGTCCGTACTGGCTGTACCGGTAGACCTTCCGATCGTTGGTTACGGTAATAACGTCATCAATACCTTACGTATCTGGGATGCAGAGGCAGTAAACTCCTTCGAGCTTGACCGTTTTGACAAGGGTGAGTATGAGAAGGCAGTTGAGCAGGAGAACCTGGCCCGCAACCTGGTAGAAGTACTTTATCCGAATGACAACCATATGGCAGGTAAAGAGCTGCGTCTGAAACAGCAGTATTTCTTCGTATCCGCCAGCGTACAGGAAGCAGTTGCAAAATATAAGAAGAACCACAGCGATATCCGCAAGTTCTATGAGAAAGCTTCCTTCCAGCTGAACGATACCCATCCGACCGTGGCAGTTGCAGAGCTGATGCGTGTGCTGATGGATGAGGAAGGACTGGAATGGGATGAGGCTTGGGATGTAACCACCAAAACCTGTGCATATACCAACCATACGATTATGGCTGAGGCATTGGAAAAATGGCCCATCGAGCTGTTCTCCAGACTGCTTCCGCGTATTTATCAGATCGTAGAGGAGATCAACCGTAGATTTATCATTGAGATTCAGAAACAGTACCCGAACAACTATGAGAAGGTTAAGAAAATGGCCATTATCATGGACGGTCAGGTAAAGATGGCCCATCTGGCAATCGTAGCTGGTTTCTCCGTAAATGGTGTGGCAAAACTTCATACTGAGATTCTGAAGAAGAGAGAGCTGAAGGATTTCTACGAGATGATGCCGCAGAAATTCAATAATAAGACCAACGGTATTACCCAGAGACGTTTCCTGCTTCATGGAAACCCGCTCCTCGCAAAATGGGTAACCGATCATGTAGGAGACGAGTGGATCACCGATCTTCCGAAGATCAAAGAGTTGGAGCTCTATGTGGATGATGAGAAAGCACAGCATGAGTTCATGAATATCAAATATCAGAACAAAGTGCGTCTCGCAAAATACATCAAAGAGCACAATGGTATTGATGTGGATCCGCGTTCCATCTTCGACGTACAGGTGAAGAGACTTCACGAGTACAAGAGACAGCTCATGAACATCCTTCATGTAATGTATCTGTACAATAAGATTAAAGAGCATCCGGAAATGGATTTCTATCCGAGAACCTTTATTTTCGGTGCGAAAGCGGCAGCTGGCTACATGAGAGCTAAACTGACCATCAAACTGATCAACTCCGTAGCAGATATAGTTAACAATGACGAGTCTATCAACGGAAAACTGAAAGTTGTCTTTATTGAGGATTACAGAGTATCCAACGCAGAGTGGATCTTTGCAGCAGCTGATGTATCCGAGCAGATCTCCACTGCTTCCAAAGAGGCTTCCGGAACTGGTAACATGAAGTTCATGCTGAACGGTGCCCTGACTCTGGGAACCATGGATGGAGCAAACGTAGAGATCGTAGAGGAAGTTGGCGAGGAGAACGCATTTATCTTCGGTATGAGTGCAGATGAAGTCATCGATCTGGAGAGCAAAGGTGGTTATGATCCATCTCAGCTGTTCAACACCGATCAGGATATCCGTCACGTACTGATGCAGCTGATCAACGGTGAGTATTCACCGAATGATCCGGAGCGTTTCCGCGAGCTGTATAATGCCCTTCTGATTGACGGCGGTTATAACCGTCCGGATCCCTACTTCATTCTGAAAGACTTCCGGTCTTATGCAGAGGCGCAGGAGCGCGTAGAAGCTGCATACAAGGATGAAAAGGGATGGGCAAGAAAGGCTATGCTCAATGTGGCACATGCCGGTAAATTCACTTCTGACCGTACTATCCAGGAATATGTGGATGATATTTGGAAGCTTGACAAAGTAACTGTTAAGTTGGAAGAAGCATAAATAATAAAAAAATGGGGCTGTGCAGCTTCGACTGTACAGCCCTTTTGCTGTGTCTTGTGGACCGATAAAAATTTGTATAGGCTGCATGGTTTTGTCATAGAATAGACCATGAAAAATACAATGAAAAATGTACTGGTCATATGCTTTTTGATTTTATTTCTTCCTTATGTCATCACGCTGCTGCTCTCCGGACGACAGGGAGTTGGAAGGCAGGAGAAGCTTCCGGAACGGGAGTATGAGGTTTTGGAGATGATGCTTTCAGAGGATTTATCCTGGATGGATGCATCAACACTTCGGCTGTTGGCGGTACTGAAGCGGACGGAGGTAGTCCGGCAGCAGGAATCGGGAGTCTCTATAGTACAGGATTTGCCGAAACTATACGGAGGACTTTATAGCCGGGTGTATGAGGCTGTGGAAGAGACAGAAGGACAGGTTGTTACCATTAATGGAGAATTCCGGGAACTTCCTTATCATGGCATCAGCAGCGGGCATACCAGGGATGGAAAACTTCTGGGAGAAGAATATTTTTACATAAAGGCAGTGGATTGCCCGCTGGACTCAGAAGCAGAAGAGTATCTGCAGTTCTTTTATATGGATAAAGAGGAATTTTATAAGAGGCTGGGATATCCGGAACTGAAAATCCTGCCGACAGCAGAACGGGATGAGGCGGATTATGTGAATCGGCTCATTTTGGGAGATGCTATCCTGCAGGGTGAAAAGGCAAGAGAGCTTCTGCATCTGCCATCCAGCTGCTTCTTTTTAGAGGAAGACGGGAAAAGAATCCGGATTACGGTAAAGGGAAGTGGTCATGGCTTTGGCATCAGCCTCTATACGGCAGGGCGCATGATGGAGGATGGTGCAGATATGAAAGAGATTTTTCAACAATTCTATGAGGATGCGGAGTGTATAACACTGCCCTGATCTGGTAAAAATATGGTCAGAGGTGATGTGATGCATAGAAAGCAAAAAGGATTTATGATTGCCTTGTGCCTCTGTCTGTTATCTCTGTCCGGCATTTTTGGAATGTACCGCTACCGAAACAGCCAGAATCATTTACCGGAAACTCCGGTAAAACAGGAGGTCGCAGAACAGGAACCGACGGAAGAACCGGAGAAAGAGGCAGCAAGTTCCAAAGGAACCATTGCAAAGGCAGGAACGGAAGAAAAAGAGAAAGACGAAGCCAAAATTGAAACCGAAGAAGACATCAACAAAATAGGGGAAGCGGAACTGGCGCAGACGGAAGAGGCAGTGCCGGAAGAACAGCCGAAAAAACAGGCAGATGCACCGGCATCCCTGCTAAGCTTTGCGGATAACAGCAAGCTCATGTGGCCGGTAGATGGAAATGTGATTTTGAATTACAGCATGGATAAAAGTATTTACTTTGAGACTCTGAATCAGTATAAGTACCATCCTGCCATTGTGATCGGTGCGGAGGAAGGAACGGAAGTCTGGTGTGCAGCCAGAGGAGAGGTATCAGATATCAGAGTGGATGAGGAGACGGGAACAACCCTGACCATGGCATTGGGAAGCGGCTATGAAGCGGTCTACGGACAGTTGAAGGAGCTGGCGGTTAAGGAAGGTGATATGGTGGATGCAGGAGCATTGATCGGATATGTAAGTGAACCGACCAAATATTATACCGTGGAAGGGAGCAACCTGTACTTCCAGCTGTTGAAAGATGGAAATCCAGTGGATCCGATGAGCTATCTTGAATGATACCTTACGGATTGCTCCGTGCTATGCACTCTCGCAATTCTGCAGGGTCAGTAAGCTATAAAACCACGTATGTGCGAGCACATCGTGGTTTATGGCTTTTGACCCTGGTATCATTACATGAGCGCAATATAGAACATCGTTACATAATGGCACAAGCTTCCGGCCATGACAAACACGTGGAAGATCTCATGAGATCCAAAGAACTGGTGTCTGGAATTGAAGATCGGAAGTTTCAATGCGTAAATAATTCCGCCGATGGTGTAGATGACACCGCCTGCAACCAGCCACACAAAGGCTGCTTTGGGGAGGGACTGTACCAGCGGTACCATGGCCAGGACACAGAGCCAGCCCATGGAAATATAAATCATGGAGGAGAACCATTTCGGGCAGGTGATCCAGAATGCTTTGATCAGCATGCCGATGATGGCAGTGCCCCATACCAGAGCCAGAAGCGGATAGCCGACGGTATTCCGAAGAGGAATGACACAGATAGGAGTGTAGCTTCCGGCAATGAGGATAAAAATCATCATATGGTCTATTTTCCGAAGGATTCGATTGACCTTTTCGGAAATATTAAAGGTATGGTAGGTAGTGCTGGCACCATAGAGCAGGATCATACTGCATGCAAAAATGGCAAAAGCAAGGACCGCATTTTGTCCATCGCGGGAAGCTGCAAGTGCCAGAAGCGGCACGGATGCCAGGATGGCTAAAAGCATTCCGATAAAATGAGTAAGGGCGCTGCCCGGATCTTTAATAGTGAGTGACATAAGAAAACCTCCTTTATTATTAGTTAGTCTATATCATGTAGTATTGAATACTATGTGTTGATTTATTCATATTATATACCATTCAAAGAAAAAAGCAAGAGGAGTTTTATAAAAGTATGGAAAAAATGAAATTTGAGGAACTTGACATCCGGCCGGAGATTTTCCGGGCGGTGCAGGATATGGGATTTGAAGAGGCAACCCCTATTCAGGCTCAGGCAATTCCGGTGGTTATGACCGGTGTGGATATGATCGGGCAGGCCCAGACCGGAACTGGTAAGACAGCAGCATTTGGAATTCCGCTGTTGCAGAAGGTAGATCCGGAAAACAGAAAAGTACAGGCACTGGTATTGTGTCCTACCAGAGAACTGGCCATTCAGGTGGCGGAAGAGCTGAGAAATCTGGCAAAATATATGCATGGAGTAAAAGTGCTTCCGATCTATGGTGGACAGGATATGAGCCGTCAGATCCGTTCTCTGAAGGGCGGCGTGCAGATTATCATTGGTACGCCGGGACGCGTCATGGATCATATGCGCCGTCATACGATCCGTCTTAACGATCTTCACACGGTAGTGCTGGACGAGGCAGATGAAATGCTGAACATGGGATTCCGGGAAGATATCGAGACCATTCTCAAGGATACACCGGAGGAACGTCAGACAGTTCTGTTCTCTGCAACCATGCCGCAGGCAATTATGGAGATTGCAGCAACTTATCAGAAGGATGCACAGCTGGTAAAAGTCACCAGAAAAGAACTGACGGTGCCGAATATCGAGCAGTATTACTATGAAGTCCGTACGAAAAATAAAGACGAGGTACTGTGTCGCCTTCTGGATCTCTATGCGCCGCGGCTGTCCCTGGTGTTCTGTAATACCAAGAAAAAAGTAGATGAGCTGGTGCTGGAGCTGCAGAATCGCGGTTACTTTGCAGAAGGATTGCACGGAGACTTAAAGCAGATGCAGCGTGACCGTGTCATGCAGGGGTTCCGGGAAGGCAGCACGGATATTCTGGTGGCAACGGATGTAGCAGCCAGAGGAATCGATGTGGATGATGTGGAGGCAGTTTTCAATTATGACCTCCCCCAGGATGACGAATATTATGTGCACCGTATTGGAAGAACCGGACGTGCAGGAAGAACCGGTAAGGCATTTACCTTTATTGTAGGAAAGGAAGCGTATAAGCTTCGGGATATTGAACGTTACTGCAAGACCAAAATGAAAGCACAGCGGATTCCGTCTTTGGGCGATGTGGCAAATGTGCGGGTGGAAAATGTATTCCGCAAGCTGGAGAAGACCATTGAAGAAGAAGATCTGACCTTGAGTGTGCAGGCAATTCAGGAATATCTGGATAAAAATGAAGCGACTGCCATGGATCTGGCAGCTGCATTCTTAAAGATGGAACTGGGTGATGCCCTGGGAGAGCAGCAGGACGACCTGGCACAGGAACAGTACATGTGGGAATCCGAGGCCAAAGGAAAGGGCAAGGGAAAAGGCAGACGGAAAGACGACAAAGATATGGTACGTCTCTTCCTGAATGTAGGAAAGAAACAGAAATTAAAACCAGGTGATATTCTGGGAGCCATCGCAGGAGAGAGCGGACTTCCGGGAAGAGCGGTAGGCAGTATTGACATGTATGATAAATATACCTTTGTGGACGTACCCTCCAAGTATTACAAACAGGTGATCAAGAGCATGAAGCATGCGAAGATCAAAGGCAACCGTGTAAATGTAGAAAAAGCAGAATCCAAGTAAAACAAAAGGGACATCGTGATCGCGATGTCCCTTTTTTCGATATAAAACGAAATTAGAAGATTCGTCTTACAGCAAGTACGTTCTTGTAGTTTACCGGAGAAGTGAATTTAATTCCAGTAGAAGCGGTGCTGGCATGTACGATGGTGTTGTTGCCAACGTAGATGGCTACATGACCGCTGTAGCAGATAATGTCACCAGGCTGAGCTTCAGATAAGCTGACACCATATCCTACACTTCTGAGGGCACTGGAGCTGTGGGGAAGACCGATACCAAAGTTTGCGTAAACGCTCATAACGAAACCGGAACAGTCAGCACCGTTTGTCAGGCTTGTACCGCCATATACATAGGGATTGCCAACAAACTGGGATGCAAAGCCTGCAACTGCATTACCGGAGGAACTTCCGCCACCATTTCCTACCTGTACGGAAGAATCAGAAGATCCTTTGGAGGATTTTGCAGCTTTCTTCTCTGCTGCGGCTGCGGCTTTCTGAGCGGCTTCTCTTTCGGCTTTTTCTTTTGCAAGACGGGCTTCTTCCTCTGCCTTGGATTCAGCGTATACATAGTCAGTTCTTAAACTTACATAATCTTTGGAAACCCATCCGTCACCCTCTTCGATGGAAACTTTTACGAAATCATCGGTCTCATCGGTAACGGTCAGTTCCTCATCTATGGGGATCAGACCAAGAATAGGGGAATCGGTTGTTGCGTCCTCACGGACTCTTAAAGTCTCAGTAGTAACGGTAGCAACCCGGGTTCCAACTTCATCGGCCAGCTCTTCAGCTTCATCACCGATTCTTACATATTCTGCCTTTACATAGCCATCTACATTTCCGGAAGTGATGCGATACCATCCGTTGTCGTAACCTTCTACTTCTCCGACGGAGTTGTTGAAAAGCTTTCCAACTACTTCGGAATCCTCACTGGACTCGGTACGTACATTGACATAATCAGTAACCTGTGCGATGCAAAGACCTGTGTAATTATTTTTAACGGCTGTATCCAACGCGTCGGTAATCTGTTCTTCTGATGCGGAAGAGGCTTCGTTCAGGGAAGAGGAAATACCACCGGACAATGCCAGAGAGATTTCACCTGCCTGTGCTTTTACCGGACAAATGGTGAATAATCCGGCAGCCATGAACAATACTAATATTGTTTTTCCTTTCATTATTAACGATACCCCCTGTATTTTTTACAAATCTATTCTAAATATTACAAATTTGTTACAAACCATAAGGAGATTATAACAAGGCATAAGGGCTTTGTCAACTAAACCAGGTTTATTTTACAGAAAAATCACAGATTTGCCACAATTTTGTAATAAATTCTTCTTATCTATTAGGAAAAAAGAAATTGACAAATGAATAGAAATGATTATAATAATAATTACTAATACTGAAAAGAAAAGAAGGGAGAAAGGATGGCAGTATTAAAGTACAGCAGACAGCGGGAAGCAATTAAAAACTATCTGCAGGGACGGGAGGACCATCCGACTGCAGATATGGTCTATGCAGGTATCCGTGAGGATTTTCCGAATATCAGTCTTGGAACGGTTTATCGGAATCTTTCCTTATTAACAGATCTAGGTGAAGTGCTGAAGATTACAACAGACGGCGCGGACCGGTTTGATGCCAGGGTTACTCCTCATCATCATTTTGCATGCAGGCAGTGTGGACGGGTGATGGACATTATGATTCCGGTAGAGAATCCGGTGGATTCCGTCAATGCACGCTGGGCCGATGGTGAGATTGAGGAATGCCGTATGTTATTTTATGGAATCTGCAGTGACTGTAAGAAAATGAAAAATTAACTTAATAACTATTGACAAAAAGAAATTACATGATATAATAACAATAACAGTAATGATTACTGTTATGGAAAAGAAAATAAAAATCATATTATAAAAAAGAAAAGGAGAACAAAACTATGGCAAAATGGGTATGTACAGTATGCGGTTACATTTATGAAGGAGAGCAGGCACCGGAGAAATGTCCACAGTGCGGAGTTCCGGCAAGCAAGTTCAAAAAACAGGAAGAGGGAATGACCTGGGCAGCAGAGCATGTGGTTGGCGTTGCTAAGGGCGTAAGCGAGGACATTCTTGAGGACTTAAGAGCAAACTTCAACGGTGAGTGCTCTGAGGTTGGTATGTATCTGGCTATGGCACGTGTGGCTCATAGAGAGGGATATCCGGAGATCGGTCTTTACTGGGAAAAAGCTGCCTACGAAGAGGCTGAGCACGCTGCAAAATTCGCAGAGCTGTTGGGCGAGGTAGTAACCGACAGTACCAAGAAGAACCTGGAGCTGAGAGTTGCTGCAGAGCACGGCGCTACCGAGGGTAAATTCGATCTTGCAAAACGTGCAAAAGCTGCTAATTTGGATGCAATCCATGACACTGTTCATGAGATGGCAAAAGACGAAGCTCGTCATGGAAAAGCATTCGAGGGTCTTCTGAAGAGATACTTCGGCTAATTAAAAAAACTCCTATATCACAAATTACAAATATTATACGAAAGCGGCCTGCACGAAAATGTGCGGGTCGTTTTTCTGTTTGTGTGGAAATTTCCGGACCGTGTTGAAATTAAGCGAAATTGTGTGGAATTATCTGCGAATAGTTTTTTGAGGAAATGCTATTGACAGGGAGATATCCTATGCAGAGTGCACAAAAAAAGGAAGGGGTGGATAAGTTATCCTCAATTTCCCCAATATATCCATAATTTTATCCACATAGGAGATGCCGAAAATCAGGGGAAATACGAGTTGTTCACAAAGTTATCCACATTATCCACATTTTTTGGGAAAGTTCCGGGGGATAAAAAGACCGAAAAAGAAACAAATGTTTTGTGCTTAATTTCTAAAAGGGGACTTTTTCTGCTGGAAACAGCCAAAAATATGGATTGCAAAAATAAAGAAAATAATGCCTTTTTGTCTGAAAATAAGCAGGAATTCACTTTTCCACTTTTCAGAACCGGCTACTTCATGTACAATAGGAAAAGACAGTAAAAATGAGGAGAACTACGAACTATGCGTTTAAGAAATATACCGGGATCCCGTGAGGCCATTGCAGAGAGTCGGTACGTGATCCACGAAGAAGAGACAAGAGCCGGAAGCTGGCATGAGATTTTTGGAAATGACCATCCTATTTATATTGAGATCGGTATGGGAAAGGGCCAGTTCCTGATGGAACTGGCACGCAGAAATCCGGACATTAATTATGTAGGAATTGAGAAATATTCCAGCGTACTGATTCGTGCCCTGGAGAAAATGGAAGAGGAGGAGACACCCCTTCCTAATATCTGCTTTATCCGCATGGATGCAGAGGATATCGTAAAAGTGTTTGCAAAGCATGAGGTAGACCGGATTTATCTGAATTTCTCCGATCCGTGGCCAAAGGACCGCCATGCCAAGAGACGTCTGACCAGTAAAGAATTTCTGGCACGTTATGACCAGATTCTGGTGTCGGATGGACAGGTGGAGTTCAAGACGGATAACCGTCCGTTATTTGATTTTTCAGTGGAATCTGTAAAAGAAGCAGGCTGGCAGTTAAAAGCGGTGACCTACGACCTTCATCATGATGCAGAACTGGTACAGGGAAATGTCATGACAGAATACGAGGAACGTTTTTCCGCAAAAGGGAATCCGATTCACAAGCTGATCGCAGTCAGATAAAATTTTTGTAAAAAAAATTAAAAAAAGGCTTGCTTTTTGTAAAAGCACTGTGTATAATATGTTTTGTTCGCTGGACAACACAGCGGACAAAACAATTGAAAATGCGCTTCTAGCTCAGTTGGTAGAGCACCTGACTCTTAATCAGGGTGTCCAGGGTTCGAACCCCTGGAGGCGCACGCGAGGAGCACTGTTTTTGGGATGTATGGGCCCGGGGGCGGTGTTCTTTTTTTGCGTCTAAATATTTATTATAGCATAGACAGAGCATAAATAATAGTCTGTTTTTTCAACAATTCTGTATTAAGATTAGAACATATTATAATGACAAGAAGGAGAGCAGATGGCGTATATCTATATGGTACGCTGCCAGGACGAATCCCTCTATACCGGGATTGCACGTGATGTGGGAAAGCGGATGAGGGAACATTATTATAAGAAGAAACCCGGCGCCAAGTACACAAAAAGCCGTCAGGTGACAGCTCTGGAGATGGTCTGGCAGACGGAAACATGGTCAGGAGCTGCCAGGTTGGAATATCAGATCAAACAGCTTCGAAAAAATCAGAAGGAAGCACTGATCCGGGAGCCGGAACAGGTGACGGCCCTGTTTGGAGAAAAACTGCAGGGTATGGACTACACACCCCGCAGAGATTTGAAGCTGGAAGATTTTGTCGGTTAGTAGATGCAGAAATGGGTGGAGGGAAGAAACGGAAGATAAATCTGTACTTCAGTTCCTTTCTCCGGTTCTGAGTAAATACGGATGGTACCGCCGTGGGCGGATATAATTTTCCGGACAATGGGAAGGCCAAGACCGGTACCATGTTCTTTGTAAGTGACGAAAGGCTGGAAGATGATCTGCAGCTGCTCCCGGGGAATCCCGCATCCGTTGTCTTTGACGGCAATGAGCAGCCGTTTGTCATGGACATAGATTTTCAGTGTGATCTTTCCGCGGCCGGTAATGGATTCCATGGAATTCTTCAGAAGATTCAGGAGAGCCTGTTTCAGACGGACAGGATCGCCGTAGAAAGCAGGATAAGAATCTTCGGTCTTCAGAATCAGTGGAATATGGCAGCGCAGCAGTTCTGCCAGAAGGGTATCTTTGAGATCGCAGGCAAAGGCTTTTAGATCTATCTGACAGATATTCAGCTGGTCCCCATTATTGAAGGCAGAAATATCATCCAGCAGCAGGCGCATATATTGAAGATCATTTTTGATCTGACCCCAGAATTCAAAATCTTCGACTTCCGGGTGCATTTTTTGAATCCACTGGACGGAACTGTTGATATAAGTCAATGGATTGCGAATCTCATGAGAGATCTGGGAAACCGTTAAGTGGTAGTCACTTTTTATAGTGGCAATCATGTTTCGGATTTCTTCATCCCTGGTTGCCAGACGTTCTATCTTTTTTTGTTCGTCATATGTCAACATCATTATCACTCCCTGTCAGTAATATACCAGATGTGTCAAAATGTGGCAAATAGAATCGTTCGACAAAATGCGACAAAAAGTGACAAAACAATGCAAAAAGAAATTTTAAAATTTACATAGAAATTCAAAGGAGATGTTTAGGATGAAGGATTGTAACTGTATTTTCTGTAAAATTGCAAATGGAGAGATTCCCTCCACTACCCTGTATGAGGATGAGGATTTCAGAGTGATTCTGGATCTGGGACCGGCAACCAGAGGACATGCGCTGCTGCTTCCGAAGGAACATTATCAGGATCTGTTTGCGTTGGATGATGAGACCGCTTCCAAGGTGTTGGTAACCGCCAAAAAAGTAGCCGGAAAGATTAAGAAGGCTATGGGAGCAGATGGATTTAATCTGGTGCAGAATAATGGCGAAGCAGCAGGACAGACGGTATTTCATTTCCATATGCATATGATCCCACGGTACAAGGATGATCATGCAGGAATCCTGTGGACGCCGGGCGAGACGACGCAGGAAGACATGGCAGAGATCAAAAAGCTGGTGGATGCCCAGTAAACTGAAAGGTTAGAATACGGTAGGGAGATATGAGCAAAGAGAGCCAGTACCTGGATTTCTATGTGATGAAATATCAGGATGTGGTGATTCGAAATGCTTATGTGTATGTGAAGGATTATCATGTGGCGGAAGATATTTGCCAGGAGACTTTTATACGTTTTGAGCAAAAGATGGAAACGATTCCAGACGAAAAAGTCATACGATGGCTTCTTCGTGTATCGGAACGACTTGCATTGGATCACCTGAGAAAAGGAAAAAGACGTGGAGAAAATCTGAGTCTGGAAGAATATGCAGGTGTGCTGGAGGATAACCGAAATACGGATGCCAGTAAGATGGTCATACAGAGAGAAGAGTGTGAAGAACGCTTGCGGGTTCTGGATCAGCTGAAAGAAGTGCGTCCGAACTGGCACGATGCATTGATGATGAGTTATCTGGAGCATAAGGATAATTCATCGATTGGAAAGGAACTGGGCGCTACACCCGCTCTTGTCAGCAAATGGAAAGAGCGGGGACAGCGCTGGCTCCGTGAAGAATATGAGAAACAAAATGACATGACGCCAAAGTCTAACGACCGGAAGTAACCTCGCGGAAGAGCTTCATAATGGTTTCGATGGCATCTGACTGGGGGCACTCCTCCATAGCGTGGATGTAGTCACTGCGGTGTTCATAGAGATGGCGGACTGCAGAGAGGAAATTCTCTTTGGTGAGAGTTTCTTCTTCCAGTACCATGGAAAATCCCTGACGTTCAAAGGAACGGGAATTGAGGATCTGGTCTCCGCGGCTTGCTTTTGCAGACAGCGGAATGAGAAGTGCGGGTTTTCTTAAGGCCAGCAGTTCACAGATCGCGTTGGCACCTGCCCGGGAAACGACCACATCGCAGAGGGCAAACAGGTTGGCAAGTTCATCCTGAATGTATTCGTACTGAATATAGCCGGGAGTTCCGGTTAAGGATTCATCCAGCTTGCCTTTGCCGCAGAGATGAACGATCTGAAATTGTTTCAGAAGTTCCGGAAGGGCGTCGCGGACGGCCTGGTTGACAGCCACCGCACCAAGGCTTCCCCCCATAACCATAAGGACTGGTTTTTCTTCGTTGAATCCGGTCATGGCAAGGGCAGAAGCTTTGCTTCCCTGACGAAGTTCCTGACGGATGGGGCATCCGGTAAGAACGGCTTTGCCTTTCGGAAGATAAGGAATGGTTTCCGGGAAGTTGCAGCAGACTTTGGTGGCGGATGGCATGGACAGTTTATTGGCCAGCCCCGGCGTCAGGTCCGATTCGTGGCAGATGACCGGAATATGACGGCGTCTGGCTGCCATAACGACTGGGACGGAGACAAATCCTCCCTTGGAAAATACCACATCCGGTTTCAACTGTTTCATCAGTTTGGAAGCCTGTGCAAATCCTTTCAGGACGCGGAAAGGATCGGTAAAGTTTTTAACATCAAAATAGCGTCTCAGCTTTCCGGAGGAAATGCCATAGTAGGGAATTCCCTGAGCCTGGATGAGTTTTTTCTCGATTCCTTCGGTGGAGCCGATATAGAAGATTTCGTAATCTTCGGAACGCAGACGGGGAAGCAGTGCAATGTTCGGTGTTACGTGACCGGCAGTGCCGCCGCCTGTAAGTACAATACGTTTCATGTGAAAATGTCCTCCCTGATCAGATTGGTAAACATATGTAATTTTATTATAGGAGTCAGAGAGGAAAAGTCAACGGTGATTGGAGAACGGTGAAAAAGAATGCAGCGAGAGATGGATGAATGGCTGGAACAGAAAATCGATGAAGATCTGGACGCCTGGGCAGAAGAACGAATGAAGATGCTGATGGAGTCGGAAGAACTTCAGGATATTCATATGCCTGAGGACAGTCTGGAAAAACTGCATCAGAAGATAAACGCACGGAAGAAAAAACTGCTGGGCAGAAAACGGATCCATATGCTGGTGGCAGCAGCTGCGGTCATGACGGCTCTGCTTGGCGTGGGCCTGGTGGGCAGCGGGAAGAAGGTGTATGAACCGAAGGTGACACAGAATGCCAGAGGGGATGAAGTAACGACGAAGGTTAATAATGCAGATTTGGCGGCAAGTCAATATGATGAGGAAGCAGTTTGTCAGGAGATTCAGGATGAACTGGGTGTGCTGCCGATTCGATTTAAGTATCGGCCAGAAGGAATGGAATTAACCTGGTATCAAATTGATATGGATTCGGGAGAAGCTATTTTAGAATATTCTATTAAGGACAACACTATTCATGTTTACATTTTTGAAAGAAATTCGGACAGTTCTATCGGTTTACAGTATGATGGGGAAGTGCTTGAAACAGATATGCTGGAATCAGTGGGAGTAGAGATGCCTGTATATAGAAGAGAAGGGTCAGCACAAGGAAGTTATTATGCAACCGTCTTTGATTATTTAAATACCAGCTATTCTATTTCTGCAGACGTTAGTCAAGAAGAATTTAAAAAAATAATTGAAAATATTTTAATAAAAAGTGAATAAAAGTGTCAAAAACGAGTTTCTGTGACGTTATATAAGTGTGAGCTCATAAAACAGTAGGAAAGGAGGAGCAACAATGAAACACGCCGTAAGGTCAGCAGGAACTCTTTTGCTGATGGGGACTCTTATGATGGGGACAGGCTTTGCCGCCTGTGCCGAGGAGGTGGTAGAACCGGCAGGCTATCATGTGTATGAAAATACGGATGATAGCGCTACTGATACCTGGTATGGAATTGCCAGAGGAACGTATTTAAAAGCTGGTGTTTCTTCTATAACAAAGAAAGACTCTACACATGCATTATGTACGGGTAGCACGACGGCACATTCCAAATGTGATCGGGTCTATGTCCGCATCTATCTGGATCAGAGTGCCACTGCAAAATCCGGAAGCTGGGGAACCATTGATTACTGGACGGGAACGGCAGCAAATGCAACGGTTGCAACGGCATCCAGCGGTTCTTACAAAGTGACCAAGAACCAGTACTACCGTGTAACCGGTGCACATTCTGCAACCAAAGGAACGACTACAGAGGCCACAGATAGTTGCACAGACGCTATATTATTCAAGTAACCCTCGCGGCATGACGCCAATCTTTCTCTCCCAGGAAAGAGCCGCAGGTGAAAGAGGATATATGTGAAATAGCAGCAAAGGTGGCTGAGGAGTTCAACCAACAACTGAATATAGGAAAGGGATTCGGACTGAATCCAAATGAAACAAAGAAAAAATAACAACTCAAAAAAATATCAAAAAACTTACTTTCTACTAACGTTGTCTAAAAAACGTAAATAAAATCAAATCGTGGAAAAATGAAAAAATTATATTAAGACGCCAAGAATGCCCTGGATGCTGTGCACCCGGGGCATTCGCCTTTTCTGATAAAAAAAGAGTTACTGCTCTGCCTTCAGCTGCTTCAGCGCTTTGGCCAGCTGATCCGGACATGAGGTAGGACGGGGTCCGCAGGTGGTTCCCTCCAGACGGTCGATGACATCATCGATTTTCATGCCAACTACCAGCTTCGCGATGCCGGCAGTATTTCCGGCACATCCGCCAACAAACTGCACTTTAGTGATGATTCCGTTCTCTGCTTCCACATTGATGGCCTGGGAGCAGGTGCCTTTGGTTCTGTATAACATAATCTCGCTCTCCTTTATGATAATATCTTTGGTAAGAGGAAAGTATAGCAGAAAATCTTTGTTTTTTCTAGTAATATGCGTAAAATTCTGCTACTATTGAGACAGTAACATCAGCTCAGAAAGGAAGAAATTTATCATGAATACAAAAACGATTGGTATCATAGGAGCCATGGAGGAGGAAGTGGAAGCGCTTCGTGCAAAACTGACTTCCGCGGAGAAACTGACAAAAGCGTCTATGGATTTTTATTCCGGAGTTCTCAATGGACATAAGGTTGTCATTGTCCGCAGTGGCATTGGAAAAGTCAATGCAGGAATCTGCACACAGATTCTGGCGGATCTCTTTCATGTAGATGCTGTCATCAACACCGGAATCGCAGGATCTCTGAAGGCAGAGATCAACATTGGAGATATCGTGATTTCTACCGATGCGGTACAGCATGATATGGACGCTACCGGATTTGGTTACAAACCGGGCGTAATCCCGAGAATGGAGACCAGCTGTTTTCAGGCAGATCCGACTCTGGTTCGTGCCGCAAAGGCAGCCTGCGAGAAGGCGGTGCCGGAGATTCAGGCATTTACCGGAAGAATTGTCAGTGGTGACCAGTTTATTTCCGATCGTGCAGTGAAAGACCGTATTTTAGCACAGTTCGGCGGTATGTGTACGGAGATGGAGGGGGCAGCCATTGCACAGGCGGCTTATCTGAACAAGATTCCCTTCGTTATTATCCGTGCCATTTCGGATAAGGCAGATGACAGCGCCGTTGTGGATTATCCGGCGTTTGAGCGTCAGGCCATTCTTCACAGTGTGGCACTGGTAGAGAATTTTGTGACCAAAATCGACTAAGCTTGTCGTGACAGGTCGATAACCTACACCTCCCCGGAATCGGGAGTCTGTTATAATAGGCTCACGAGAATAATCAGGGGAGGCGTTTTTTTATGTATGACATGCTGCGTAATTACGGAGAATTTGCCCTGCTGGGAGGCTGGGGGATTCTGCTGGTGCTGATGAGAAGGATTGTATTTGGAAAGCTGTGCAGAGAGGCAATGACCGAAGGAACGGGGAACAGCAGGATGCGGAAAGCCATGACACTGAAGTTTGAGAAGAGTCATGAGGTGCATGTGGAGATTATGGACATTCCGATGTTTGTGCAGAAATATTTAAGTCAGGAACGGCGGATGGGAGTCCGGCTGTTTCGGTGGAGACGTTTGCCGGAACGGTGGACGGGCCTGATTGCAGGAGTTGGGTTTCTGGAGGCGGCAGTATTTCATTATCTGGGATATGGGACAGCATTTTGTATGGACCGTTTTCTTATGGGACTGGCGGCAGCAGTGATGGTTCGGATGGGGATTCTGTGGTTTGAGACGGACAGTCTGTGGGAACAGGCGGTGATCTGTTTTCAGGATTATATTGCCAACACCCTGAAACCCAGGCAGCACCATATTTATGAAACCTTTGAGCAGCCAGCAAAAGAAGAGCCGGCAGCAGAAGGAAAAGCAACAGAAAAACCAGAACACAAAAAGGAACCGGCCCTTAATCAGGAGGAAGAAAAACTTTTTCAGGAGATGCTCACGGATTTTCTTGGATCTTCCACTTGAAAAACCGGAGAAGCAGGGGCGGAAGGTTGATTTTTCACTGCTGAAATGCTAGAATGGTATATTATTGAGAAGGAACTCATAAAACAAAGGAGCGTATAGAGAAATGGCAAAAGTAACATTTGACTATTCAAAAGCAGCACCCTTTATCAACGAGGATGAACTGAATCTGATGGAGGCACAGGTTGCCGCAGCAAAAAAACTTCTGGTAGACAGATCCGGAGCAGGAAATGATTTCCTTGGATGGATTGATCTTCCGGTAAATTATGATAAGGAAGAGTTTGCAAGAATTCAGCAGGCAGCAAAGAAAATTCAGGAAGATTCCGAGGTGCTGGTTGTTATCGGTATCGGTGGATCCTATCTGGGTGCCCGTGCAGCCATCGAATTTTTAAGACACAGCTTCTATAATATGGTATCCAAAGAGGTTCGTAAAACTCCGGAGATCTATTTCGTAGGAAATAACATGTCTGCACGTTACATTAAAGGACTGATTGATGTAGTTGGAGACCGGGATTTCTCCGTAAACGTGATTTCCAAATCCGGTACCACCACAGAGCCGGCAATCGCATTCCGTGTATTCAAAGAGCTCCTGGAGAAGAAATACGGAAAAGAAGAGGCAGCAAAGAGAATCTACGCTACCACAGATAAAGCAAGAGGAGCACTGAAACATCTGGCAACCGCAGAGGGATATGAGACCTTCGTTGTTCCGGATGATATCGGAGGACGTTTCTCTGTACTGACCGCTGTAGGCCTTCTTCCCATCGCAGTCAGCGGCGCTGATATTACCAAATTAATGGAAGGTGCAGCAAGCGGACGCGAGAGCGCATTGAATGCTCCCTATGAGGAGAATGACGCTGTAAAATATGCAGCTATCCGTAATATCCTTTTCAGAAAAGGAAAAGCAACAGAGATTCTGGCAAACTATGAGCCGAGCCTTCACTCTGTATCCGAGTGGTGGAAACAGCTTTATGGTGAGTCCGAAGGAAAAGACCATAAGGGTCTGATGCCGGCATCCGTAGATCTGACCACCGATCTTCATTCTCTGGGCCAGTTTATTCAGGATGGTTCCAGAATTATGTTTGAGACGGTACTGGCAGTAGAGGAGAACGATCAGGGAATCGTTGTGAAGGAAGAGCCGGAAGATCTGGACGGACTGAACTATCTGGCAGGCAAGAATATGGATTTCGTCAACAAGAGTGCCATGAACGGAACCATGCTTGCTCATACGGATGGACAGGTTCCGAACCTGATGGTGAAGATCCCGAGACAGGACGAGTTCTCTTTAGGACAGCTGTTCTACTTCTTTGAGTTTGCATGCGGTGTCAGCGGATATCTGCTGGGTGTCAATCCGTTCAACCAGCCGGGTGTTGAGAGCTACAAAACGAACATGTTTGCTCTGCTTGGAAAACCGGGTTATGAGGAAGAGCGCGAGAAGCTCATGAAGAGACTGTAATAACAAATGAACACTGGCAGCGGTGGGAAGAGGGGTTCCTGCCGCTGTTTTTTTGAAAGGAAACCATCAATGGAGCGCTATAAGATCCTATATGAAGATCAGGATGTCTTAGTCATTCATAAATACCCAGGACTGGCGGTGCAGAGTGCTCGTTCCATGACACCGGATCTTGTGAGCATGCTCAGGAACCGCGCGTTGGAACAGGGAGAAGCAAAGCCTTATCTTGGATTGGTGAATCGTCTGGATCAGCCGGTGGAAGGAATTTTGCTGGTGGGAAAAAATGAAAAGGCGGCAGCAGAGCTGAGCCGCCAGGTCAGTGATCATATTCACATGGAAAAATGGTATCTGGCGATTGTCCGTGGAAAACTCCCGGGAGAAAAAGGGCATCTTGTGGATTATCTTCTGAAAGACGGAAAGACTAACATGTCCCGGGTGGTGAAAGAAGGGACCAAAGGAAGCAAGCGCAGCGAGCTGGAGTATGAAGTAATGTGGGAGAGGGAAGATAGAAGTCTGGTACGAGTTCATCTGCTCACTGGACGCCATCATCAGATCCGGGTACAGTTAGCCCACGCGGGAACACCCATTGTGGGAGATACCAAGTATGGAGAGGGGTCAGTTCCGGAAAAGAGGGGGGAACAGCTTTGTCTTTGCTCCTATCGCACTTCTTTTATTCATCCGCGGACGAAGAAGCGGATGGAGTTTCAGGTGGAGCCGGGTTTTGCAGCTCTGCCCATAACTCCTTAACAAAGAGAACACCGAAGGGACCAGTCACAAGACCGGAAGCACCGAAACACTGAAGACCCAGAATGACGGATATAAGAAAGCAGATGGGGAGCATTCCGATACCGTCACCTAAGAGCCTGGGCTCCAGAATTTCCCGGGTAAGCCAGGTGACTCCATAGAGCAGAAAAAGCCACAGGGCAAATGTCCAGTTTTCCTGAAGGAGGATAAGAAGGATCCAGGGGAGAAAGACAGTTCCGGTGCCGAACACCGGAAGAGCATCCACGAATCCGATGAGCACGGCCCATAATCCTGCGCCTGGAATCCGAAGAAGCCAGAATCCAACAGCACATTCTAAAGCAACAATAAACATAATCCGTACCTGGACATGAGCCCAGTTCTTCAGAGCGGAAGAGACTCTTTTTCCGGCGCGGCTAACCGGGGAAGCGAAGGGAAGCTTTTTTAAAAGTTCCCGAAAGGGAACCCAGTCTCTGGCAAAGAGAATGACGGAGATCACGTAGAGAAAAATACCGAAGAGCCAAGAAAAGACAGAAGGCACCATAATCACCAGTCGGCCGGACAGGGAAGAGGCAAGCCAGTCCAGCTCCTGATGAAGCATATGGAAGCCTTCCTGCCAGACCGGAAGAAGATCTAAGAGAGGCTGATAGAGAAGCCATGCACTAAGTCCCAGCAGTACAAATGCTGCCAGTCCTGCAAGAAAAAGGCATCCGGCGCTGAATGGAAGAAGCCGCATGCGAATCTGATGTCTGGCAGAATTAAAGCCTGCTACGGTAAGCCATGCAAGAAAAAACGGGAGTGCTGCAGGCAGCAGAAAACGCAATACCACATACACGGCGGCCAGAATACCCGCCTTTTGAAGATAAAGTCTGGTCTGCTTCTGCATCATGGGATTGCCTCCTTTAAAATCGTCAAGATAGTATCAGTATCTGTGAATTGGCTGATCCTATGCTGGCTGATATTGACAAACGAAAATGTGGATGCTATGTTACAGACAAAGCGGACAGGAGTAACGATACAATGAATATTCAGGAATTTATAAAAAAGCAGCCGCCGGGCAGACTCATTACCATGGGATTTGCACTGGTGATTCTGATCGGTACATTGCTTTTGTTATTACCTTTTTCTATAAAATCAGGCGTGACCGTAACGCCTCTTAATGCCCTCTTTACGGCCACCAGTGCAGTATGTGTGACGGGTCTCGTGGTGGTGGATACCGCGGATACCTTTACGGCTTTCGGACAGACGGTCATTGGTATTTTAATCCAGATCGGCGGTCTGGGGGTGGCTTCCGCAGGACTGGGCCTTATGATTGCTGCCGGAAAGAAAGTCAGTATCAAGAGCAGGGTGCTGGCGAAGGAAGCGTTAAATGTAGACAGTTACAAAGGAATCGTCCGTATGGTGGAAGCAGTGCTTCTGATTACTCTGGTGGTGGAAACCGCGGGCGCTCTGTTATCGTTTCCGGTTTTCCTGAAAGATTATTCCCCGCTCCATGCGCTGGGAATCAGTATTTTCCACTCGGTAGCTTCTTTTAATAATGCGGGATTTGATATTCTTGGGAATATGACAAATCTGATTCCCTATCGGGATAATGTGGCATTGAATCTCATTACCAGTGTACTGGTCATCGTGGGTGGTATTGGATTTCCGGTTATTCTGGATCTGGGGAGACAGCGGAATTTCCGAAGGCTGACACTTCACACAAAAGTGGTGCTGGTGACGACGGGTATTTTGCTGGCTGGCGGTACGCTGCTTTTGAAGCTGACGGAGCCCATCTCCTGGATGGCGGCATTTTTCCACAGCATGTCTGCCAGAACAGCGGGATTTTCCACCTGTTCCCTGGGAAGCTTCAGCAATGGGGGACTGTTCCTAATCTGTATCCTCATGTTCATCGGAGCATCTTCCGGTTCCACCGGAGGCGGTGTGAAGACCAGTACGATGTTTGTATTGCTGCAGTCGGTGCGGAGCGAATTTTCCAAGCGCCCGGTAGGCGCATTCCGGAGAAGTATTCCGAAGGAAAATGTATCCAGGGCGTCCATGATCGTGATCTGTTCCGCCCTGATGGTCTGCGTGGGAACCTTCCTGATGTGTGTGGCGGAGCCGGAGCTTACCTTCATGCAGCTCTTTTTTGAGACGGTGTCAGCCTTCAGTACTGCAGGACTGTCCACAGGCATTACGCCGGGACTTGGCATTGCAGCCCGGTGGATTTTGATCTTTTTTATGTTTACCGGAAGGCTGGGTGCCATGACCATGATCACGATCTGGGTCAGCCGGCAGCCGAAAAATGCAAGATATACGGAGGAATCCGTGACCATAGGATAAAGGAGAACGAGTATGATAAAGAAAAAGAAAGAATCAGCTTCCTTCGGGGTCATCGGACTGGGACGGTTCGGCACTGCCCTTGCCATTACACTGGCACAGGCTGGTAAGGAAGTGATTGCCGTGGATCGGGATGAAAGCCGTGTGAAAGAGCTTCGGCAGTATACAGATTATGCCTTTGTGGCAGATAGCATCAACAGTGATACGTTAAAAGAAATCGGTATTCAGAACTGCGATGTGGTGGCAGTCTGTATCGGTGAGAAAATTGACGCCAGCATCCTGATTACCATGAGCGTCATCGACCTGGGCGTGCCGAAGGTCATTGCAAAAGCCAGCAGCGTGGAGCAGGGGGAAGTACTGAAGCGTATCGGCGCCACGGTCGTCTATCCGGAGAAGGATATGGCAGTGCGCCTTGGAAAACGGCTCATCTCCAGTACCTTTATGGATTACATTGCTCTTGATAACAGCGTGGAGATCCGTCAGATTTCCGTACCGGAGTCCATGCTGGGAGCCAGTGTCATTGAACTGAATATCAGAAAGAAATACGGTCTTAATATTATTGCAGTGCAGAACGGCCATGAGACGAATATTGAGATCGCACCGGATTACCGGTTCCGGGAGGGGGATGTGCTGGTAGTGATCGGAAAGATCAAAAACATTGACCGGATGGAAAATGATTGTTAAGAGGATGTTGACAAACCCTTCATTCCTTTTTACAATTAAAAATAGTGCAAAATTGCAGGAAAACGGCTGCTGACGAGAAGGCGCGGCGGCTATGAAAAAGGAGATTGCAAAAAAATGGCAAAAGACAAAAAATTAGTAGAAGGCATCACTTCCATGGACGTGGATTTCGCCCAGTGGTACACCGATGTCGTGAAGAAAGCAGAGCTGTGTGATTATACCAGCGTAAAGGGATGCATGGTAATCAAACCGGCTGGCTATGCAATCTGGGAAAACATCCAGAACGAACTTGACCGCAGATTCAAAGAGACAGGGGTAGAGAATGTATATCTGCCGATGCTGATTCCGGAGAGTCTGCTTCAGAAAGAGAAAGACCATGTAGAAGGATTTGCTCCGGAAGTAGCATGGGTTACCCATGGCGGACTGGAACCGCTGCAGGAGCGTATGTGTGTACGTCCGACTTCCGAGACTCTGTTCTGCGATTTCTATCAGAAAGAGGTTCATTCCTACAGAGATCTTCCGAAGGTATATAACCAGTGGTGTTCTGTACTCCGTTGGGAGAAGACCACAAGACCGTTCCTTCGCTCCAGAGAGTTCCTGTGGCAGGAAGGACATACCGTACATGCGACTGAGGAAGAGGCAGAGGCACGTACCCAGCAGATGCTGAATGTTTATGCAGACTTCTGCGAGCAGGTACTGGCTATTCCGGTTATCAAAGGACGCAAGACAGATAAAGAGAAATTTGCAGGTGCCATTGCCACCTACACCATCGAGGCACTGATGCATGACGGAAAGGCACTGCAGTCCGGTACCAGCCACAACTTCGGTGACGGATTTGCAAAAGCATTCGGCATTCAGTTCACGGATAAAGATAATCAGCTGAAATATGTACATCAGACTTCCTGGGGTGTGACCACTCGTCTGATCGGTGCCATCATTATGGTACACGGCGATGATTCCGGACTGGTACTGCCGCCGCGGATCGCTCCGGTACAGACGATGATCGTTCCGGTGGCACAGCACAAAGAGGGCGTTCTTGACAAAGCATATGAGCTGAGAGACAAACTGTCCCGTCAGTTCAAAGTAAAAGTAGATGATTCCGAAAAATCTCCGGGTTGGAAGTTCGCTGAGCAGGAGATCAAAGGTATTCCGACCCGTATTGAGATCGGACCGAAGGATATCGAGGCAAATCAGGCAGTCATCGTCCGCCGTGATACCAGAGAGAAGATCGTGGTATCCCTTGACGAGATCGAGACAAAACTGGGTGAGATTCTTGAGACCATGCAGCATGACATGCTGGAGAAAGCAAGAGCTCACAGAGATTCTCATACTTACGATGCAATCACTTACGAAGAGTTCGTGGAGACCATCAACAACAAACCGGGCTTCGTAAGAGCAATGTGGTGCGGAGATCAGGCTTGTGAGGATAAGATCAAAGAAGATACGACCGCAACCAGCCGCTGCATGCCTTTCGAACAGCACCAGCTGTCCGGCACCTGTGTATGCTGCGGAAAACCTGCGAAAAAAATGGTATATTGGGGTAAAGCATATTAAATATGATTCAGATTGAGATTCCGGAAAAAGTCAACAGGATAATCAGTACGCTCGCTGCGGCAGGCTATGAAGCTTATGCCGTGGGCGGGTGCGTCCGTGATGCACTTCTGGGAAGAGAACCTGCAGACTGGGATATTACCACATCAGCTTCTCCCTATCAGGTGAAGGCATTGTTTGCCAGAACCATTGATACGGGTATCCAGCATGGCACCGTCACGGTTATGCTGGGAAAAGAAGGCTTCGAGGTCACCACCTACCGGCTGGACGGAGAGTACGAAGACTGCCGTCACCCGAAGGAAGTGGTCTTTACCAAGAGTCTCTTAGAAGACCTGAAGCGCAGGGATTTTACCATCAATGCCATGGCTTACAATGAAGAGCGGGGCCTGGTGGACGAGTTTGACGGAGTCGGTGATCTGAAACGCGGTATCATCCGCTGCGTGGGAGAAGCCAGAGAACGGTTTCAGGAGGATGCGCTCCGTATGCTGAGAGCCGTCCGGTTTGCAGCGCAGCTGGGATTTGTTCTGGATGAGCAGACGAAACAGGCAATTTGTGAGCTGCGGGAGAACCTCAGAAAAGTCAGCGCAGAGCGGATTCAGACAGAGCTGGTAAAATTACTGGTATCTCCCCATCCGGAACGGCTTCTGGAAGCATGGGAGACGGGTATGACTACTGTGGTGCTGCCGGAATTTGACGCCTGCATGGCGTGTGAGCAGAACAATCCCCATCATAGTTACTCCGTAGGAGTGCATACCATCAAATCCATGGGTGAGGTGGAGGCAGACAAAGTCCTTCGGCTTACCATGCTGTTCCATGATTTTGGAAAGCCCCAGGCAAAGACAACGGATGCTAATGGCATTGACCATTTTCGCGGTCATCAAAAGATCAGTGAAGAACTGGCAGGCGGGATTCTGAGGAGACTGAAATTCGATAATGAAACCATCCGGCAGGTGAAGAAGCTGGTCAGCTGTCATGACGATCATCCGGCCAGAACACCGGCGGGTGTCAGAAGAGCAGTGAACCGGATCGGAACGGATCTCTTTCCTATGTATCTGAAAGTACAGCGGGCTGATATTATGGCACAGAATCCGGCGACCAGAGAGGATAAGCTGGCGAAGCTCTATGTAGTGACGGAGCTGTATGAGCAGATCTTGAAAGAAAAGGACTGCGTAACCTTAAAACAGATGGTAATTACCGGCAGAGATCTGATGATGGAAGGAATTCCTGCAGGTCCCGGACTTGGAGAAGTGCTCTCCAAACTTCTTGATCTGGTCATCGAAGATCCGAAACGTAATGAGAAGACATGGCTTCTTGCAAAAGCAAAAGAGATTTATAAAGCGTCACGGGAATAATCTCCGCGGCGCTTTTTTTTGTGCTATTTTCATACATTTCCTCATAAGATAGAAGGTACGAAGTGACCGGAATATGGGGGAAAGTCTATGAATGATCGGGATTTACAGGTGCTGGAGCAGTACCCGTTTACTGTCAGAGGAAGCTTTAGAGTCAGGGGCGCATTCCTGCTGGATACCAGTGAGGGACGCAGACTGATCCGGGAATATTCCGGAAGCGTGCAGAAGCTTGAGACGGAGCAGAAGCTGCTTTTGCATCTTCAGGAGCAGGGGTATCTGGTGGACCGGATGGAACCGGATCAGGAAGGAAAGCTTGCAAGCGTCTGGCGGGAATATAATTCTTATGTGGTAAAAGAGGCGTTGGAAGGACGGGAGTGTGACACCAGAAGCGAGAGCGAGATCATGAAGGCGGCATCTCTCCTGGGAAGCCTTCATCTGTCCATGCGGAATTGTGTGGAACTGTCAGAGGAGGAATATGTCCGGATGATCGGATCGGATGCGGAAGATGAACTGCGCCGCCATAACCGGGAGTTGAAGAAGATTGACCGTTTTATCAGGAAAAAGACCCGGAAAAATGAATTTGAGACGGCTTATCTTAGCTGTTTTCCCAAGATACTGGAGGAAGCAGAATGGATGGAGCGGATGCTGGAGAGTAGTGCATACAAAAAGCTTCGGCAGCGTGCGTTGGAAGAAGGTCATTTCTGCCATGGGGAATATACCCATCATAATATTCTGGTGAATGGCAGCCGGATGGCGGTCATTAACTTTGAAAAGTGTTCCGTCAATGTACAGATTAATGATCTGTATCATTTCATGAGGAAAATTCTCGAGAAACAGAACTATGATTTCCGATTGGGAATAAAAATGCTGAGAGCATATGAAGAGAAGAACCCCCTCAGCCCGGAAGAACGGGAATATCTGGGCATCCGCATGGAATATCCGGAAAAATTCTGGAAGCTTGCCAATTATTATTACAACACCAACAAAGCATGGATCCCCGGAAAGCATATGGAGAAACTGGAGAAATTCCTCGGGCAGCAGGAAAAAAGAGTTTCCTTTTCCAGGGAGTTATTGTATAATAATTCTAATCAACCAAGAAAATCAGGGAGGTAATTGTGCAAAATGGACTACAAAGAGATTTATGAGGAGTGGCTGTCCAACCCGTATTTTGATGAAGCTACAAAAGAAGAATTAAGATCCATTAAGGATGATGATAAGGAGATTAAGGAGCGCTTTTACAAAGATCTGGAGTTTGGTACCGCCGGACTTCGCGGAGTGATTGGTGCCGGTATTAACCGTATGAACATTTATGTGGTACGCCGTGCAACCCAGGGCCTTGCCAACTACATTATCAAACAGGGCGGCCAGGATAAGGGTGTTGCCATTGCCTATGATTCCCGCCGGATGTCTCCGGAATTTGCTGAGGAAGCAGCGTTGACACTGGCAGCAAATGGAATTAAAGCATACAAATTCGAGTCTCTTCGTCCGACTCCGGAACTGTCCTTCGCAGTACGTGAACTGCACTGTATTGCAGGTTTGAATATTACTGCCAGCCACAACCCGGCTGAGTACAATGGATACAAAGTGTACTGGGAGGATGGTGCACAGTTTACACCGCCTCATGACAAAGGCGTTACCGCAGAGGTACTGGCAATCACCGATCTTTCTACCGTAAAGACCATCAGCCAGGAGGATGCCATTGCCGCAGGAAAATATGAGATTATCGGTAAAGAGATTGATGACAAATTCATCGCTCATGTAGAAGCACAGGTAGTGAACCAGGATGCCATCGATAAGATGCAGAAAGACATCCGCATTGTCTATACCCCGCTTCATGGGACCGGCAACCTTCCGGCAAGAAGAGTATTAAAAGAGCTTGGATTTGAAAACGTATATGTAGTAAAAGAACAGGAACTTCCGGATGGAAACTTCCCGACCGTTAATTATCCGAATCCTGAATCTCCGGCAGCATTTGAGCTGGGTCTGAAACTTGCAAAAGAAGTAAATGCAGATCTGGTGCTGGCAACAGATCCGGATGCAGACCGTCTCGGCGTGTATGTCAAAGACAGCAAATCCGGCGAATATATTCCGCTGACTGGTAATATGTCCGGTTCCCTTCTGTGCGATTATGTGTTAAGCCAGAAGCAGGCAGCAGGCAAGATCCCGGCAGACGGTGAAGTGGTAAAATCCATCGTAACCACCAATCTGGTAGATGCCGTTGCTGCAAATTATGGCTGCAAACTGATAGAGGTACTGACTGGATTCAAATATATCGGGCAGCAGATCCTGAAAAATGAGGAGACTGGAAAAGGCACTTACCTTTTCGGTATGGAAGAGTCCTATGGATGCCTGATCGGTACCTACGCAAGAGATAAGGATGCGATTTCCGCAGTGGCAGCTCTCTGCGAGGCAGCTGCTTATTACAAGATGAAAGGCATGACCCTGTGGGATGCTATGGTAGCAATGTATGAAAAATACGGCTACTATAAGGATGCAGTAAAATCCATCGAACTGAAAGGCATTGAAGGCCTTGCAAAGATCCAGGAGATTCTGGAGACCTTAAGAAACAATACTCCGACTGAGATCGGCGGCTATCATGTAGTATCTGCAAGAGACTACAAACTGGATACCGTCAAAGATATGAAGACTGGTGAGGTACATCCGACCGGACTTCCGGCTTCCAACGTACTTTACTATGATCTGAATGACGGTGCATGGCTTTGTGTCAGACCGTCCGGAACTGAGCCGAAGATCAAATTCTACTATGGAATCAAGGGAACTTCTCTTGAAGATGCTGATCAGAAGAGTGCAGCTCTCGGAGAAGAAGTGCTTGCCATGATCAACAAGATGCTGTAAGGACAGGCTTATGTATAGTTACGAGGAACTTCTGAATGTAATTGCACAGCTTCGAGGCGAACATGGCTGCCCCTGGGACAAGGCCCAGACCCATGAGAGTCTGATCCCGTGTCTTCGCAACGAATGCGAGGAAGTGGTACAGGCAATCGAACAGCATGACGAAGAAAACTTGTGTGAAGAACTTGGAGATGTACTTCTCCAGGTTCTTCTTCATGCAAGAATTGCCGAGGAAGAAGGACAGTTCACCATGGCAGATGTGGTGAATGGTCTGGCAGAGAAAATGGTGCGCCGTCATCCTCATGTATTTGGAAACGAAGAGTACGGCTCTCCGGAGCAGAATCAGGCCCGTTGGGAGGAAATTAAGCGTCAGGAAAAGGAAGCGAAAAAGCGCCGGAAACTGGCTGAAAACCAAGGAAACCTGCTTGACAAACAATAGGAAAACAGGTATAACTATTGATACATGCTATAAAACAAGAAAGATCCGAGGAGGAAATAAAGACATGAACAAAGCAGAGCTGATTGCAGCAGTTGCAGAGAACGCTGAGCTGACTAAAAAAGATGCAGAGAAAGCTGTTAAAGCATTTATCGACGTTGTTACAGACGAACTGAAGAAAGGTGAGAAAGTTCAGGTAGTTGGATTTGGTACTTTCGAAGTAGCTGAGAGAGCAGCAAGAGAGGGAAGAAACCCGCATACTGGCGAGCCGATGCCGATCGCAGCTTCCAAAGCTCCGAAATTCAAAGCAGGAAAAGCTTTAAAGGACGCTCTGAACTAAGGATAAGCGAATGAGATTAGATAAATTCCTGAAGGTTTCCCGCCTGATTAAGAGACGTACAGTTGCCAACGAAGCCTGTGATGCAGGTCGTGTACTGGTGAATGGAAAATCCGCCAAGGCATCCCTGAACGTGAAAGAGGGAGATGTCATTGAGATTGAGTTCGGTACGAGGACTGTGAAGGTGGAAGTGCTGGATGTGCAGGAAACGGTCAGGAAGGATGAAGCCAAAGAGCTTTACAAGTATTTATAAGGAATATTGAAGAAGACCTCCTAATATATTTTAAGAGAATATATGGGAGGTCTTTTTATGGTAAAAATGGGAACTGTGGAAGAACGGCCTCAGAACCGGGGAGCACATAAACTGACGATTATGAACCGGAGAGCAGGAAGTATCACCGGAGTTTCAGATGTGATATCCTTTGATATATCGGAAGTGCTGTTGGAGACGGAGCTGGGCATGCTGCAGATTAAGGGAGCGGATCTGCATGTAAATCGTTTGTCATTGGAAAAAGGGGAAATTGACCTGGAGGGCAGGATCGACAGCTTTCAGTATTCGGAGGTCTCAGACTTTAAGAAAGGCGGCGAGACGCTTCTGAACCGCCTGTTCCGATAAGATGGCAGCAGTGGGGATTATAAAGGAACTGCAGTTTTTTGGACTGGCAGTTCTGAGAGGCATGCTGCTGCTGATTCTGTATGATATGCTGCGGATTGTAAGACGGGTGATTGCCCATGGCGTCTGGGCGGTAGCTGTTGAAGATCTCTGTTATTGGATGGCAGCGGTAGTTCTGGTATTTCAGTTGATTTACCAGGAGAATGACGGAGCGCTTCGGGGGTATGCCCTGTTTGCACTGGGTGTGGGAATGGCGGTTTATCACTGGTCGGTGAGCAGCTGGCTTGTGGAGCATATTTCCATAGTTTTGAACGTGATTTATGGAGTCATAAAAAAACCAGTTGGACTGGTGGTGGGAAAAACTTCCAGAGGATTCAGACAATGGATCCGTTTTTCCAAAAAGAAATTGAAAAACAAAATAAAAGAGTTTATAATTATTCTATTCTCTTAGGGAGGAGGCGGAATATGGCAGCGAAAGCGAAGAGCAGAAGGATCCGTGAGCGTCGGAAGCATCTGGGAGCCTGGGGCATCTTACTAATTGTCCTGTTTGTCTTTGGCGCCAGTACCGTGGCAGGGATCCGCTTGAAGCAGAAGAATCTCACCTATCAGCAGCGTGAGGAAGCACTCCAGCAATCCATCGATAAAGAGGAAGCGCGGAGCCAGGAAATTGACGATCTGGAAGCATATACCAAGACAAAAAAATATGTGGAAGACGTGGCCAAGGACAAGCTGGGACTTGTCTATGAAGATGAAATTATTTTTAAAGCTAAGAACAAATGAGTGAGAAAAAAGAGCAGCCTCTGCAGGAGCCTGAAGAAAATCAGGAACCTGTGGAGGCTGTCTTCATGTCGAAAACTTTATTTCTCGAGCCACTTCTAAATGACAAAGATTTTCCGGGACAGTTTTCTATAATTCCTCTATCGCCGGAGCAGGACAAAGGGTAAGGACCTGTCTTTGAGAAAGAGAAGAGGAGAGATGGAAATGGAGTGGAGTAAATACGTGTTGTCACTGACAGTAGGAGGATGCCTTCTCATTTTGTTTGGGAAAAAGGGGGATGGCAGAGATAAATGGCTCCTGGGAGGCGGAGCAGGAGTGAGTCTTATGAGCATGGAACTGGCGGTGGAATATATGCTGCAAAAGGCAGCCTGGGAGATGGCTTTGAGCATTATGAAGGGCGGAGCATTCTTTTCAGTGATTGTATTGGCCGGATACATGTTGGAATGGCTGCGGGGCAGGAGAGAAAAGCGGGAAGACCGGGACGCGGTGCATCCAATCCGACAGTGGATGGAGGAGTATCAGGAAAGCTTTGCACAACTGTCCCGAAGTTTTTGTATGGTACCCCAGCCGGTGGAAGGACTTGACCGGGGAGAGCGGCTGCTGCAGACTCGTCTGACAGAGAATCGTATGGCTGCTGCAGGGCAGATTCAGGAGATGAGCCGGATTCTGACGGGAGCCATGGAGAGAATTTACGGAACCAAAGAAGACCAGAATCTGGAGCAGGAGATTGGAAAGCGGCTCCGGCTTATGGGTGTGCAAGTGAATAAGGTTTTTTTCTATGGGCCGAAAGGAAAAAAGCAGCAGATTTATCTGATGATGCATACCCGGAGAAAAATCTGCGTTCCTGTAAAAAAAATTGCCGCTGTTCTGTCGGAGCTCTTGGAATGTGAACTAATGCCGGATCGGGACAGCCGGACGTTTGTAGGACAGGAGCGAATTACGGTTCTTTTTGTGGAGGCGGCTGCCTATAATGTTCTCTATGGTGTCCGGAAAGCCACCAGGCAGGGAGAGGCAGTATCGGGAGATAATTTTGCGGTATTCTGGGTGCCGGATGGAACTTTTTATGCTGGTCTTTCCGATGGAATGGGATCCGGATTAAAAGCATGTACCCAGAGTGAGATGGTGCTGGATCTTCTGGAACAGTTTGTGGAGGCTGGATTTTCTAAGGAAACGGCTATCCGTATGATCAATTCATCCATGGTGCTGCAGCCGGAGACAAACATATTTTCCACTGTGGACCTGGCCTCAGTGGATCTCTATACCGGAGTATGCGAGTTGTTGAAAATCGGGGCTTCTGTCAGTTTTCTCAAAAAAGAGCACAGCGTGGAGTGTATTCGGGGAGGAACCCTGCCGGCTGGAATTTCAGGGCAGTTGTCTACAGAACCCTACCGGATTCGTATGTACGACGGCAACTTGCTGTTTCTGGTAACGGACGGAGTATTGGCGGCCTTGCCGTCAGGACAGGAGGAGGTGCTTTTAAAAGATATGATTCAGAAAATGCCGATGGGGTCGCCAACGGAAATGGCCCAGCGGTTGCTGGAACAGGTGCAGGCCTACGGGGGAGGCGGGGATGACATGACCATACTGACAGTGGGAATATGGAAACGCTGATGGAAAAGCATTTGCATTTTTATCAGGGATTTTATATAGTGATAGTACAGTTTTACGGAAAGGACAAGAGAAAACAAAATGCAAAACAAAGTGTTTTCTTATATAGAAGGACAGCAGATGCTGACACCTGGCATGGAGGTGCTGGTGGGATTCTCGGGAGGCGCGGATTCCACGGCGCTTCTGCTGCTTTTAAAGGAATATGGAGACAAGCACAGGATCGGCGTCAGGGCCGTTCACGTGCATCATGGGATCCGGGGAGAGAGTGCAGACAGGGATCAGGCATTTTGTGCAAAGTTCTGTCAGGAGAGAGGAATTCCTCTTCGGATTTACCGGAGGGATGTACCGGCCTATGCATTGACTCATCATATGAGTCTGGAAGAAGCGGGACGCGAAGTACGGTATGAGATTTTTCGCTGTTGTCTGGAGGATGGATTCGGAGAACGGGTGGCACTGGCTCATCACCAGAATGACCAGGCAGAAACCATGCTGTTTCGTTTGAGCAGAGGAACCGGTCTTAAAGGGCTGGGCGGTATGGAGCCGGTGCGTTTTCCCTATATCCGGCCGCTGCTCTGCGTGACCCGCCAGGAAGTGATGGACTGGCTCAGAGCCAGGCACATTTCCTGGATGGAAGATGAAAGTAATCAGGAAGTAGATTATGCAAGAAACCGTATTCGGAAAGAGATTCTGGCGCCCATGGAAGCAGCGTGGCCGGGAACGGTGGGCCGCCTGGCAGGAACGGCAGAGCGGATCCGGGAGACAGAAAACTATCTGGAATATGAGACCGGACGGGCATGGAAACGGTACGCAAGAGAGACCGCCGATGGATATGCCATCGGGCTGCAGGCATTTACGGAGCTTCATCCAGCCATGCAAAAACTGATCATCCGAAAAGGAATAGAGCTGCTCACGGGAGGAAAGAATCTGGAGGCAGGCCATGTAGAACAGCTTTTAAAGCTGGTTCACGGAAAGCGTGGAGGAAGAACTGATCTGCCGGGGCATGTATACGGACAACTGGGCTATGAAGAGCTGTTCCTTCGAAAAAAGGTGGCGGGGAAAACAGAAGATTTACCGGAAATTCCGGTAAAAAATGGTGAAAATACATTTGCCGGCCAGATTTTTCTTGTTACCGTGGAAGATGCCGCAGAAAATGAGAAAATTCCGACAAAGCGCTATACGAAGTGGTTTGATTATGATAGAATCAAACAGGGTATGGTTCTGCGCAACAGAAAGCCGGGTGATTATCTGGCAAATGGAGCCGGTTCCCATAAAAAGCTCAAAGATTATTTTATTGACCAGAAGGTTCCAAGAGAAGACCGGGATCGCATGATTCTGCTTGCAGATGGCAATCATATTATGTGGGCAGTGGGAATGCGGATCAGTGAAGAATATAAAGTAACGGAGCAAACGAAAAGAATTTTAAAAATACATATGAAAAATATGGAGGAATAAGCGATGGAAAAACATCATGTAGAAGTTATGCTGCAGGAGGATGTTGTGGATGCAAGAATCAAAGAGCTGGGTGAGCAGATCAGCCGTGACTATGCAGGAGAAAGTGTTCATCTGATCTGCATTTTAAAGGGAAGTGTTTATTTTACCTGCGAGCTGGCAAAGAGAATTACCGTGCCGGTGACCATGGATTTCATGCAGTGCTCCAGCTATGGAGCAGAGACCAAATCAAGTGGTATCGTAAAGATTGTCAAAGATCTGGATGAGCCGATCATTGACCGCAATGTGATTATTATTGAGGATATTATCGATTCAGGACGTACCTTAAGCCATCTGAAGAAATTACTGGCCCAGAGAAGTCCGAAATCTCTGAAGATCTGTACGCTCCTTGACAAACCGGACAGACGTGTGGTAGATGTACCGGTAGAGTATGTGGGATTCCAGATTGAAGATAAATTTGTGGTAGGATATGGACTGGATTATGACCAGCAGTATCGCAATCTGCCGTATATCGGTGTGGTACAGTTTGATTAATAACGGGAGGATAAGAAAAGTTTGAACAGACAATGGAAAGGCATCGGTTCCTATCTGGTATTCTTTGCCCTGATCTGTCTGGTACTGATGTTTTTCGAAGGACAGCTGAAGGAAAGCAGCACGTATACGTACCAGCAGTTTGAGCATGCCATGGAGGAGGGCGAGATTGTGAGCGCCACGATCACGCCTAATCAGGAGACACCGACAGGAACAGTCATGTATACGCTGAAGGATGGTACTGACAGAATGACCAACATTCTGAATACAGAGACCACCGAGGAGCAGTTGACAGAAGCAGGAATTCCCTGTGACATTGCAGAGGTGAAAGGACCGGGCTTCTTTGAAACCTATGGTGCATCTCTGCTTATGTGCGGAATTCTGTTTTTCTTCGTGGTTATGACCATGGGAAAAAATGCCGGAGGCGGAAACGCAAGAATGCTGGATTTCGGAAGAAGCCATGCGCAGATGACATCCGGCGGTGATGCAAAGATTGGTTTCCAGGACGTGGCAGGACTGGAAGAAGAGAAGGGAGAACTGGAAGAGATTGTGGATTTCTTAAGAAATCCGGGACGTTATACCCGTGTGGGAGCACGAATTCCCAAGGGTGTTCTTCTGGTGGGCCCTCCAGGAACTGGCAAGACCCTGATCGCCAAGGCAGTAGCAGGGGAGGCGGGGGTTCCGTTCTTCAGTATTTCCGGCTCTGATTTTGTGGAAATGTTTGTAGGCGTGGGAGCATCCCGTGTGCGGGATCTGTTTACCAACGCAAAGAAAAATGCGCCCTGCATCGTATTTATTGATGAGATTGATGCGGTAGCCAGAAAACGAGGCACCGGCATGGGCGGCGGACACGATGAAAGAGAGCAGACTCTGAACCAGCTTCTGGTGGAGATGGACGGATTTGGAGTCAATGAAGGGATCATTGTCATGGCTGCCACCAACCGCGTGGATATTCTTGATCCGGCGATCTTGCGTCCGGGACGTTTTGACCGGAAGATCGGCGTTGCACGTCCGGATGTAAAGGGCAGAGAAGCCATCCTGAAAGTACATGCGAAGAACAAACCTATGGGTGAAGATGTGGATCTTCATCAGATCGCCCAGACGACGGCAGGATTTACCGGAGCAGATCTGGAGAACCTGTTAAATGAAGCTGCCATTATAGCGGCAAAAGAAAACCGCGCTTATATGATGCAGGCAGATATTCAGAAGGCTTTTATCAAAGTTGGTATCGGAGCGGAGAAGAAGAGCCGTGTGATTTCCGAGAAGGAAAAACGGATTACTGCTTATCATGAGGCGGGACATGCAATTCTGTTCCATGTACTGCCGGATGTGGGACCGGTCTATACGGTGTCTATTATTCCGACGGGAGTAGGCGCAGCTGGTTATACCATGCCGCTTCCGGAGAGAGATGACATGTTCAATACCAAAGGCAAGATGCTGCAGACCATTATTGTTGATCTGGGCGGACGTGTGGCAGAGGAGCTGGTCTTCGATGATATTACCACCGGCGCATCCCAGGATATCAAGCAGGCAACATCTCTTGCCAAAGCTATGGTAACCAAGTATGGCATGTCCGATAAACTGGGTCTGATCAGCTATGGCGGAGATGAGGAAGAAGTCTTCATCGGACGGGATCTGGCCCATGACAGAGGTTATGGAGAACAGATTGCCGGAGAGATCGATAAAGAAGTGAAGAACATCATTGACAGCTGTTATGAGAAAGCGCGGAAGATCATCAGCGATAACCGAGGAGTTCTGGATGCATGTGCAGAGCTTCTGCTTGAGAAAGAGAAGATTACCCGTGAAGAGTTCGAAGCGTTGTTCCCGGCAGATAAAGCAGAAATATAGAATGAAATTGTGCAGAATAGCTAAAAACGAATTGCAATTTTTGTGAAGTTTGTGCACACTTTGAGGGGAGAATATGCTATTATACTTACTGTAAAAACCCCCAATACATTATATAGTTTTTGCTACACCCCATAAGAAACAAGAAATACCTTCTCCTAAAAAAGACAGCATTACCCCCGCTGTCTTTTTTACTGTCCTTTTTTAGGGAAAGATGTTGTTTTTAAGACGCTTTCGGGATATCATAATAGTAAGAAAAACAGGGAGAAGCATGCATGAGGGATCAAATAAATCAGGAAGCGCTGTTTAGCGATGAGACCGGTTATTATCGCAGTCCGTCGGAACCGCGCAGGGGAGATCCGGTAACAATAAAATTCCGGACTGCCCATGAGAATGTGGATACGGTAACTCTGATCTGCGGAAGCTTCAGACAGAAAATGAAAAGGTCTTACAGCCAGGGGCTGTTTGATTATTATGTCTGTGAGTGGAAGGTACTGGATGAGCCGGTCCACTATTTTTTTGAAATTCTGTCAGGGGAACAGAAACTTTATTTTGACAAACTGGGAGTCGCGGATCATCCGCAGGAAGCATATTCTTTTTGTCTGATTCCGGATTTTCACACGCCTCATTGGGCGAAAGGTGCGGTTATGTATCAGATTTATACGGATCGTTTCTGCAATGGAAATCCATCTAACGATGTGAAAGACCGGGAATACCGGTATCTGAACCGGGATGTGCACCGGGTGACAGACTGGAATCAGCTGCCGGAAGTATGTGACGTGCAGAATTTTTATGGCGGAGATCTGCAGGGCGTATGGCAGAAGCTTGATTATCTGCAGGAGCTGGGAGTGGAAGTGCTGTATTTGAATCCTGTCTTTGTATCGCCTTCCAATCATAAATATGATACCCAGGATTATGATTATATTGACCCGCATCTGACTCTGATTACAGAAGACGGGGGAACTCCGCTGCCTGACGGCGCTGAAGATAACCGGCAGGCCAAAATGTATCGGAAGCGGGTGGTCAGCCTTGAAAACCTGGAGGCCAGCAATGCATGGTTTGCAGATTTCCTGCAGGAAATTCACCGTCGTGGGATGAAGGTGATTTTGGATGGTGTGTTTAATCATTGTGGATCCTTTCATAAATGGCTGGATCGGGAACGGCTTTATGAGGAGGCAGAAGGCTTTGAAAAAGGCGCTTATGTTTCTGCTGACAGTCCATATCGGAATTATTTTCGTTTTCAGGATGAGCAGGGCTGGCCCTGCAATGGCTCCTACGAGGGCTGGTGGGGCTATGAGACGCTGCCAAAACTGAACTATGAAGCATCGGAGGAATTAAAGAACTATGTATTAGTGCTGGCACAGAAATGGCTGAAGGCGCCTTATTTTGTGGATGGCTGGAGACTTGATGTGGCGGCAGATCTGGGACACTCGGAGGAATATAATCATCAGTTCTGGCGTGCATTTCGAAAGGCGGTAAAAGAGGCGGATCCAGAGGCACTGATTCTGGCAGAGCATTATGGAGACTGCAGTGCGTGGCTTCAGGGAGACCAGTGGGATTCGGTTATGAACTATGATGCGTTTATGGAACCGATCACCTGGTTTTTAACGGGTATGGAGAAACACAGTGATGACAGGCGGGATGACCTCTATGGCAATGCAGGAGCCTTTCAGGATGCCATGCTCCGGAACATGGCGCGTTTTTGTGAACCTTCACTGGAGACGGCCATGAATGAACTGTCCAACCACGACCATTCCCGATTTCTTACCAGAACCAACCGCAAGGTAGGAAGAATTCATACACTGGGTGCAGCTGAGGCTTCTGAAGGCATCCGTAAAGATGTGATGAAAGAAGCAGTGGTATTTCAGATGACCTGGGTGGGATGTCCCACGGTGTATTACGGAGATGAGGCAGGATTATGCGGATTTACGGATCCGGATAACCGGAGAACCTATCCATGGGGACGGGAAGATCAGGATCTTCTGGCATTTCACCGGGAAATGATCCGCATTCGGAAAGAATATCCGGTATTGAGATATGGTTCCACCCGGTTTCTGACCATGGAGGAACAGTTTATCAGCTATGGACGATTCGATGGGCGTGAAACGATCCTTGTGCTTATGAATAATGCCCAGGAAGCACGAAGGGTGGAGATTCCTGTCTGGATGGCAGAAGTGCCGGAAGAGGCGGAACTGGAATGCCTGATGGAAACCAGTGAAACAGGATATTCCACGAATAATGACAGATATCCGGTACGGAATGGAATTCTGTCCCTGACGGTTCCGGGCGTGTGTGGAATGGTTCTTCACACCTGCTCCTGCATTGGGTAAGATGTACTCTTTCCCGGCAGAATCATGCATCTATTTTGGTGAAAATGACCTTGAATTGTTTGAAAAGATATCCATGCTATGGTATGATAAAACATAATGGGTCCGGACAGGAAAAGTGGGAAAATACCGGACGATAAGAAGCAGGAGGGTAAGACTGATGAGCGATGTAAAGAATACAATTGCAAATGGAAAAGCAGTATTGGGAATCGAGTTTGGTTCCACCAGAATCAAAGCAGTTCTGGTGGATGAGAACAATATGCCGATTGCATCCGGCGATCATGACTGGGAGAACCGGCTGGAGAATGGCGTGTGGACATATACGCTGGAGGATATCTGGACCGGGCTGCAGGACTGCTATCAGAAGATGACAGAAGATGTAAAGGAAAAATATGGTGTGGCAGTGGAGAAGCTGGCAGCCATCGGATTCAGTGCCATGATGCATGGATACCTGGCATTTGACAAAGAAGGCAATCTTCTGGTACCGTTCCGCACCTGGAGAAATACCATTACCCAGGAAGCCTCCGAGGCGCTGACGAAGGTATTTAACTTCCATGTACCGCAGCGTTGGAGCATTGCACATCTGTATCAGGCAATTTTAAATGGAGAAGAGCATGTACCGCAGGTAGACTTCTTTACCACACTGGACGGCTATATTCACTGGCAGCTGACCGGAGAAAAAGTATTGGGTGTAGGAAGCGCTTCCGGCATGTTCCCGATTGACTCCACCATCAAGGATTATGACAAAGCAATGATTCAGAAATTTGATGAGCTGGTTGCACCGAAGGGATTCCCGTGGAAACTGGAGCATCTGCTTCCGAAGGTTCTGCTGGCAGGTGACAAAGCCGGTGTGCTGACCGAAGAGGGAGCTAAGAAGCTGGATCCGACCGGAACTCTCCAGGCAGGCTGCCCGTTATGCCCGCCGGAAGGTGACGCCGGAACCGGTATGGTAGCCACCAACAGTGTGAAACAGCGCACTGGTAATGTATCTGCAGGTACCTCCGTATTTGCCATGATCGTACTGGAGAAAGCATTAAAGAGGGTGCATGAGGAGATCGATATGGTAACGACTCCGAGCGGAGATGCAGTTGCCATGGTACACTGCAACAACTGTACCTCTGATCTGAATGCATGGGTGAATATTTTCAAAGAATTTGCAGAGAGCTTCGGCATTGATGTAGATATGAACAAACTGTTCGGAACTCTTTACAACAAAGCACTGGAAGGTGATAAAGACTGCGGCGGACTGCTGGCATACAACTATTTCTCCGGAGAGCATATTACCGGATTTGAAGAGGGACGTCCGATGTTCGTTCGTACTCCGGACAGTAAATTCAGTCTGGCAAACTTTATGCGTGCCAATCTTTACACCTCTCTTGGCGCACTGAAGGTAGGTCTTGATATCCTTCTGAAAGAGGAAGAAGTAGCCATTGACCGTATTACCGGACACGGCGGACTCTTTAAGACCAAAGGTGTTGGACAGAAGATCCTGGCAGCTGCCATGGATGCAACCGTATCTGTTATGAAGACGGCAGGAGAAGGCGGCGCATGGGGAATTGCCCTCTTAGCCTCCTACATGGTAAATAAAGACGCAGGAGAAGCACTGGAAGATTATCTGCAGAACAAAGTCTTCGGCGGAGACGAGGGTGAGAAGATGGATCCGGATCCGGAGGATGTAAAGGGCTTTGATGAGTTCATCAAGCGTTATCGTGCAGGATTCCCAATTGAGCGGGCAGCAGTTGACGCTCTGAAATGATTATGCAATAATAAGCCATAAACGAAGGCTGCCATAAGCTTAAAGTACCCACATGGGGCTTTCGCTTATGGCAGTTTTTTTATGGAGGAGTAATATGGAAAGAAAATGGTGGCATGATAAAATTGCCTGTCAACTTTATCCGAAGAGCTATCAGGATTCTGACGGAGACGGAATCGGTGATCTGAAGGGGATCATCAGCAGACTGGATTATTTGAAAGAACTTGGGATCGATATGGTCTGGCTGTCACCCATCTATGCGTCACCTTTTGTGGATCAGGGATATGACATTTCTGATTATTATAAGATCGCACCGGAATTCGGTACCATGGAAGACTTTGAAGAGTTGGTGGCCGGACTGAAAGCGCGGGATATGCACCTTATTATGGATCTGGTTCTTAATCACTGTTCTGACCAGCACGAATGGTTTCAGAAGGCATTGAAGGATCCTTATGGTCCTTATGGTGATTATTTCTATTTCCGGAAAGGAAAGAATGGAAAAGCGCCGTCTAACTATCGTTCCTATTTCGGCGGCAGTATGTGGGAGCCGGTGCCTGGATGGGAGGATCTTTATTATTACCATTCTTTTGCCAAGGAGCAGCCGGATCTTAACTGGTATAATCCGGCAGTGACCAGGGAACTCTATCAAATGATTAACTGGTGGGCAGAAAAAGGGGTAGATGGATTCCGGATAGATGCGATCATCAATATCCAGAAGGATCTGTCCTTCCCGGATTACGAGCCGGATGGTCCCGATGGTCTGTGTTCTGCAGATGTGGTGGTAAGTCATGCCTCCGGCATCGGAGAGATGTTGGAGGATTTGAAAAAGCATACCTTTGCCCTTCATGATTCTTTTACGGTCGGTGAAGTATTTAATGGAAAAGAAGAAGAACTGAGGGAATTCATCGGTCCTGACGGACATTTCTCTTCGATCTTTGATTTCTCGCAGCATTTACTTTGTCTGGGGAAACATGGATGGTATGAAGCGAAGCCTGTGGATTTTAAGACATGGAGAAGTACCCTTTTTGCTTCCCAGGCGGAGGTGGAATCCTTCGGAAGGTATTCCAATATTATTGAAAATCATGATGAGCCGAGAGGTGCCAGCATGTTCCTGCCGGATTATGGACAGAATGATGCCGGAGTCAAGATGCTGGGAACTGTCAGTGTTCTGCTCAGGGGAATTCCTTTTATTTATCAGGGGCAGGAAATCGGTATGAGAAATGTCAGGAGAACCTCTATCGAGGAGTTCGATGATATCAGTACGAAGGATCAATATGCAGAGGCGCTCGCAGCAGGACTTGATGAGCAGGAGGCACTTGCCGCCTGCAACCGGCTGAGCAGGGACAATGCCAGAACCCCTATGCAGTGGAGCGGTGGCAAAGAGGCCGGATTTACAGAAGGAACACCTTGGATTGCGGTCAATCCGGATTACCAGAAGATCAATGTGGAAGCCCAGGAGAAAGATCCGGATTCTATCCTTCCTTATTACCGGAAGCTGACGGCTCTTCGGAAAAATCCTGCTTATAAAGATACGTTTGTGTATGGCTGCCTAAAACCGGTGTATGAGGAGACCGAACAGGTGATGGCTTATATCCGGGAATACGAGCATCAGAGGATTCTGGTGATGGGCAACTGGGGACAGGAGGCGGCAGAACTGGAACTTCCGGGTACAGTAAAAGAAGTGCTGCTCAATAATATGCCGAAAATAAATCTTAATGGAGAACTTTTGCGGATAAGCAGCTGTCAGGTAGTGGTGTTGTTGATGGAATAGAAAAGAGAGGCTTGATGATATGGATAAAATCAAAGCAGCGGTGCTCATTGAACTGGATGAGCATCAAAAAGAAGAACTGGAAGCAGCAGGCAAAGATATGGTGGAATTTGTCTACGTGCCGGAGAATATGAGCAGAGAAGAACGCCTGCCTCTTCTGAAGCAGGCACAGATCATCTTTGGACAGCCGGGGATCAGGGAGATTAACCAGTGCGAACATCTTCGTTGGATTCAGATGAGCTGGGCTGGAACAGATGTTTACACGGCAAGAGAAGGCTTTCCGCGTCAGGTGGCATTGAGCAATGCCAGTGGATGTTTTCATATCGTCATTCCGGAATATGTGATGGCAGTGCTGCTGGAACTTTGCAGAAACCTGAAAGCTTATGCAGTACAGCAGCGGGAGAAAAGATGGAGTCCGATCCCTTCAGAGATGCTTCTCTATGGAAAGCGGGCATTGATTCTTGGTGCAGGGGATATTGGAACTGGTGTGGCAGAACGGCTTTGTGCGTTCGGTGTCAAAACAATCGGGATGAGAAGAACAGACCGGAACTATCCGGACTGCTATGATGGAATGATTACGCCGGATGAGCTGGATCAGGAACTGCCGAAGGCAGACATCGTCATTAATTGTTTGCCAGGAACCGCAGCAACAAAAGGACTGTTGAATAAACATCGTTTATGTCTGATGAAGGAGAAAGCGCTCCTTGTCAACGTGGGAAGAGGAAATGTGATTGACACGGAAGCACTGGTCAGTGTTCTGAAAGATGGACATCTGGGAGGCGTGGCATTGGATGTCACAGATCCGGAACCATTGCCGGAAGATCATCCTCTCTGGAACACGGACCGGGTTATCATTACTCCTCATATTGCCGGACAGAGCTTTGGCTATTCCAAGGACACCGAGGATCGGATTGTCCACTTGTGGAGCCAGAATCTGAAACGATATCTGGAAGGAAAAGAGCTGGTAAATCGAGTCAGCTTCGAAAACGGCTACGCATCAAAGTAGCAAAAACGTTTCAACGGCGGGGAAAATCAGAGTTCGCAAAAAAAGTTGAAAAAAATTAAAAAAAGTACTTGCATTTTTTCGCGGTATGTCCTATAATAACATTCGTTGGTTGACAACACACCAACAAAATGACAATTTAGGGCTATCGCCAAACGGTAAGGCAACGGACTCTGACTCCGTCATTTCAAGGTTCGAATCCTTGTAGCCCTGCTAGAATGAGAGTTTTCCTTGAAAAAGGAGAACTCTTTTTTTCTTGAAATATCAACGCTTTCCGGACTTTCCAGTAAAAGCTGTCGAATGTATGTTTTCTTTTTTTCTTCAAAAATTTTCCTTTTAAATAAAGCTGCCGGGAGCCGTGGAGTTCCCCTCAGACAAGACTGCCGGGAGCCGTGGGTCTATAGCGCGTCAACCCCCTTTTCAGTTCCTGTTTCCCGGCGCCACAACTAGCTTTTGCAGGTGAAATGGGTCTGAATCGCAGATTGCTGATCGCGAGTTCCCAAGTTTTTGAAAAAGGCAGGAACTTTTGTAAGCAAGTTGGCGCTGAGAACCACGCTCCGGCGTGGACGGGGAAATAAGGGGGCACAGCCCGGTACGGACTTTTTTCTTTTGTCGTAAATGTTGCCTTTCTGAGTAGCGGAACTTACCCAGAACGGAGACTCCTTTCCCGAAATTCTGAGCAAGTCCGTCTTCAATTGAGGTTCATTGTCGGGGATATTTGCTCGAAGTGAGCTTCCGAGTTTTCCAGAGATGGAAAGTTCTTTTCTTGCAAAACATAAATTTTTTGAAATGGGTGAAACTTTTTAATGGAACCAGTGATCTAATAGATTGAAAATAGAAAATAATTTGCAGGAGGCAATAATTATGAAAAGAAAATTTGCAATGATGGTACTTGTAACAACAATGACAGCATCTATGATGACAGGCTGTGGGGCAAAGTCAGATAACGCAGGAGCAGCACAGCAGGAAGAAACTACACAGCAGGAAGGAACTGCAACAGAGGGACAGTCTGAAGAGACATCTACTTTTACCGGAACATTAGATGAAGTAAAAGACTTTATGTTTGTTGTAACAGGTGAGGATGGAACCTGCTATGAATTTACTTTCGATGAGGAGAAGCCGGAAGGACTGGACAGTGTAAATGTAGGTGACAAGGTGACTGTAACTTATACAGGTACCGCATCAGAAGTAGACCCGTTTGACGGGGAAGTAATTTCTGTAGAAGCAGCAGAATAAAAGCTCTGACTAAAAATGTCTTGGCTGGAAAGAGTGAAGGTGCACTGGCAGCATACAGTAAACTGTTAGGAATTTCATATGGGGTGACAAAAGGCATTTCCTGCGGGAGATGCCTTTTTCTTTTCTCAAAAAGTTCTTTCATTCTATTGAAATTTTCCAAAGCAGAATCGAGGAAAATAAAATGGCAAAATACAGAGAAATCCCATGTAAATACTATATCGCACTGGGGCAGTGCACCAAAGGCAGAGAGGCCTGTCATAAGACCTACTGTCAGCACTGTGCAAAATATGAGCCACGTGCACGGGTACATCAAGTGAATAAAAAGAAACAGTATTTGACGAAAATCAGGAAAGAAGAGTATTAAAAAGTCGGATATACTTAAAGCAATATAAAATGCAACAAAAATGTTTCACAAAAACAATGCACATGTTATAATACTTTTGTTGTCGCTCCCAATCTGGCAACGGAAAGGGGGGTATTGTTTGGAATTCATTATTTCCTTTTTGGTCTCTGTCGCAGCAGGTGTAATTAGCTACTACATTTGCAAATGGCTAGACAGAGACAACAGCGACGATTAGCCTGAACAGATGCACAACTGTATAACAAAGTGAAGAAAACCCCCGGAACTGCCATTCCGGGGGTTTTCGTTTGGTGTTGTTTGGACACTATTTCCTTTTTAGCTACACCCAGTATAGCACAGGGAAATAGCTAAATCAAGTATATGTTAGAGTATGATTTTTATGCGTGTTTTGAATGTTTTAAGATTAAGATTGTATTTTTACATATAATATGATACTTTTAGCATATATATAAAATACTATAAATGATTCGAAAAACTAAACATTAGAAAACTATAATTTTTGTCTGAACGTGGAGGAATATGATGGGAATATTTTCAAAAGAATTAAGAGAACTGGATAGAAACACCGTACAGTTAATGATTGATGAGATGCGGGCGGAAATAGCAACAGAAAATATAAGCCAGTATCTGCATATTATATGGAGATTTATATGCAGATAATGGAGGAGAAGCGACAAAGTGACAAAAGAGGAATGGTTTGCTCAATTATTTGATCATCTGGAGCATTCAAAATTTCGAAGCAGTTTTCATCTAAAACAGCGGGACATTGATTATATAAATGAAAAAGGCATGGACACGATCAGGGATCACGCCAGAGATTTCATAGAAAAAAGGGAGGCGCCTGCATATATTCCAAACGATGGAAGGCAGACGCCAATGAAAGGACATCCGGTTTTTATCGCGCAGCATGCGACCGCAACCTGCTGCAGGGAATGCATCAGAAAATGGCATAAAATACAGCCAGGTAGGGAATTGAGTCGGATTCAGCAGGAGTATCTGGTTGAGGTGATCATGACCTGGATTCAGAAAGAAATGGATCAACGGAAAAATGACTAGGCGAAAAAGGGGATGGCGAAAATGCAGAGGGAAATGAGCAATATCTGGAAAGATGGAATGTTGGGATTAATTGTTGGGGATGCCTTGGGTGTACCCGTGGAATTTATGTCAAGAACGGAGCTGATGAAAAATCCAGTAACAGGAATGCGGGAATATGGAACCCATCATCAGCCAAGGGGCACATGGTCTGATGACAGTAGTATGGCACTGGCAGAACTGGATAGTATCAGAACGGTCGGAAACATCGATTATACCGATATGATGGAACGGTTCAGCAGATGGTGCATGCATGGGGAATATACACCATTTGGAGAGGTATTTGATATAGGAATGGCAACGTCAAGAGCTCTTATGAATTATGCAAAGGGAATGGCACCATTGGAATCGGGCGGAAAGACAGAGTGGGATAATGGAAATGGTTCTCTTATGCGTATTCTTCCGATTTGCCTGTATTTGTTCGAGCGCCAGAAAAAAGTTTGTACTTCAGAAAATGAGAGTATTTATATGATTCATGCAGTATCGGCACTCACCCATGCGCATTTAAGAAGTCAGATGGCATGTGGAATTTACTATTTCCTGGTGAAGGCAATTCTTGAACGGGAAGGGACGCTGGAAAATCGGTTACAGGAAGGAATGGATCGAGCATTTCAATATTATCGGCAGGATCTGTCTAATCATCGAGAGCTGGAACAGTATCATCGACTGGTTGATCTTTCAGAATTTAAAGGGCTTTCAAAAGAGAAAATCAAAAGCAGCGGTTATGTGGTGGATACCTTAGAAGCAGCTGTATGGTGTCTGCTTCATTCCCAGTCTTATAAAGAAACAGTGCTGATGGCCGTGAACCTTGGAGAGGATACAGATACCGTTAGTGCAGTCGCTGGTGGACTGACCGGATTGTATTATAAATCGGATGGAATTCCGAAAGAGTGGATACAGGTACTTCAGCGAAGAGACTGGATTGAGGAAGTACTGCAGGGCGTATGATGCATTCATCATGTTTAATGCCCAAAGATGATAGTAGAAATCCTGAAAAATCATTATAATTGCTATATATAAAAGTTATTTGGACATATAGCTGGTTTTGCTTTCTGCCTGCCCGAGGATCTGTATTTTCCCGGGCAGAGGCTATTGTAATTTTTTCATACGTCCAAACAAGCACTTTAAATGTGTTTTGCGAAGGGATTTTCACTTCTAAAATTTGATTCAATGGGTAGAATATAAGTTCCCACTTTCATCTGCCCAGAAGAATAGAAATTAACTGACAGGACCATGGCTTACGTTTTTGAGCAGCGACGAACCGGAAGATATTGTCCGGTTGATTACGGATTATCCGGAGTTCAAGGTGATCTATGACGAAGTCTATAATCTTTGTTTGAATGTGGAGAAGGTGATGGAAATGTTCTCGAAGGAACTAAAAGAACTGGATCAGAATACAGTGCAGCTGATGATTGATGAGATGCAGAAAGAACTGGATGCCAAGGATGTTGAAATAGAAAATCAGAAAAAAGAATTGGAATCCAAAGACAACAGAATCAGAGAGCTGGAAGAAAAACTGAAAGTTTTTACAAAGTAAGAAGTCTTTTTCTTCTTACTCCAACACATAAATCTTCCCCGTCTCCGTACCTCTTCCCTCAAAGGCCGGGTACAGGAATCCGGCTTCGGGCGTGCCCATCTCGTACTCGCCGACAAGGGGACTGATGGCGCAGATCAGGAACTGGTAGACTTCTTCGGATTCCCACTGGCTGGTGTGGTCAGTGCCTTTTCTGGGGACATCGTAGGTTCCGTAAAATACATAGATACCGTAAGGATAGCCTGGTTGATGGCGTTCTCCGATATATTCGTAGAGATTATAGAGGAGAGCGTCATTTTTTAGTTCGCATTCCCTAAGGGCCAGGAGGAGTTTGCGAAATTCACTGGAAGATCCGATGGAATGGCTTTTCAGCTGCTCATTGGTTTTGGCAAAGGGGATAGCCTTGGCAAGCTTCAGATTTTTCTCCTGGTCGGCTTTGCTCAATTTCAGAAAATGAGTATGAAAAGTGCCGTCGATGAAGCCTTCCTCATCCATATAAGCGCCGGCCAGGCGGCTGAAACAATTTCTGGAAAGGGTCATGCGGCGTGTCAGTTCCATCATATCTTCGCGGTTGATGTTCATGGGTGTACGCTCCTGTCATAAGATAACGTTATTTTAACATATTTTCCGGGAAAGGTCGTAAAAACTTTGGTTCTGTCCTTGCATCTGTTTTGCACAGCGCATACAATAAGATCATTACGAAGTGAGGAGGAAAACCGAAATGACGTATGTATCATTACTTGTAGGATTTATATTATTGATTAAGGGTGCGGATTATTTTGTGGAAGGAAGCTCCGCAGTGGCGCGGAAATTTCATATTCCATCTATGGTAATAGGAATGACCATTGTGGCCATGGGAACTTCCCTGCCGGAATGTGCGGTCAGTGTGACAGCGTCCATTGCGGGAAGTAATGAGCTGGCAGTCAGCAACGTGGTTGGCTCTAATATTTTTAACTTGATGGTAGTATGCGGGGCCTGTACTCTGTGGACTCCAATGGCAGTCAGTCAGAAGACACTAAAGCAGGAACTGCCTTTTTCGATTGCCATGGGTGTGATTTTGTTGATTCTGGGATACTCTGGCATGGCAATCAGCCGGGCAGATGGATTGATTTTCCTGGTGATTTTCGTCTGCTTTCTTATGTGGATGGTGCGCGCGGCAAAAGCCAATCCGATACAGCCGGAAGAAGAGGAACCAAAGATGCTTCCTGGCTGGAAGTGTGCGCTGTACATCCTTCTGGGCGGCGCTGCTATTATGTGGGGCGGAGATCTGGTGGTGGATTCGGCATCGGCCATTGCAGCGAATTTTGGACTGAGCCAGAACCTTATTGGTTTGACGATTGTAGCTATGGGAACTTCCCTGCCGGAGCTGGTGACCTCTGTGGTTGCCTCCCGAAAAGGGGAAGTGGATATGGCCCTTGGAAATGTATTGGGTTCTAATGTGTTTAATATCCTGATGGTGCTCGGTGCAGCGGCCGCGATCAGTCCTATTGCATTTGTGCAGGAAAATATGATCGATATTATTCTCCTGACGGTGATGAGTCTTATTGTGTGGGTATTTGCCTGGACCAGAAAACAAGTACGCCGCAGCGAGGGTATTATCATGCTGCTTGTCTATGCAGCGTATATGGTTTATATTTGTATGAGGTAACCACCCAAACGGAAGTCGCATTCTGCGACTTTCGGCCTGGTGGTTACCAATACAGAGCCAATCACCATAATTCATAAAACTCCCGGTTGAGTTTTTGCAGAGAATCTAGTATGCTTATAACCAGTGGATAAGGAGGAGCCAGATTGGAACTGAAGGTACTTTTTTTAGATATCGACAATACTCTGCTGGATTTTAATGCAGCTGCGGAGGAATCCATGAAACATTGTTTTCGGATGTTTGAACTGGAATATCAGCCGGAGATGTTTTCCGTGTTTCAGGAAGAAAATAATAAAATCTGGAGAAAGATTGAGAAGCGGGAGCTGAAGGTTGCGGATCTTCGGACGGTTCGTTGGCAGACGATCCTTAAAAAACTCGGATTGGAAGCCGATGGCGCAGCCATGGAAGATGAATTTAAAAAGTCACTTCATGAAAGTGCGGTGCCGGTAGACGGTGCCATGGAAATCCTTCCTTATCTTTATGGAAAATACCGTTTGTGTGCAGCAAGCAATGGACCTTATGAGCAGCAGATCAACAGGCTTCAGAAAGCGGACATGCTGAAGTACTTTGAACACTGTTTTGTGTCGGAACGGATGGGAGTGGAAAAGCCAGCACGTGGATTTTTTGAAAAATGTTTTGCAGTGCTTCCGGAAATTTCACCGGAGAAAACCATGATGATCGGCGATTCCCTGACAGCGGACATTGCGGGCGGCCGGCAGATGGGTATGAAGACTTGCTGGTATGACCGGGAGCAGACAGGCCATCTTCAGGAAGCGGATTTTACCATTCAGAATTTGAAGCTGCTAAAAGAGATTTTATAAGGGGAGAAACTACATGAAAAAAGGATTTGATAATGACAAATATCTGGCAATGCAGTCAGAACACATCAGAGAGCGGATTCAACAGTTTGACAACAAACTGTATCTGGAGTTTGGCGGGAAACTGTATGATGATTATCATGCATCCCGTGTACTTCCGGGATTTGAGCCAGACAGCAAACTGCGTATGCTCATGCAGCTGGCAGATCAGGTGGAGATTGTAATTGTTATCAGTGCAGAGGATATTGAAAAAAATAAAGTGCGTGGTGATCTGGGCATCACTTATGATTCGGATCTGCTTCGTTTGAAAGCAATTTTTGAATCTAAAAATCTGTATGTGGGAAGTGTCTGCATTACCCATTATGCAGGACAGTACAGCGCTCAGATGTTCCAGACTCGTTTGGAGAAAATGGGCGTGAAAGTATATCGTCACTATCTGATTCCGGGATATCCGAATAATATTCCGCTGATTGTCAGTGAGGAAGGTTACGGACATAACGATTATATCGAAACTACCAAACCGCTGGTTGTTGTGACGGCTCCGGGACCGGGAAGCGGAAAGATGGCAACCTGCCTGTCACAGCTCTATCATGAGCATAAGAGAGGTGTGCGTGCAGGCTATGCAAAATACGAAACCTTCCCCATCTGGAATCTGCCATTAAGCCATCCGGTAAATCTGGCATATGAGGCAGCAACGGCTGATCTGAACGATGTCAATATGATTGATCCGTATCACCTGGAAGCCTATGGAAAAACAACAGTAAACTATAACCGCGACGTGGAGATCTTCCCGGTACTGCGTGCTATGTTTATGGAGATCTACGGCGACTGCCCGTACAAATCCCCGACAGATATGGGCGTGAATATGGCAGGAAACTGTATTGTAGATGACGAGGCATGCTGCGAGGCATCCGGTCAGGAGATTATCCGCCGTTACTATCAGACGTTGGTCAATATTGCAAGAGGAAAATCCAAAGAGGAAGAAGCTTATAAGATTGAGCTGCTCATGAACAACGCCGGAGTCAGCGTAAAAGACCGCAAGGTAGTGACTGCAGCCAATGCCCGTGCCGAGGAGACCGGACATACGGCAGCCGCAATTGAGCTTCCGGATGGAACCATTTTGACCGGAAAGACCAGCGATCTTATGGGAGCATGCTCAGCGCTGCTCATCAAAGCACTGAAACATCTGGCTGGTATTGACGAGGATGTGCTTCTGATTACACCGAATGTGATCAAACCGATTCAGAAACTGAAAGTAGAGTATCTTGGCAGCCGCAATCCGCGTCTTCATATGGAAGAGGTACTGATTGCTCTGTCTTCCAGTTCTGAGAGCAACCCGCTGGCAGATCAGGCGCTGCGTCAGCTTCCGAACCTGCGCGGCAGCCAGGCGCATATTTCCCGGATGTTGAGCGCAGCAGATGAGAAGACGTTCCAGAAGCTTGGAGTTATGTTTACTTCCGAGGCAAAATAAATGAAAGCAATGATATTTGATATGGATGGGGTTCTGGTAAATACAGAACCCCTGCATTATGAATGTTGGAAAGCAGCGCTGGCAGACGAGGGGGTTGATATGTCCTATGAGGTTTACAAACCCTGTATCGGTTCTACAGTCGGTTATCTGATGAAACTCTTGAAAGAAGCATACGGAGAAACGGTTTCCGATGCGGAGACGCTTCGGGCACGGATGTATGCGAAGAAAGAAGAGATCGTGCAGAAGGATGGATTTCCACAGATTCCAGGTGTGAAAGAAGCTATAAAACGTTTTCATGACGAAGGCTTCCGTCTGGAAGTAGCGTCATCCTCCGCAGGTTACTATATTGGCAGGGTGCTGGATGCACTGGAGATCCGCCAGTACTTTGAATGCTATACCAGCGGAGAGGAAGTGGATCACCCGAAGCCTGCGCCGGACACCTTTGTGCGGGCTATGGAAAAACTGAAACTGAAACCGGAGGATTGTCTGATTGTGGAAGATTCCACGAATGGCGGAAAGGCAGCAGCGGCAGCAGGCACGAAATGTGTCTGGTTCCACAATCCAGATTCCGGAGATCAGCAGATTCCCCATGCGGTGCTTGAGATCGCTTCCTGGAGTCAGGAAAATGTTGAAAAAATCATAGAGTTGATGAAACAGTAAAAACGCCCCGGCATTATGCAAGATGCCGGGACGTTTTTATCATAATGATGACTAATCAATAACCGTTACGGACGTGATGACCGGTTGGTCATCTGCCTTTACCGTACCGTTATTGTCCTGTACAGGGGTGTTTTCACAGATGGCATCTACCACATCCATGCCGTCGGTTACATGGCCAAAGGCAGCGTACTGGCCGTCCAGGAAGGTGCTGTCCTCATGTACAATGAAGAACTGAGAGGAAGCACTGTCCGGATCGTTGGCTCTTGCCATGGAAATGGTGCCGCGTACATGGGAAATATCGTTTTCCACGCCGTTCTCGGAGAACTCTCCTTTGATGGTCTGGTCAGAACCGCCGGTTCCGTTTCCTTTGGGATCGCCGCCCTGGATCATGAACCCGGAAATGATGCGATGAAAAGTCAGACCGTCGTAAAATCCATCTTTTGCCAGATTGATAAAATTGGTAACGGAAATCGGTGCAGTGTCTGCATCCAGTTCCAGAGAAATGGTGCCGTAATCCTTTACATCAATGGTCACATGATGAAGACCGGTGAGAAGCTCGGTGTCTTCTTCGGAAGAAGCATCGGTGGTTTCCTCCGCGGTTGTCTCGTTCGTGTCGGATGCCTGTGCCTCATCGGATTTGGAAGAACCACATCCGGCTAACAGGGTGCCGCACATTGCTACAGATAAGAAAAGAGCAGTCAGTTTTTTCATAAATATACCTCCAAATATAGATTCCGTTTCCATTGTAGAAGCCGAATCCGGGAAAGTCAAATGTAGATTCTGTGAACAGTTACAAAATCTTGCCCAGAAAATAGGGCGCTTGTTTCTGCCACCAGTTCCAGTCGTGGGCTACGTCGTATCCCCAGTAATCCACAAAGGCAGGGATGCCTTTGGCGTGCAGAACGCCATCCAGTTTCCTGGTATCTGCCAGGAGTTCATCTTCCCAGGCACCCTGTCCGACGCAGAAGAACATATCGCTTTTGCGATAGAGAGACATGTAAGGGTGATCAGCCGGCATGTTCTGCAGGCAGTGATAAGGAGAGTTCAGATAAACCAGATCGTCCATATAGCCACCCAGCACCTGAGAAGCATCGTAAATACCGCTTAAGCAGATGGTGGCATCAAAACGGTCAGGAAAGCGGAAAAACAGGTTGGCAGCGTGGAATGCACCCATACTGCAGCCCATCGTCATGGCTTTTTGTCCGTTGTTTTCTTTTTCCATTAGTGGAAGGACTTCCTGTACCAGATATTGCATCCAGTCTTCGTGAAGCAGGATCCGGTCTCTGGCATTTTTCCAGGTACAGGACCAGGTCTCTGCATCAATGGTATCTACACAGTAGAGCATCAGTTTTCCTTCTTCAATCCAGGGGGCGCAGGCATCTACCATGCCAAATCCTTCAAAATCATTGTGTTTTCCATCCTGGGAAGGGATGACCAGACAAGGCTTTCCGGCATGACCGTATATCTTCACAGGCATATTCCGGTGCAGACGTTCACTGTACCAGTTCAGTTCATGTATTTCCATTTGTTATGACTTCCTTTGCGTTTTTCTCCGGGCGGTTTTTCTGACCGGTTTCTTTTCTGGTTCGGCGGGTTTTAGATCCAGTGTGTAATGGAAAAATTCTTCCATCTTTTCTTTTGTCTCCAATCTTGCCAGATACATATAATTTCCCATGCCGTGGGCCAGTACTTCCGGCAGTTCCTGAGCCAGCTTCAGACTGTCTGAAAATTCGGTCAGAATCTCTTCGTGGGAGTGAAGATAAGGAAGTTCCTTCCAACGGCCGACATAGGCACAGAAACAGTGGGTAGACTTGGTCTGATGACGAAGCTTGTCATAGACCATCATATCGGCATAGTGCTGATAACAGTCCGTGCTGTAGGCAAAATTCACCATATCCGGGGTCGGACCACCAGACGGGCGCATATTGACTTCCAGTCCTACAACCTGACCTTTGGGTCCCAGATAGGGATGATCCTCCGTCAGACGGAAGAATTCCAGATGGACAAAACGGCTTCGTACACGGAAGGCTTTTAAGCATGCCCGGCCGGCCGCTTTCAGATCCTCTGCCACATGATCTACGATGTAGAATCGGATGGAGCCATGATTGTTCACACTATCCATAATAGAGATGGGTGTCACATTTCCCGTTTCAAAGAGAACGGTTCCTTTGCTGTTTACAATCGCATCATAGGAACAGATTTCGCCGGGAACAAATTCCTCCATAATATAGGGGATGGAAGGAAGGTTCTGAAAAAACTGTTCCAACTCCTGTTCGTTGGTAATTTTCCAGGTATCGCAGGCACCGACACCTCTGTTCGGTTTCACGATGACCGGATAGCCCACTTCCTGAATAAATTCTTTGGCAGCTTCCGGATCGTGTACCATATGATAACGGGCGGTGGGGATCTTTGCCTTTTCGTATCCCTTTTTCATCTGGGATTTGTGCTTGATCAGCGCCATGTCCTTTGGCTGCAGTCCGGTTGTAATATGAAAATCTTCCCGAAGCTTTGCATCCTGTTCCAGCCAGTACTCGTTGTTGCTTTCCAGCCAGTCAATCTTTCCGTGATGGAAGGAAAGAAAAGCTACTGCCCGGAACATCTCGTCATAGTTTTCCATATTGTCTACCTTATAATATTCTGTCAGGGCAGATTTAAGCTTTTGGGAAAGGGCATCATAGGGAGTATCTCCAATGCCCAGCACATTGACTCCGTCCTTTTTCAAGGAAACACAGAAATTTTCATAGTTGCCGGGAAAAGCAGGAGAAATAAATACAAAATTTTTCATAAAGGTCTCCTCTTATGGAAAAACCCCGGCTCATGCAGCCGGGGTGCTTTCGCTGTCTTATAAACGTCCGTTTCTGTACTTTTCCAGGAACAGATGAATTCTCTCAAATGGATCCAGGAGATCACTGATGGAAGCATCATGATTCAGGGTATCGATCAGAAGAGCAATGTATTTGCTCATGTCGCAGCTGATGTAATACGGTCTGGATAAAAGCTCCGGTGACTGATAAATCAGGTTGGTGGTGAATACGCGGTCAAACAGTCCCTCTTCATATGCCTTGTCAAAACGTTCCATACCGTTGGTAAACAGACCAAAGGTGGAATACAGGAAAATACGTTTTGCATGAAGGGATTTTAACTGGCGTGCTACGTCGATAATACTCTCACCGGAAGAAATCATATCATCAATAACCAAAACGTCTTTGCCTTCTACATTGCTTCCCAGAAATTCATGGGCAACAATGGGATTGCGGCCATTGACAATTTTGGTGTAATCGCGGCGTTTGTAGAACATACCCATATCAACTCCCAGAACGTTGGCCAGATAAACAGCACGTCCCATGCCGCCTTCATCCGGGCTGATTACCATCAGATGATCACTGTCTACCTGAATGTCCCGTACATTGGTGAGCAGGGCTTTAATAAACTGATAAGCCGGCTGTACCGTCTCAAAACCGGACAGTGGAATGGCATTCTGTACACGCGGGTCATGGGCATCAAAAGTAATGATATTATCCACTCCCATGTGAACCAACTCCTGCAGTGCCAAAGCACAGTCAAGAGATTCTCTGGCGGAACGCTTATACTGGCGGCTCTCATAGAGGAAGGGCATGATAACGGTGATACGTCTTGCTTTACCGCCGCAGGCTGCGATGATACGTTTCAGATCCTGATAATGGTCATCAGGAGACATATGATTCTCGTGACCGCAGAGGGAATAGGTCATGCTGTAGTTGCACACATCTACCATAATGTAAAGATCGCGGCCGCGGACAGATTCCTGAACAATTCCTTTCGCTTCACCGGAACCGAAACGGGGTACTTTCGCATTCAGAAGGAAAGAATCCTGTTCGTAACCTTGAAAGGGAAGGCTGTTTTTATGTTCATTTGCACTTTCGTGTCGCCACTGAACCAGATAATCGTTCACCTTTTTTCCAAGATCTTTACAGCTCGGCAGGGCAATAATGCCGAGGGAGCCAACAGGAATTGTTTCAAGAACCCGTTCACTGCGCTGAATATTCATGAGATAACCCTCCGTATTGTATAAAATATAAAAGATATATAAAACTTATTTTTCCATTTAAAACCATAACATCAGTACCTGCTACCGTCAAGGGGATTTCAACGGGAACCGGAAAGTTTTCTTCGAATCCGGATGTCACTCCCCGCAAATTTGAGGAGTGTAAAGGAACTGGTGATACGGGAGAAAATTCGTTCACTGTATACGTCCCGGAACTGCTGCAGGGACAGATTGGTCGAAATGATGGTGGAACGTCCGGATAATGCCCGTTCATTCAAAATCTGGAAGAGCTTGGATACCGTAAAGGTGTTGGAAACTTCCGTTCCCATGTCATCAAGGATCAGAAGGTCACTTTCCAGAAGAGGCTCATAGGCCTTCCGGAACTGTTCGGAACTGTTTCCTATGGTGCCGGACAACAGTTCAAATAACTGGAATGACGTAAAATACACAACGGAATATCCCTGGTCCAGAAGCTGTCCTGCAATACAGTTGGAAAGAAAGGTTTTTCCGGTACCGACAGATCCGTAGAACAACATGCTCCGCCCGTCTCGGGTAAACGTATCTGCAAAGTTCTGGCAGGTTCTGATGATGGACGGCATGGCTTTCTGTTGTTCCTCATCATAGACATCATAGGAAAGAGAAGAAAAATTTTCCTTCTGCAATACCTTTTCCATCCGGGAAGAAGAATAGAGGAGCTGAATTTCCTTCTGACGGAAACAATGACACTTCTTCCGGTCAATATATCCGGTGTCCTTACAATCCGGGCAGGTATAATGCATTTCCATATAATCAACAGGATAGCCGGCATTTTTCAGAAGCAGATCCCGTTCCTGACGAAGTCTTGTCAGCTCCTGCCGGAGTGTCTCCAGTGCGTCGGGCTCTTCATCCATGAGCTTCTCCGCTTGCCGGACGCTGCAGGAAGACATGGTCTCCTGAATCTCCCGGATCCGTGGAATCTTCTCATAAATCTCATCAATCCGGGCACATTGCTGCCGGTAATTCTCATATTGTCTGCGGTCATACTCCCGCATAATGGAGTCATACTGACTGTTGGTCAATGCCATGGTATCTTTTACCCCCTCTCCCCGTCAGGCATATCAATGGTTCTGACTTTCCAACAGCTGTTTTTCCAGCTCATCAAAATCGTAATCACGCTGCTGAAAATTAGAAAAGCCGGTAGATCTCGCCTGGGCGGGAGCGGAAGCACGACGGGAGCTCTTTTTCTGATGCTCCTGATCCAAGGCGGACACATCGGTCATATTATGTACATGCTGGTCAGACCAGCGCTGCAGGATCCGGTCTGCATACTCAAAATTTGGTTTATGAAGCCGCTCCATGGTTCTGCGGCAGGCTTCCAGAACCAGCTCCAGTGTAAAGTCATAGGTATCTAGCCATTTTTCGATATATTTAAGCTCCGGATCCACCGGATTCCGGTCGTTGATGCCGAAAGCTTTCATAATGGCGAAGGTATTTCTGCGGTAGGTAGTGGTTCGTTCCTTTGCCTGGCTGACGGTGGAAATACCATCCTCGGCCCATGCCAGGCCTACTTTGCGAATGTAGTGGATACTTTTGCTGCCTTTGCAGACACAGTATTCCACCAGATATTCAATAAGATCAGCGGAAAAATGAAGCTGATCATAAAAATAGAGCAGTGTTTCAATCTCAGAGGAAGATAAAGTCTTTCCAAGATACTGGTTGCATACGAAAAGAAGCTGCCGGCATTCTGCCTGCTGGGAGAACTGCTCAAGCTCTTCCGGGCTGTAGGATTTCTGGTCGGGAATGGTCTGCTGTGGCTGGGCAGATAAAGTTACGGTCTGGCTCTGTTCATTGGCAGGCGCCGGGATGCTGCACAGATAAATGCCCTGCAATACATTGGATGTATCGCATTCCAGAGAAAGAATTCCCTGTTTTTCCCAGTATTTGAGGGCACGAAGAATGTCACTTTCCGTGCGGTCCAGCGCATCTGCCAGTCCTGCCACGGATAATGCGAGATCCGGCCGGTTCAGGGCGCGCAGCAGATATAAATATACTTTTACATATTCACCATTGGCGCGGGGCATGTAGTAGTCCAGAAAATAATTGGAAATACTGGTCATACCGGCGCTTTCACTGGATTTTAAAACAAACTGGCTCATTTAAGACTCTCCTCATCGCAGGATGGCTGAAAGCATCATCCTGCCATATACGGAGTATAGCACAGCTCTTTGGAAAAAGAAATAGGAGGACAAACGAGGGAAAGCAGATGTGGATAATGTGGATAACTTAGTGGACAGTTTTCATTATTGGAAACCGCATTCGACAGAAAATGACTGTAATTTCAAAGAAAACCAGGATTCTGACAAAAATGGTTTCACCGTATTATGTAAATGTCTTATCCACGAAAAAATCCACATATTTATACAACTTTGAATGTTGATAAACATGTGGATAATGTGGATAACTTTATTTTGATAATAAATTTTCCCCGATTTTCAGCACATCTCCGGCACCCATAGTTATCAACAGGTCCCCGTGCATACATTTTTTCAATAAAAATTTTTCGATTTCGTCAAAAGTGGAAAAGTAATAACAGGGTTTGCCAAGTTTCTCGATCTCTGCCTGCAGGGTCTGGGAACTGATGCCCAGGGTATCGGTCTCCCTTGCTGCGTAAATATCTGCCAGAACGATGTGGTCTGCGTGGGAAAGAGCTTTTGCAAACTGCTGCATAAATGCTTTGGTTCTGGTATAGGTATGAGGCTGGAAGACACACCACAGCTCTTTGTGGGGATAGTTGGCAGCAGCTTTTAAGGTTGCCTCGATCTCTGTCGGATGATGTGCATAGTCATCAATGATGGTAAATCCATTGACTTCGCCTTTGTACTGGAAGCGGCGGTCGGTGCCGTGGAACATGGAAAGACCGTCACAGGCTTCTGCGAAGGTGATGCCAAGCTCCATGGAGGTAGCCAGGGAAGCCAGTGCATTAGAGACATTGTGAAGTCCTGGTACGTGAAGGGTAACGGAGCCCTCTTCTTTGCCATGGCGAATCAGTTGGAAGGAAGCACAGCCCTTTTTGTCATAGGAAATATTTTTTGCCGTATAATCTTCAGAACCGGTCAGACCGTAGTTGATAACACGGGCTTTTACGTCTTCTGTAATTTCTTCCGGATGTGCAATTTCACCGTTCAGAACTAAAAGTCCGTCTTCCGGAAGAAGTTTTGCAAACCGGTGGAAAGAATTTCGAATGTCAGCCAGATCCTTGAAGAAATCCAGATGATCTTCTTCTATATTTAAGATGACAGCCACCGTCGGGAAAAAGGACAGGAAGCTGTTGGTATATTCGCACGCTTCGGTAAGAAACAGGTCAGAATGCCCCACACGGATATTTCCACCGATTTCCGGAAGAATGCCGCCTACGGAAATGGTAGGATCTTTCTGGGCCTCCATGAAAATCATGGACAGCATGGAGGTAGTTGTGGTTTTGCCGTGGGTTCCGGAAATACCGATGGCCGTATGATAATTTTTCATGATCTGCCCCAGCAGTTCGGCACGGGTGAGCATGGGAATGGCCTGTTTTCTGGCCTCTGCAAATTCCGGATTGTCCGGATGAATGGCAGCTGTGTAGACAACCACGTCAATGCCGGAAATAATGTTGGAAGCTTTCTGTCCGTAGAAAACGGTGGCTCCTTTAGAAACCAGGTGATCGGTCAGTTCGCTTTCTTTTGCGTCGGAACCGGATACGGTGAATCCTTCCTTCAGAAGGATTTCGGCAAGACCGCTCATACTGATGCCGCCAATGCCGATAAAATGTACATGAACCGGTGATTCGAAATTTATCTGATACATAGTGAAACGCAGCCTTTCTTAGAGAATATAGTATTTTTTTATATTATATCTTATTTGAAAGAAAAAGCAATGAAAGTCTATGGAATGTTGGGTGTGATTTGTGAAACTAAACAAAAAATAAGATGTGTAAATGTAAAAAATGACGAATGAAATAGTACATCCGTTTTATGAAGTTGAAGAAAAAGTCAAAAAATGTAAAAAAATAGAGAATCATTTTAGTGAAAAATGTTCACTATTTACAAAAGGTGTGCTATAATAAGTCCATCATAACATTCATATGTTGCGGCAAGAGGTGATAGCGTGATTAAAAAAGAAATGATTGCCATGCTTTTAGCTGGCGGACAGGGAAGCCGATTAGGGGTACTCACCGCGAAGGTTGCAAAACCGGCGGTTGCCTTTGGTGGCAAGTACCGGATTATTGACTTTCCTTTGAGCAACTGTATCAATTCCGGCATCGATACGGTCGGAGTCTTGACACAGTATCAGCCATTACGATTAAACACACATATCGGAATCGGCATGCCCTGGGACCTGGACAGAAATAACGGAGGAGTGACGATTCTTTCACCTTATGAGAGAAGTGCCGGAAGTGACTGGTACTCTGGAACGGCGAATGCGATCTATCAGAATATTGATTATATCGATAATTATAATCCGGAATATGTACTGATCCTGTCAGGAGACCATATTTACAAGATGGATTATGAAGTGATGTTGGATTATCACAAGGAGAACAATGCGGCAGTAACCATTGCCTGTATGCCGGTTCCGTGGGAAGAGGCCAGCCGTTTCGGAGTTGTGGTGACGGATGAGAATGGACAGGTGAAGGAGTTTGAAGAAAAGCCTGCCAATCCCAGAAGCAACCTGGCTTCCATGGGAATTTACATATTTACATGGAAAGTGTTAAGAGAAGCGCTGATTAAGATGCGTTCAGTTCCTGGCTGTGATTTTGGAAAGCATATTCTTCCGGAATGTCTGGAAAATGGCGAAAGGCTGTTCGCGTATGAGTATAATGGCTACTGGAAGGATGTAGGAACCCTTGGGTCCTACTGGGAAGCCAATATGGAACTGATCGACATTATTCCGGAGTTTAATCTTTATGAGGAATTCTGGAAGATTTATACGAAGAGTGATGCAGTTCCGCCGCTTTATGTATCGGAAGACGGTTTTGTTGAGAGAAGCATTGTATGCGGAAATTCGGACATTGAAGGTACAGTTATCAATTCCGTCCTCGGTGCAGGGGTTCACATCTGTAAGGGTGCTGTGGTGAAGGATTCTATTATCATGAAGAATACCGTCATTGGAGCAGGAAGTCAGGTGAACAAGGCCATCATTGCAGAAGATGTGGTGGTGGGTGAGAACTGTGAACTGGGTGTGGGAGAGAATATCCCCAATAAGATCAATCCGAAAGTATACTCCTACGGTCTTGTGACCATCGGAGAGAACACGGTCATCCCGTCAAATGTGAAGATAGGCCTGAATACAGCAATTTCCGGCAAGACAGAAGAAAGTGATTATCCGGATGGCATCCTGGCCAGCGGTGAGACTTTAATTAAGGCAGGTGAACGGGTATGAGAGCAATCGGACTTATATTAGCAGGCGGAAATAACCACAGAATGAAAGAATTGTCCACCAAACGGGCCATTGCAGCCATGCCGGTGGCAGGCAGTTACCGAAGTATTGATTTTGCACTGAGCAACATGTCTAATTCCCATGTACAGAAGGTTGCAGTGCTGACCCAATATAATTCCCGTTCCCTGAATGAACATCTGAGTTCTTCCAAATGGTGGAATTTTGGACGGAAACAGGGTGGACTTTATCTCTTCACCCCGACAGTGACAGCTGAGAATAATTCCTGGTACCGGGGAACGGCAGATGCGATTTGGCAGAATCTGGACTGGTTAAAGCAGAGCCATGAACCCTATGTGGTCATTGCATCCGGGGATGGCATTTACAAGCTGGATTATGGCAAGGTTCTGGAATATCACATTGATAAAAAAGCAGATATTACCATTGTCTGCAAAGAAATGGCAGCGGGAACAGATATGAGCCGTTTTGGTGCCGTCAAAGCGGATGACAATGGAAGAGTCATTGATTTTGAAGAGAAACCCATGGCAACGGATGCACATATGGTTTCCTGCGGTATTTACATTATCCGCAGACGACAGCTTATTGAGCTGATTGAAAAATGTGCAGAGGAAGACCGTTATGATTTCGTAAGTGACATTCTGATCCGCTATAAGAATATCAAGCGGATTTATTCCTACAAGCTTGATACTTACTGGAACAGTATTTCTTCTGTAGATGCCTATTATCAGACAAATATGGATTTCCTGAAGGCAGATGTGAGAAAGCATTTCCTGAAGGACTATCCGGAAGTGTATTCCAGAGTACTGGATCTTCCGCCGGCGAAATATAATGCCGGTTCCAACGTGAAGAACAGTCTGGTAGCCAGTGGGTGTATTATCAACGGCACAGTAGAGAACAGTGTTCTCTTTAAAAAAGTATTTGTAGGCAACAACTGTGTGATTAAAAATTCAATTATTTTAAATGATGTGTATCTGGGTGACAATACTTATATTGAAAACTGTATTGTAGAGAGCCGGGATACCATTCGTGCAAACTCCCGGTTTGTGGGAGAGGAAGGAGTCAGGGTCGTCATCGAAAAAAATGACAGATATATGATGTAAGTTCCACCAATAAAAAGAGATTACGAGGAAAGATTTATGAAGATTACAGATGTACGGATTCGGAAAGTAGCAAAAGACGGAAAAATGAAAGCGGTAGTATCCATTACCCTTGATGGTGAATTTGTAGTTCACGATATCAAAGTCATAGAAGGAGAAAAGGGACTCTTTATTGCAATGCCAAGCAGAAAGGCATCTGATGGAGAATACAGGGATATTGCTCATCCGATCAATTCTTCAACGCGTGACACGATTCAGATGACGATTCTTGAAAAATATCAGGAATCTCTGGTGGAAGCTGTAGAATAAAATCAGGATAAAATTGCCCCGCAACCATAAGGCTGCGGGGTTTTTTCATCAATCCGAAGGAAAGCATTGCAATCTAGGATGGGGTGGGGTAGAATAGATAAAAATTATTCGCCAGGAGAGGAACGGTAATATGGAACTTTTAAAAGAACGAATCCGTAAAGACGGTGTGATGAAACCAGGTAATGTGCTGAAAGTAGACAGTTTTCTGAATCATCAGATGGACGTGAAACTGTTTAATGAAATGGGAAAAGAGTTTAAGCGCAGATTTGAGGGAGTCAGGATTGACAAAATTCTGACTATCGAGGCTTCTGGTATTGGAATTGCTGCCATTGTAGCGCAGTATTTTGATTGTCCGGTAGTATTTGCAAAAAAATCCCAGTCCATTAATCTGGATGGCACCATGCTTTCTTCCCAGATTGAATCTTTTACCCACAAACGGAAATATGAGGTAATTGTGGCAAGCCGTTTTATTCGTCCTGATGAAAATATTCTGATTATCGATGACTTTATGGCAAATGGATGTGCGGCAGCAGGCTTATGTGAGATTGTAGAAGCGGCACATGCCAATGTGGCAGGTATCGGTATAGTGATTGAAAAAGGCTTCCAGCACGGCGGCGCTATGCTTCGTGATCGTGGATACCGTGTGGAATCTCTTGCCATTGTGGAAGAGATGGATCCGGAAAACCAGACGATTCGTTTCCGGGATGATGATTAATCCATTGGCAAAATGACAGAAAACGAGGGACTGTACCTTACAGGTACAGTCCCTCTTGTTTTTTTGGTTATTTTTCGCAGAGCTCGTCAGCCAGTTTTGCAATGGCAGCACGGCTGGTATCGTTCAGGGCAGATTTGATCTGAATGGTATTTTCTGCAATGGTGATGTTCTTGCTCTTTTCAAACATCTGAGTCATGACTTTGGCAGCAGTGGGTGCCCAGCTTCCGTTTTCCATCAGGGCGACTTCGCGGTTCTGGAAGTTTCTCTCGGTCAGATGATCGATAAAGTCACGCATGCATGGGTAGATGCCTGCATTGTAGGTGATGGTGGCCAGTACCAGCTTGCTGTAGCGGAAAGCATCGGCAACAGCCTGTGCAGTGTCGCATCTTGCCAGATCGTAGATCACTACTTTTTCCCCCTTTGCTTTCAGCTCACTGGCAAGTAGCTCAGCAGCTTCTTTTGTATGTCCGTAGACAGATGCGTAGGCGATGACAACACCATCCTCTTCCGGCTGGTAGGAAGACCAGAGATCATACAGATGCAGATAATGTCCCAGATTTTCTTTCAGAACCGGACCGTGCAGCGGACAGATGGTCTGAATATCCAGAGCGGCCGCTTTCTTCAGAAGTTTTTGTACCTGCATGCCATATTTTCCGACAATGCCGATAAAGTAGCGGCGGGATTCATCGTCCCATGGCTCTTCCACGTCGAGAGCGCCAAATTTTCCGAAACCGTCTGCAGAGAACAGCACTTTGTCACAGGTATCATAGGTAACGATCACTTCCGGCCAGTGTACCATGGGAGCTTCAACAAAGGCCAGAGTATGTTTGCCGAGAGCCAGGGTATCGCCCTCCTTTACCACTACGCGGCGGTTTTCATATTCCGTACCGAAAAACTGGCCGATCATAGTAAATGCCTTGGCACTGGAGACGATGGTTGTATTTTTGTAAACATCCATAAAAGCGGCAATGTTAGCGGAATGATCCGGTTCCATGTGCTGAATCACCAGATAATCCGGCTTGCGGTCACCCAGAAGATCTTTGATATTTTTCAGCCATTCCTCACAGAAATGAGCATCTACCGTATCCATGACAGCGACCTTTTCATCGAGAATGACATAGGAGTTGTAGGACATGCCATTTGGTACTATGTACTGTCCTTCAAAGAGATCTACCTGATGATCGTTTACACCCACATATTTAATATCGTTGGTTATTTCCATAAGTTTTATTTCTCCTTTCCTGCGGCGTACCCGGTTCCGGGCGTCGATAGGGTTATTATAACATGGCGAAGGGCATCTGGAAAGAACTTCAAAAGGATCGGGCGCATATAGATAATTATATATAGAAAGAAGAGGGGAGCGTTAGATGCATGAAGGAAAGCGGTGAATGGAATCCTTATTATATGTGTTCGCCCTATGGCTTTTGCCATGAACAGAGAACTTTTCCCTGGCTTTATCCCTATGGAAATCAGATGAATTATTGGAAACTCTGGAATTTTCCGGAGAAAATGGAAGAAGAGGAAGATGCCAGAAGGCTTTCGGAGATGTATCCCATTATGGCAAAAAGACTGCAGCCTTATGTAGAAGAAATCTGTATTCAGCTGGAATATCCGGGCAGTATGATGTATGACGAATATCCGGATCAGTTATCCCTGATGAAAAAGAGCAGGGAGATCTGGAAGCTGGCACAAGAGAGGGAACAGTTTGGCGAAGCTGCCCCGGAATGGGAGCAGATGCAGGATCTGATCGGCGTTTTACTGCTGCAGGAAATGCTGCGGAGAAGAAAACGGCAGAGAATGCGGGGAGGATCCGGGATTCTGTTTGGAAAGTAATTGACACCTTTGCCGGGTGATAGTAAACTGACTACATGAAAATGACAGATAAAGGGCCGATTGTTTTCCGAAGAGAACAGTTGGCTTTTTCCAAAAAGGGAGAACTTATATGAAAAAAAATTTATTGAAAACAGGGAGCATCGTACTGTCATTTCTGGCAGGGATTTTTCTTATGAGCCTGATGACACGGATAGGGAACAGGGACATGACGACGACCATGGAGGATGCGACGCTGCCGGTGGTGTATGCGGAGATCGACGGACAGTTATGCAATGAAATCCATGGCTATGTGGAAGAGATGGACGGGCGTTATATGAAGGATGTGATGGCGGCTGTTTCGCAGGATCACCAGCTGACTCTTGCACTGGAAAAATATAATGCGCAGGTAAAAAATGTCTCCTATGAAGTCCGCACCATGGATCAGAACAGACTGATTCAGAATGGACAGGAGCTGAGCATGGAAGATGACGGACAGTATCTGCGCTATACGCTGGAACTAAAAGATCTGCTGGAAAAAGAACAGGATTATCTTCTGATTCTGCAGGTGGAGACGGAAAGCCATCCAATGGTGTATTACTACATGCAGCTGACGTATCTGGGGGAGAACCATATGAAAGAGTGTATGGATTTTGCACGGGAATTCCATCAGGTCACGGTAGAAAAACAGACAGACAGCAGCTATCTCAGCTACCTGGAACCCAATGGAACCATGGATGGAAAAAGTCTTGGTTATGTGAATATCCATTCGCGTTCCGGTCCGGTGACCTGGGGGGATATGCCGGTATCCCAGACGACGGATCTGAAAGTACGTTTTACGGATGTGACGGCAGATGTGGCATCTGTGATTTTGGAATATGAAATAGAAAATACCGACACTAAGGAGCTCTACCAGGTGGAAGAAGCCCTCCGGGTACGTTATACGGCATCCCGTATGTATCTGTTGGGATATGAACGGACCGCGGAAAAGATCTTCGATCCGGGCAAACAATTGACGGAAGACGGAAAAATATCTTTTGGCATCCGGAATGGAGAGATTCAGAATAAGAAGAATAAAGAAGAAAATGTAGTGGGATTTGTGCAGCAGGGGCAGCTCTGGTGTTATGATTTCGGACAGAATCGGTTGAGCATGGTTTATGGATTCCAGACCGGATCCGATGAAAGAGGAATGTATAATGAGCATGATTTCCGTATTCTTAAGATGGAGGATTCGGGAAGCATGAATTTTCTGGTCTATGGTTATATCGATCGGGGAAATTATGAAGGTCAAAGCGGAATCTTGTTATGCCGGTATGATGCGCTGGTCAATACGGTGGAAGAGCAGTTCTTCCTGCCGTCGGATAAACCCTTCAGTGCCATGAAGGAAGATGTGGGAAAACTGGCGGTGGAGAATAACGACGGCGTGGCATGGATTTCCTATAAAGGTATGATTCTGCAGATCAACCTGACGGATTGTTCGGTAAAAACACTGGCAGAAAATATCGATGAGAACTGGATCCAGGTATCAGACAGTGGTCAGGGGGCTGCATGGACGGATGGAACTGCAGAACGTATTTACCTCCTGGATACCGAGAATGCCCAGACAAAGCAGATTCGTGCCGACAGTGGGGAACGGGTTCGGGCCCTTGGTTTTATGGAAGAAGATTTTATCTATGGAACAGCCCGCAAGGAAGAGATTTGTGAAGATGTGACTGGCCAGGAGATGTTTCCTATGTACCGTGTGATTATCAAAAATCATAATGGTGGTGAAGTCCGGGAATTTGAGTATGCATCCAAAGGAAAATATGTGACGGATATTTCTATTGTGGAGAACCGGATTGACCTGACCTGTGTCCAGCTGACCAGCGACGGAAGTTATGCGGAAGCCCTGCCGGAACCGATCACCTATACCAGTGAAAAGAAGACGAATCTTCTGGTCTGGAAGACGGTTTATGATGATGTGAAGAGAAATGAAACCGTTCTGAATTACAGTGGAACTGTGAAGAGCGGAAATATGAAACGCCCGAAGGTGAAACTGGTGATTTTTGAAGGAAGCAGGACACTGGAACTGGATAGTGCCGGAATGGAACGGTATCTGGCATATGCCTTTGACGGACAGACGGAAGGCTTTGATACTTTATCTGAGAGTATACAGTGGGCTTATGAAAATATGGGTTCCGTATGGAAAGGAGGCATCTGTTTCTGGAGCAGGGGAACCAGACAGACGCGAGTGACTTTAAGCGGCTTTGAAGAAACAGAAGAGGCAGAAACCGCAGAAACGGGAAATGCACTGGAACAGTGCATCCAGAGAATGCTCCGGCAGAAACAAATCTACACGGAAGTAGCAGCAAAGACGGCAGAAGGTACACCTGTCTGGGAAATCTGTGAGCAGGAGCTGGGAGATAATAGCTGTATTCTCTCTGACTGTACGCTTGATATGGCTCTCTATTATGTAGACAACGGAATGCCGGTGACAGCAGTGACGGGTGACGGAGCCGTTCTGCTGGTAGGCTATGATCCGCAGAATGTGATTTTGTGGATACCAGGACAGGCAGAACTTAGGACCATGGGAAGAGGAGATGCTTCCGCGGCATTTGCAGAGGGAGGAAATCTGTTTTTCACCAGTCTTTAAAGAATCTTAATAATTTTGCTTCTTCTATCTTAAAAAAAGAATGTTATAACTATAGGCAGTAAAGGAGATACGAATATGAACATTCTGGTCTGCGACGATGATCAAGCGATTGTGGACGCCATTGAGATTTATTTAAGCCAGGAAGGATATACGGTCCTGAAGGCTTACGATGGACTTGAGGCAATCCGCATGGTAAAAGAGAAGGAAATACAACTGGTGATTCTGGACATTATGATGCCCCGGATGGACGGCATCCGTGCCACTATGAAGATCCGGGAAATCAGTGCGGTTCCTATTATTTTCCTTTCTGCCAAATCTGAAGATGTGGACAAGATTCTGGGACTTAATGTAGGTGCGGATGACTATATCACCAAACCTTTTAATCCACTGGAGCTGAACGCAAGGGTAAAATCGGTTCTGCGCCGTTATACACAGCTCGGGGCCATTGCTGAGAAGAAAGACACGGTTTTTCAGATCGGCGGGCTTCGGGTGGATGATGACCGGAAGGAAGTAACGGTGGATGGAGAAGTGGTGAAACTGACCCCCATGGAATACCGTATTTTACTTCTGCTGGTGCAGAATCCAGGAAAAGTATTTTCTATTGGCCAGATCTATGAGCGCATCTGGAAAGAAGAGGCGGTCAGCGGTGACAATACCGTGGCAGTGCATATTCGTCATATCCGGGAAAAAATCGAGATCAATCCGAAGGACCCCCGTTATCTGAAAGTAGTATGGGGCGTGGGTTATAAGATTGACCGGGAATAGGAGGAGTCTATGAAGAAGGGGCATCTGTCGTTCTTAAGAGGAATTGTTATCTGCGTCAATGTGATTGCCGCTGCTGTATTAGCGGTTGGATTTGTGGCTGGTATGCGAGCCGGATACGGAGGTGAAACCTGGAAAGATATTCTGGAGGGAAAAGCTTATGTGGAAACCTCGGAATTTCAGGAGCAGGCGGCATCATCGGTATATGATGCACTGACGGCAGCAGCTCGTGACAGCCGTATGGAGAAAGACGGTGTGTATGATCCGAACCGGATTATTCGTATCCGGGACTATGTGGAGAATGGCATCATCTATGATGAAATGCCGGAGTCGGAAAAAACGAAGGGTATCTGCTATCGTCTGGGAGATTTGTATCAGTGGAGCCTGAAGGGAACATCCTATACGGATGACGTGCTGAACGAATCTTACAAGCCACTTTTCTATGGAAGCATTCAGGAATATTGTAATCTCTGTGATGAGAAATATAAAGTAGTAGTCAACCAACTCGCAGAGGCCATGAAGCAGATTCAGAGGGAGGTGGCCCTTTATCAGGAGCAGCAGAAGAACTGGTCGGCACAGGCCACCAATGTGAGGTATCTGTTGTGGGATCTGGGAAATGGAAACGTATATACCAATGTAGATTCCCTGCAGAGTGAAACTTCCCAGGATACATTTGCTGCCTATTTCAAAGGACTGGGGAGCTATTACATCTATGACAGCCGAACGATCAGCGTAGCACAGCAAAATGTGGGAGATTATTATTCCTATAATACCCATGATCTGCTGGAAGGATGGAATGTACACCTAGCAGGAGAATACTTAGTTTATGTGGGAATTGATACTACGTTTCCGGCAACAGATGTGCTATCGACAGCAGCAATGAAATACCAGGAAGCAGATCAGAATCTGCAACCCTACATTCTGCCGGTGGTGGCAGCTGCGGTTTTGCTTTTGGTAACAGCGATCTGGATTCTGGTATGGCTCCTGCGCTTCTTATGGAATATGGCGCTGGTGATTCTGAATCATGTGGATACAGTATTGCAGGTAAGCGTCTTCTTTGTTGGTTATCTGCTCCTTCAGATCTTGCTTTGGGTGCTGTCCGGAAAAGGTGTCTTGTCCATTGCCGTGCTGGCTGTGTTTAATCTTGTAGTACTGGCCGTGCTGGTAACAGACGGTATACAGCGGCAGAAACTGTTAAACGCGGTGCAGGAAATCAATTCCGAGGAAGGGGATACTAGAATTCCGGAAAATGGCCTGTTTGCCCGAAATCGGCAGATGGCAGCTGCCATCAATGATCTGGGTGACGGCCTAAGACATGCGCTGCAGGAACAGATGAAAAGTGAACGGATGAAGGCGGATCTGATCACCAATGTGTCCCACGATCTGAAGACACCGCTTACTTCGATTATCAACTATGTAGACCTTCTGAAACGGGAGGATCTGCACAATGAAAAAGCCAATGAGTATCTGATTGTGCTGGATCAGAAATCCCAGAGGCTCAAACAGCTGACGGAAGATCTGGTGGAGGCATCACGGGCCAGTTCTGGCAATGTTGTGCTGAATATCTGTCGGATTGATGTGAAAGAACTGCTTATGCAGACCAGTGGTGAATTTGTCGAACGGTTTGAAGCGCGAGGACTTCAACTGGTAGAAAATTATCCTCAGAATCCCCAGTATGTGGATGCAGACGGCAGGCGTCTGTGGAGAATTATCGAGAATCTTTTCCGCAATGTGGAAAAGTATGCCATGCCTCATACAAGGGTTTATCTGGATCTGATTAATGATGGAGATCGGGTGGCCTTTTCCCTTAAAAATATTTCGGAGAATCCTTTAAATATTTCTCCGGAAGAACTGACAGAACGATTTACCAGAGGAGACGAATCAAGAAGTACGGAAGGAAGCGGACTGGGCCTGTCCATTGCCAAGGATCTGACGGAAATCCAGCAGGGAACTTTTGAGATTTATTTGGATGGAGATCTTTTTAAAGTAACAGTAAGTTTTCCGTGTGCTTCTGAAACTACAGAGAGTTAGGTCTTGCTTTTCATAGAAACTACTTGTATAATTGTATACGATTATACAGGTAGTTTCTCGTTTATGGAGGTGTCTATGATTCAGTTATATGATGGTGGTGCTTACGTCCTTAATGGAACGGAAATCATCGCCGATACAGCAGAAGGTGCATCCATCTTAGCTGGAAAGCTGGGAAATGTTCCGGAGAAGGAAGAGGCAAAGAAACAGACCATTGCCTATGGAATTTTAAAAGCGCATAATACGTCAGACAACATGGACAAACTGAAAATCCGGTTTGACAAGCTGACGTCCCATGATATTACGTTTGTGGGAATTATTCAGACGGCCCGTGCATCAGGTCTTGAGAAATTTCCCATGCCCTATGTTCTGACGAACTGCCATAACAGTCTTTGTGCAGTAGGAGGAACGATTAACGAAGATGATCATATGTTTGGACTGACCTGTGCCAAAAAGTACGGCGGCATGTATGTACCGCCTCATCAGGCCGTTATCCATCAGTTTGCAAGAGAAATGCTGGCAGGCGGCGGGAAGATGATTCTTGGTTCTGACAGCCACACCCGTTACGGTGCCCTGGGAACCATGGCCATGGGCGAGGGCGGTCCGGAGCTGGTAAAACAGCTGTTGAACCAGACCTATGATATTTCCATGCCGGGTGTGGTAGGCGTTTATCTGACGGGAAGTCCCATGAAGGGAGTTGGTCCTCAGGACGTGGCCCTCGCTATTATCAAAGCGGTATTTGAGTGTGGTTATGTCAATAATAAAGTCATGGAGTTCATCGGTGACGGTGTTGCAAACTTAAGTGCAGATTTCCGTATCGGTGTGGACGTTATGACTACAGAGACCACCTGTCTGTCTTCTATCTGGAGAACCGATGAGAAGATTCAGGAGTTTTATGAAATTCACGGAAGATCAGGTGATTACAAAGAGCTGAATCCGGGACCGGCAGCTTATTATGACGGCATGATTGTTGTCAACTTAAGCGAGATCAAACCGATGATTGCCATGCCGTTCCATCCGAGCAATGCGTATACCATTGAAGAGCTGAATGCAAATCTTGATGATATTCTGGCAGACTGTGAAGCCCGCGGAAGAGTCAGCCTTGGCGATCAGGTACATTTCTCCCTGAGAGATAAGGTGAGAAATGGAAAACTCTATGTGGATCAGGGAATCATTGCCGGATGTGCAGGCGGCGGATTTGAAAATATTTGTGCAGCGGCAGATATTCTGAAGGGCAGAAGCATCGGCGCCGATGAATTTACGTTAAGCGTTTACCCGGCATCCATGCCGGTTTATATGGAACTGATTAAAAATGGTTCCGCAGCCATGCTGATGGAGACCGGAGCAGTCCTTAAGACCGCATTCTGCGGACCTTGTTTCGGTGCAGGTGATACGCCGTCCAATAATGGCTTCAGTATCCGTCATTCCACCAGAAACTTCCCGAACCGTGAAGGTTCCAAGCTGCAGAATGGCCAGATCGCGTCTGTGGCACTGATGGATGCCCGTTCCATTGCTGCGACAGCAGCCAACAAGGGATATCTGACAGCCGCAACGGATCTGGATGTAGAGTTCCGCAATCCGAAATACTTCTTTGATAAGAAGATCTATGAGAATCGTGTCTTTGACAGCAAAGGAGTGGCAGATCCTTCCGTGGAGATTCACTTTGGTCCGAATATTAAAGACTGGCCGGCCATGAGTGCGCTGCCAGAGTATCTGGTGCTGAAAGTGGTATCCGAGATTCATGATCCGGTCACTACTACGGATGAGCTGATTCCCTCCGGTGAGACTTCTTCTTATCGTTCCAATCCGCTGGGACTTGCAGAATTTACCCTGTCCAGAAAAGATCCGGAGTATGTAGGTCGTGCAAAAGAGATCCAGAAAGCCCAGAAAGCTATCGAAGCAGGCAATTGTCCTTTAGATGTGGTACCTGAACTGAAGACGGTTATGGATGCGGTACACACCAGATATCCGGAAGCAGGAAAAGGAAATCTCGGCGTGGGAAGTACGATCTTCGCTGTAAAACCGGGAGATGGTTCTGCAAGAGAGCAGGCAGCTTCCTGCCAGAAAGTATTGGGTGGCTGGGCGAATATTGCCAACAGCTATGCCACCAAGCGTTATCGTTCCAACCTCATTAACTGGGGTATGCTGCCATTCCTTATCGACGAGGGAGAGCTGCCCTTCAAGAACGGAGATTATCTCTTTGTTCCGCATATTACCGAAGCAGTGAAAAACGGGGCAAAAGAAGTGGAAGCTTATGTGGTAGAAGGAAATGCATTGAAGCCATTCACATTGAAGCTGGGAGAGATGACTGCAGAAGAACGGGAGATTATTCTGAAAGGCTGTCTCATTAATTACAATCGTGTATAAAGATATCAATAGAAAAAAGAGGGTGAGGAATCTTAGGATTCCCCATCCTCTTTTTCTGCTTTGCTGAGAGAGAAGATAAATTCCGTGCCGACACCTTCGGTGCTGACTACGTTGATATTTTCTCCATGCAGCTGAATGATTTCTTTTACAATGGCAAGGCCAAGACCGGTGCCTTTCTTATCCTTTCCGCGGGACAGATCTGTCTTGTAAAAACGTTCCCAGATCTTTTTAATGCTGTCCCGAGGAATGCCGATACCGGTGTCCCGGACGGAGACAAAAATCTTTTCATAGCGAGAGGTTGTCTCAATGGTAATGGCGGAGTCGTTATGACTAAACTTAATGGCATTATCAATGAGATTATAGAGTACCTGCTGGATCTTGGACATGTCCGCAAAAACCACGGAATGCCAGTCGGAAAACAAAAGATCGATTTTGATGTTTTTTGCCATACAGGTGCCTTCAAAAGCGGCTGCCGTATTTTTGATGACTGCGTTAATATCAAATTCGGTTTTATTCAGTCGATTCTGTTTCGGATTCATGGAATTAAGAACCAGAAGATTATGTGTCAGTCCGGTCAGCCGTTCGGTTTCCCGAAGGACAATATTCAGGTACTTTCCCTGCATTTCAGGCGGAATGGTTCCATCGAGGATGGCCTCGATATAACCTTTGATGGAAGTCAGCGGGGAACGGAAGTCGTGAGATACATTGGAAATCAGTTTCCGCTGGTCTTCATCATAATCCAGAAGGGCTCCCGCCATAAAATCCATGGTGTGTGCCAGATAGCCAAGCTCATCATCCCGTTCCAGAGAGATGGGTGTCTGGAAATTTCCAATGGCATAATCTCCGGCAGCTTTCCGGAGTCTGCGAAGAGGGTAATAGACGATCAACCAGTTGGCAGCGACAAATAAAAGTCCCAGCACGGCCAGTGCGATGAGGGTAATGTAGTAGGGAAGCAGATAGCTTTCCTTCTCATGGGTCAGTACCGACAATGGAACGTGAATGGCAATATAACCGCGTACATGATAATTATGGGAGACCGGGATCAGCACGCTCAAAGATTCTTCGGAAAGGGTGCCGAAGAAATCGCCGGTAGTATAATAGCTGCCGCCAGGAAGTACGGGATCGAATCCGGTAATTTCTTCATGCATATTTCTGGAAGTGGACTCTGAGGAGTCCAAGATAATTATGCCGTCTGTGCTGATCAGCCAGATCCGGGCATTCAGATAAATGCATAAGGCCTCCAACTGGGAGCGAACCGTGGAAAATTTTTGCTGGCTGTCCTGCTGTTCAAAATAGTTTCCTACATACTGGTCTGACATATAGATGCCTTCCTGGTAAAAAACGGAAGCTTTTTCAAGAATGACCTGTTTCATAATCAGCTGAGAAGTGACTGTTGAAATCATAAGAAAACAGCTGATACCGAAAATCAGGAACGAAAGTATATATTTTTTCGTGAGAGACAGGCGCATTATTTCACCTCGAATTTATAACCAATGCCCCATACGGTTGCCAGGCGCCAGGCAGCATGGTCTTTGATTTTTTCACGAAGTCTCTTGATATGTACGTCTACGGTCCGGGTATCACCGATATATTCGTATCCCCAGATGTGATCGAGAAGCTGTTCCCTGGTAAATACCTGATTGGGGGAAGACGCCAGAAAATAGAGAAGCTCCAATTCCTTTGGCGGCATGTCCACAGTCTCTCCTTTGTAAATAACAGAATAATTGGTCTGATTGATAATGAGATCCGGGTACTGAACCAGCTTGGAAACAGGTGACGTATCCTGACGGGACGGCTGGAATCGCCGCAGAACCGCTTTGACACGGGCTACTAGTTCCTTGGAATCAAAAGGTTTGATCATGTAATCATCAGCGCCAAGCTCCAGCCCCAGCACTTTATCAAAGACTTCTCCTTTGGCAGAGAGCATGATGATGGGAGTGTCGGAGCGGCTGCGGATTTCCCGACAGACCTGATAGCCGTCCATACCGGGCAGCATCAGATCCAGGAGAATCAGGTTTGGCTGAAAAGTATCGAATACCTGCAGCGCCTGCTCACCGTCCTCCACAATCTGTACTTCGTAGAACTCTTTGGTCAGATAAAGAGAAATCAGTTCTGCGATATTGGTATCATCATCTACGATGAGAATTTTCTGTTTGGAAGGCATAGTTTTTACTCCTTATCTAATCTATTTGAATTCGGCAATGGTTACACCGGCATCGCCTTCGCCGAAAGTACCCAGGCGGAAACTCTTCACATATTTTGAACGTTTCAGTTGTTGCTGGACGGCATTTCTAAGGGCTCCGGTACCTTTCCCGTGTACAATACGGACACTGGGGACATGGGCAAGATAAGCATCGTCCAGATATTTGTCCAGATGTCCTATGGCTTCATCGACAGTCATGCCGATGAGATTAATTTCCGTGCTGACCAGAGCAGATTTGGATATGCGGATCTTGCCGCTTCCGGATGCATTCTTTGCTGCATAAGGCTGCTCTGCTTCGCCGATGTATTCCAGATCGTTTATATTTACCTGGGAGCGGAGAATGCCCATCTGTACGAAGAGATCTCCTTTGGCATTGGGCATGGTGCTGACGGTTCCCTCCAGGTTCAGGCTCAATACCCGTACTTTGTCACCGATGTGAAGCTTATCTGCTTTCACTTTCTTTTTCGGTTTTGCTGTATTTTTTGACTGGCTCTTAGACTGGGCAGAATCAATTTTTTCACGCAGTTTAGAACGTTGTTGTTCCATATCTTTAATGGAAATGTTGGCTTTTCCGAATTTGTGGAAATTCTTGATGGTCTCATCTGCGTAGTCTTTTGCTTCCTGTAAAATGGCAGCGGCTTTGTCGTTGGCATCTTTCAGAAGTTTTTCACGGCGCTGGTCGATATTTTCCTGCTTGCGCTGCAGTTCATTGCGGAGCTTGCGGATTTCTTCTTTATAACTTTGAATTTCCATTTGCTCTTTTTCAAGGGTAATGCGGCTGTGCTCCAGTTCTGCAATCACATCCTCGAAATTCTCATCTTTGGCACTTAAATGGGTCTTTGCATCTTCGATGAGAAAATCCGGAAGTCCCAGTCGGGAAGAGATGGCGAATGCATTACTCTTTCCGGGAATGCCGATGAGCAGGCGGTAGGTGGGACGCAGGGACTCTACATCAAATTCACAGCAGGCATTTTCCACGCCTTCCGTCGAGAGGGCATAGATCTTCAGCTCGCTGTAGTGGGTGGTTGCCATGGTGCGGATACCCTGCTTCTGGAGATGATCCAGAATGGAGACGGCCAATGCAGCGCCTTCGGTCGGATCTGTTCCGGCTCCCAGCTCATCGAAGAGCACCAGGGAATTGGTATCCATTTCCTTTAAGATCTTAACGATAGTTGTCATATGGGAGGAGAAGGTACTTAAGCTCTGCTCAATACTCTGCTCATCTCCGATATCTGCAAATACATTGTCAAAGACGCCAAGCTCTGAACCCTCGAAGGCAGGAATGTGGAGACCTGCCTGTCCCATAAGAGTAAAAAGACCGACTGTCTTTAAAGAAACGGTTTTACCACCGGTATTGGGACCGGTGATAATCAGAAGCCGGAAATCATCACCCAGCCGGACGGTGACCGGAACGACCTTCTTCGGATCCAGCAGCGGATGGCGGCCATCCTTGATGCGAATGCGGCGCTGGTCATTGAAAATCGGACGGACGGCATCCATCTCTTTTGCCAGCATAGCTTTTGCAAAAATAAAATCCAGCTCCACCAGAATGTCATAATCTCCAGTGATCTGGTCTGCCCAGGCAGCGGATTTCTCGCTTAAGTCCGACAGAATTTTTTCCATTTCCTGTTGTTCTTTTAACAACAGCTCTTTGAATTCATTGTTGAGCTTAACAACTGCCATTGGTTCGATGAACAGGGTGGAACCAGTGGCACTCTGGTCATGGATCATGCCAGGCACCTGACTTCTGTGTTCCGCTTTGACTGGCAGACAGTAGCGGCCGTCACGCATGGTAATGACGGCATCCTGCAGATAGGTACGCATGGCACCGTTGACCATAGACGTCAGGGTGCTGTGCACTTTGTCGTTCATCTGCCGCATGGAACGGCGAATGGAGAAAAGAGCCGGGCTGGCATCATCAGCCATCTCATCATCCGCCAGAATGCAGCGGCGGATTTCTTTTGCCAGTGAGGGAACCGGATCCAGAAAATCAAAAGACTCGTCCAGAGAATCGGTCTTCTCGTCAACATTTTCATGAGCACCGTACTGCTTTACTTTGTCAGCGGTCTCCAGAAGAGACATGATTTGGCGCAGTTCGCCCATGCCGAGAATGCCGCCAATCTGGAGACGCTTGATGGATCCGCGGATATCACGGATACCGCCGAAGGAAACACTGCCCTTCTGATAGACACGTCTGAGAGCGTCAGCGGTCTGCGTCTGGGCACGTTCAATCTCCCAGAGGGATGAGGAAGGCTGTAATTTCTCGCAGCGCTCCTTTGCTCCGGCGGAAGCAGCGTGTCCGGTTAATCTATGAATAATTTTATCGTATTCCAGTGTTTTTAAAGCTTTCTGATTCATAAAATCCTCCCATTATGAAATTATTTTACCCCATTTACGGGGGAATGAAAAGCAGAATTATGGACATCAAAAGGGAAAAATAGTATAATGCTGACAGGAACTGGCCAAATGACGGCCGACAGTGCATCATTTCCCGATGGAGGTCTATATGGGAGAGGAAAATAAGGAAAAAGGCACCGGTTACTCATTCATGCAGGAAAAGGTGAAACAAAGACCATTTTATAAAAATCCGAAGATCCAGAAAGGGTTCGCAGCAGTAGCCGGCGGCGTGATTTTTGCGCTTGCGGCGACGCTGGTCTGGGCAGTACTGATTCCCCATATCAGCAGAAAAGCAGAAGAAAAAGAACTGCAGCCCATTGAACTCCCGGAGGAGGCTGCCCCCGGAGAAGAAGATGGGACAGGAGAGGCAGAGCCGCCGGTTTATATTACGGAAACGGTCAGCATGGAACTGAACGATTATCATAAAATGTATCAGCAGCTGATGCAGATTGGAAGTCAGGTGGAAAAAAGTCTGGTTAATATTTCTGCAGTCAGTATCGATACGGACTGGTTCGATGAAAGCCTTACCACACAGAATTCTGTATGCGGAACTGTCGTAGGAGATAATGGTGTAGAATTACTGCTTCTGACCCAGTATCAGGAAATCCGCAATGCAGAGAGTCTTCTGGTGACATTTTATGATCACACCACGGCCAAGGGAACCCTGAAAAAGTATGATAAAAATACAGGACTTGCGGTTGTCGGGGTAAACTTGGGTGATATCGGGGACAGTACCCGTGAAAATGTGGTGGATGCAGATTTTGGAAGTTCCAAATCCATCCGGAGCGGCGAGCCGGTTCTGGCAGTGGGAAGTCCGCTGGGCAGTTTTGGTTCTGTTTTATTTGGAAATGTAACGTCATCCAATCAGAATGCCTCTCTTTATGACGGCAGCTACAATATCCTTACCACGGACATTGCAAGTGCAGAGGAAGGCAGCGGTGTGCTGGTGAACTGGGATGGTAAGATTGTGGGTGTCATTCAGAGTGAGTGTGAGGTCAATGCCCAGAAAAATACCATTCAGGCTTACGGCATTTCCGATATGAAAGCGGTTATTGAACATCTGTCCAATAATCAGGACATGGTGTATATGGGAATTGTGGGAGCGGATGTGACCACTTCCATTTCCGAATCAGAAAATATTCCTATCGGTGTTTACGTGGCGGAAGTAAGCATGGATTCACCGGCCATCGCAGCAGGTATTCAGCCAGGAGATATTATTACCGGAATGAGCGGTCAGAGTGTGACCAACATGAAGGATGTCATGTCCGTATTGCTTACCTGCATCGATGGACAGAAAGTACAGGTGACGTTTGAACGGTCATCCAAGAGCGGTTATCAGGAACTGGAGACAACCGTGGAATTAAAGATTTATGAATAAAAATAACAGGGAGAAAAATGAGAATGAAATATATTGAAAGTTTCCGCGAGGGCGAGCGTATCTCCGGAATTTATCTGTGTAAAAATCGTCAGAGTGCGGTGACTAAGACGGGAAAAGCCTATGAGAATGTAATTCTGCAGGATAAGACAGGAACGGCAGATGCCAAGATCTGGGATCCCAATTCCCAGGGTATTGATGATTTTGCAAATCTGGATTATGTAGATATTGTAGCGGATGTAACCAGTTTTCAGGGACAGATGCAGCTGAATATCAAGCGTGTCAGAAAAGCAAGAGAGGGCGAGTACAATCCGGTGGACTATCTGCCAGTGAGCAGCAAGGATATCAATGAAATGTATCAGGAGCTGCTTGGATTTGTGGCAAAGGTAAAGAATCCGTACCTGTCCCAGCTGCTCAAAAGTCTTTTCGTGGAAGACAAGGAATTTGTAAAGGCATTCAAATTCAGCAGTGCGGCAAAAACCGTGCATCACGGATTTGTAGGCGGTCTTCTGGAGCATACCTTAAGCGTTACCAAGCTCTGTGATTATTATATCAATTACTATCCGATGATTAACGGAGATCTTCTGTACACGGCGGCCATGTGCCATGATATTGGAAAGGTTTATGAACTGTCCGCTTTTCCTGCAAATGATTATACGGATGAGGGACAGCTTCTGGGGCATATTATGATCGGCGCAGAGATGGTTGGCGAGCGGACGAGACAAATACCAGGATTTCCGGTAAAACTCGGCAACGAACTGAAGCACTGCATTCTGGCCCATCACGGAGAACTGGAATATGGTTCCCCGAAAAAACCGGCACTGTTGGAGGCCATTGCGCTGAATTTTGCAGATAATACGGATGCGCATATGCAGACCATGATTGAGGCGCTGAAGGCAGCAGGTGATAATCAGGGATGGCTTGGCTATAACCGCCTGTTTGAGTCAAATATTAGAAAGACGAGTAAGTAATTGATGAAGAAAGACGATATCATCGAACTGACAATAGAAGATCTCGGCATTGACGGGGAAGGAATCGGAAAAGCCGACGGCATGGCCATCTTTGTAAAAGATGCGGTGGTCGGCGACCGGATTCAGGCAAAGATCATGAAAATGAAAAAACATTATGGTTATGCCCGTCTCATGGAAGTGTTGGAACCGTCGCCGGTGCGCTGTGCGCCCCGGTGCAATTTTGCACGCCAGTGCGGCGGGTGTCAGCTGCAGGCCATGACTTATGAGGCACAGCTTGACTTCAAGGCGAAAAAAGTGTGGAACCATCTGACCCGTATCGGCGGACTTACTGATCTGGAAGTGCCGGAGATTATGGGGATGGAAGAGCCATGGAGATACCGGAATAAGGCACAGTTTCCCTTTGGCACCGACAAAGAAGGAAATGTGGTGACCGGATTCTATGCAGCCCGTTCCCACAATATCATTCCCTGCACGGAATGCTGGCTTGGAGTGGAAGAAAACCGCGAGATTCTGGAAAAGATTTTGGATCACCTGAAGAAATTCCGGATTCCGACTTATGATGAGAAGACCGGAAAAGGACTTCTGCGCCATGTGCTGATCCGCAAAGGCTTCACCACCGGCGAGGTGATGGTCTGTCTCATTCTCAACGGAAAGACTATGCCGAAGATGGAACAGTTGGTGGAATCTCTGAGGGAAATTCCTGGCATGACCAGCATTACCATCAATGTGAATACGAAAAATACCAATGTGATCATGGGAACGGAGATGGTTTCCGTCTGGGGCCAGGATTACATTACCGATTATATTGGAAATATCAAATATCAGATCTCTCCGCTTTCTTTCTACCAGGTGAATCCGGTACAGACCAGGAAACTGTATGAGACGGCACTGGAGTATGCAGATCTCAAAGGAAATGAGACTGTCTGGGATCTCTACTGCGGGATCGGCACCATTTCCCTCTTCCTGGCACAGAAAGCAGGAAAAGTCTATGGTGTGGAGATTGTGCCTGAGGCCATCGCTGATGCCAAAGTCAACGCAAAGCTTAATGGCATCATCAACGCAGAATTTTTCGTGGGAAAAGCAGAAGAAGTCCTTCCTGAGAAATACAAAAACGAGGGCATTCATGCTGACGTCATCGTTGTCGATCCGCCCCGTAAAGGCTGCGATCCCGCTGCTCTCGAAACCATGGTTAAAATGCAGCCGGAACGCATCGTGTACGTAAGCTGCGACTCCGCGACGTTGGCAAGAGATGTGAAGTGGCTGGGAGAACATGGCTATGAAGTGAAGAAAGTGAAGGCTTGCGACATGTTCCCGTCGACGGTGCATATAGAGACAATAGTTGCACTACATCGGACAGATTTGTAAGAATCCTTGATTTTAGGCACTTTGAGAGGTTTTTCAGGTTTGACCAGAGTGACCGAAAAACATACAAAAAGGCAATTTCTGATGGAGTAAATGTGTCTGTGGTATTGGACTGCGGCTTCGGAAACACATCAAAGGAAAAGTAATATTTTTATCATTCAACTAAATAACAGAAGCGTGAAAGACCGTTCATTTTCAAGAAAAATTGAAAGTGAGTGGTCTTTTTTTATACCTTTAAAACGGATTTTTATTAAGACGTTTTAAAGGGCTGATTCGATGTGTT
>NZ_DBLYVB010000009.1:0-105226 GCF_057604405.1 Hominiventricola sp.
GCAGAAGCTTAAAGGGGCTGATGTACTTGATGAATTTGACAGAGTAGTATTTGAAAGCATTGTGGAGAAAGTCGTTGTCGGTGATATGGAAGAGGATGGCACAGCTGATCCGTATAAGCTGACATTTGTACTAAAGGGTATGGATGATAGAAGCATACCATATGCCAGAGACCAATATATGAATCTTTGTGAAAAGGCTGTGTAGACAACAAGGAGGAGCTTAAAAATGAGCGATAATCATGACTTGTTGAATGATAATAATATGTGTTCTTTTGAAGAACACGAGGCAGAAAATGTGTGTTCCAACAAAGATGCCGTTGCATGTGGAGACGGTAGTTCTTCTGTCCCAACAAAAACCGGATGATCATATCGAGATTGAGATTAATCTGGATGAGATTGATGCGACAAGTGCTGAGACGAAGGCTACATACAAAGAAATCGAGGAATGGGTGCAGGAGCACTACGGATTCCATGTAACAAACCTGAACATTGCACAGGTGAAACAGAAGTATGGAATTATAGAAAGAGAGAATTACAATAGGCCAAAATCAGAGAATAGTAGACGACCGGGTACAACTCCGGAAAAGGAGAAAGCTATCACAGAAGCACTTAAGTATTTTAAGATGATATGATAAAAAGAGGCATTCTTTTATAGAGTGCCTCTAATTTTTTGCGACAAATTATTTATGGATATATGAAAGCTTTTCTAATAATCTTCATCAAATCTTTATTTTTTCTTTGTAATCTGTTTTCAGATTGAAAAATATCTATGGCAACAAAATAAAAAACAAATTTATATATAGGTAAAGGAAAGGGAAAAATAATGGAAATGATGCTTAAAACTAACGAACTTTGTAAGACATTTAAAGATCAGAAGGCGGTAAATAAAGTATCGCTGAATATACCAAAGGGTTGTGTATATGGCCTCCTTGGACCAAACGGAGCAGGAAAGTCGACAATACTAAAGATGATAACCGGAATCATGAAGCCTACAGATGGTGAGATAATCTATGACGGAAAGCCATGGAGCAGAGCAATTCTTGAAGAGATTGGAGCACTCATCGAAAATCCTCCAATCTATGAAAATCTTACAGCAAGAGAGAATCTTGAAGTAAGAGCTATTCTTCTTGGGGTGGCAAAGAGCCGAATCGATGAAGTTTTAAAAACAGTTTCACTTACAAATACAGGAAAAAAGAAGGCTGGTCAGTTTTCGCTGGGAATGAAGCAAAGACTTGGAATCGCACTTGCACTTCTTGCAAATCCCAAGCTCCTTATTCTGGATGAGCCTACAAACGGACTTGACCCAATCGGAATTGAAGAGCTTAGAGAACTTATAAAAACCTTCCCTGAGCAGGGAATTACCGTGATTTTGTCAAGCCATATTCTCTCAGAGGTTCAAATGTGTGCTGATTATATCGGAATAATCTCAGACGGAGTACTTGGATATGAAGGTAAGCTTCTTCCGGGACAGAATCTTGAAGAGCTCTTTATGGATGTTATTAAGAAAAATCGTAAGCTTCAGAATATCGAATAAAGAACGTAAATTACTAACTATCTGACAGATTAGATGAAAGGACTAAAGCAATGACTAATATAATAAGAGCGGAATTTTTAAAATCAAAGAGAACTATGAGTAGTAAACTCATAGTTGTATTCCCAATAATTACACTTGTAATGGCATTTGTGCTTACGTTAGGAATGACCAATGCCTACGCAGAGAGCGCATGGAACTGGTGGTATGTACTTCTTCTTCCTGGTATGATTGCTATCGTAAGCTACCTTTCTGTAATTAGAGAAAAGAAAAACGGATACTACAATATCAAGACTCTTCCAATGGAAAAAAGAAAACTGATGCTTGGGAAAATTGCTTATCTTGGAATCCTTGTTCTTGTATCAAATGTAGTACTTTTTGCAGGAGCTACCGTGGGGGGAGCTATTTTAACAACAAGTATTCCTGTAATTGGAGCAGCTATAACGGTTGTCGTTCTAACTATCACAGAGCTTTGGCAGATACCACTGTTCTTATTCTTAAGTGAAAAATTTGGAATGGTAGTAGAACTTATGGTTTGTCTGTTTATAAATGTGCTTGGAATTATCGTAGCACCTTCAGAAAAATGGTTTATACTGGTCTCTGCGATATCCATGAGAGTTGTTACGCCGCTTTTGCATGTACTTCCAAATGGATTGAGAGCGCAGGCAGGGGAACCACTTCTTAGTTCCTTCGTAATTCTTCCTGGAATTCTTATTGCACTCGCCCATTTTATGCTTTTAACTTATCTATACCTTAACTGGTTTGAAAAAAGAGAGGTGAAATAATAATGTTTACCAGATGTCTTCGCGCAGATTTTTATAAGATGAAAAGAAGTTCCGTAATAATTGCTCATATTATAATCCCGATTGTGGTAAGTGCAGTGTTTCTTGCTTATTATGCGATTTCCGGATGGAATGAAACAGATAAGATAACTGCTTTTTATGAGACTCTTGGATCTGCATTTCCTGTATTGATTGGAATATTCATTGCTAGTACAATGGAGCAGGAGCAAAATGCCGGGGCATTCCAAAATCTTCTTACTTTAAGAAGTAGGACAGCAGCGCTCTTTTCTAAGGTAGTGACATTACTTGTGTTTGGTCTCTTTGCCTTGTTGTTTACGGCGGTTATATTCGGATTTGGCTTTAACATGATACATGGACATAGTATCGCTTCAATGGGGCTTTTTGTTAGAGCAGTCCTTGTGATGTGGCTTTCCGCAATCCCACTTTATCTGATATTTGAGATTTTTGCATTTGTTTTTGGAAAAGCTTTTGCAATAGGTGCAGGTTTGATTTCGGGACTTATCAGTGCACTTTTCCTTACTGATATTGGAATGTATGTCTGGAAGATTGTACCACTTTCATGGACAGCCAGAATTCCTGAAACATTCCTTGCATACGAGCTTGCGGATAGGGGAGCACTTTCTGAAATAAAGTCGCATGCACCGATTTACCTGGTAGTTGTTGCTGTATGCTTTGCAGGATATTTTGCTTTTGCTACAAACTATGAGGGTAGTAAAATATTTGAATAATCAGCTTCAAATATAATGAAATAGAGGATGAAAAAAGAATATGGCAAACATACTTGCGGTTGACGACGAAAAAGCCATTTTAAACATGATTGAGAGTATTCTTGTTAAAGACTCTCACACCGTTACAAAAATTGATGAACCTACGAAAATTGAGATGGATAAGCTCTCACACTTCGACCTAATATTACTGGACGTGATGATGCCTGGAATTGACGGTTTTGAGCTTTGCTCGAAGATAAGAAATGTGGTTGATTGTCCGATTTTATTTATCACTGCAAAGACGGATGAGGGAAGTCTTGTAAATGGACTTGCCCTTGGTGCAGATGATTATATCTGTAAGCCCTTCGGAGTAATGGAGCTTCGTGCAAGGATTGGAGCACACCTTCGAAGAGAAAAACGTGAGCATGTGGCAAGACTTGCTCTTGGCAGAATATGCTTTATGCTTGAAGCACGAAAGATGATGATTGATGAAAAGGAAATAAGTCTTACAAAGGCAGAGTATGACATATGCGAGTTTTTGGCAAAGAACCGCGGACAGATTTTTTCAAAGGAACAGATATTGGAAAAGGTGTTAGGTTACGACAGTGAGAGTAGCGATAGCACAATCATTACACATATCAAAAATATTAGAACAAAGCTTTCAAGCTTCGAGTATATGCCAATTAAGACAGTTTGGGGGATTGGATATAAATGGGAAGAGTAAAGAGTAAGAATAAAAAAAACAAGAGAGGTACGCTGGGTCTTGGAAGTATGTTCGAGGCCTATATTTTTTTAATGGGATTTGCACTCGTTATATGGGTTATCATTTCTTATTTTGCTTTTAGCGTGCTTATCAATATTGGTGCTATATACCCGGCTAACTACGCGGAATATAGAATAAATGAAGTCTTTGAACAGATTGAAACAGCAAACGAAGTGACAGAGGATATAATTCCTGATGTATGTCATTATGTTGTTTTTTCAGAGGATGGGGAAGTAATCTCTGGCAATCTTGGCGAAAAGGATGTGGAAACAGCACGGAAGGTATTAGCAAATAAGAATTATAGCGATGGCAAATATTATAAAGTTATTCCCCGGACGGATGAATATGTTGTCTTGCAGTATAGACTTAAGCCTCAGTATAAATCTTTGTGGATGAATGAACATATGCCAAACCCGGAAATACTTTTGATGTTGTTCGTTCTTTTCTGCTGTATCGGAATTATGCAGATTTTTGCAAAGAGATTCGGATATAGAATCAGAAAGAAGATGGCTCCCATGAGGGGGGCTTTAGTGCAGATTGGCGACAGAAATTTGGATTTTGAAATCAATTATTCAGGTGTTCGTGAGATTGATGAATGTTTGGTGGCGCTTGATGATATGCGATATGCGCTTAAGACTTCACTTCAGAAGCAGTGGGAGACCGAGCAGGAAAAGAACAGGCAGATGTCAGCGCTTGCCCATGACATCAAGACGCCTCTTACGGTGGTACGTGGCAATTCCGAGCTTTTATTAGAGACAGAGCTTACGGATGAACAGAAGAATTATGCGGACTATATTTCAGGAAGCGTACTTCAGATTCAGAATTATGTGCAGACTCTCATAGAAGTTACGAAGTCTCAGGAGGGGATTTCGCAGGCACCTGTTAACGTGAATGTCTATGATGTTCTGGCTGATATCAAAAAGCAGACCTTGGGACTATCGGAAGTTTATCAGCATCAGATTAACTGGAAGGAAGAATTGGAAAGTGAAAATAGCGACTCTGTTATAAGCGTCGTGTACGATCATGTTGTCAGGGCTGTCATGAATGTTGTGAGAAATGCTGCTGAGCACACGCCCAAGGGCAGTGTGATAAATATTACAGTTACTTACAGCGACGGAGAACTTGCCTTTACCGTTGAGGATTGCGGAAGTGGCTTTACGCCTGAAGGGCTTGCCCATGGCACAGAGCAATTTTTCATGGATGATTCTAGCAGAACCGGCGGCTCTCATTATGGCATAGGATTGTTCTTTGCGAAAAAAGTAGCTGAGGAGCACGGAGGAAAGATTGTTCTTGCTAATTCCAATGAGACTAGTGGAGCCAAGGTTGAGATAAGCTTTACTAGTCAATAGTGTTGATAGCATTACTTTTTCTTCTTGCCACGTCCATTTCCCTTAACTGGTTTGCAGAGGTCTGAGTAGCGTTGCAAAATGTCTGTAAAGGTCTTGAACTCGTATGGATCCATTTTGGTAAAATTGATTTTGAAAAGTTTGCTGTACATAACCATTTGAGCCTGAGTGGCATTGTCTGCAGTTTTTAATTCCTCAAATGAGTCAAGTATATCGTCAACAGGCGTAGTAGCTTCACCGGTTTCTGCGTCTTTGCTATGTGCATCTCTTATATCTTTTGCAATTTTTACTACGTCATTTCCAAGGAGATTGTTAAAGTAGTTGTCTTCAGATATAGTTGCAGCTTCTAAAGTTTTCATGTAATGGTCTTCATCGGAAATGCCTTTATTTTGAAGCCGAACTCTTGTCTGTTCAATCATTTTGTTGATGTTTCGAAATTGCATTCCGGCAAGATTATCAACGTAGATTTCCATGTCCGAAAGAAAATTTATAAAATCCGGGTGCTTAATCATTTCACAAATCAATCTGACATTAAGCTTCCCACTTTTTAGTAAATCTACAGTTTCATCATCCAGTCCAAGTTCATCTATAGGAAATAGATGTTGTTCTCTATTTTCAGTAAGTCCCAGAAGATAGTCTGATGTTACTCCATAAAAATCCGCAAGTGTGATGATGGCCTTGTGAGAGATTTCTTTGTAATCATCTGTTTCATAATTTCCCAGTGATGCTCTGGATATTCCGGTCTGCTCTGACAATTTTTGCAGAGACAGGCCTTTTTCTATTCTTAAATCTTTTAGTTTTTCCTGAATTGATAATTTACACTTCAATGCTTTATTCCCCCCCAGTGCTTTTTCTAAAGTTCTTGTATGTGTAAATCATAACAGAATATTGTGGAGCTGCATGTCGTAGAATTGGATAATTAAAAAGTTTAAAACTGTGTTATAGAAAATAAGCATTAAGCAGCACTCTTATTATTAATTTCAATGTAAAGCGATAAGGGGAAACCTTATCGCTTTATTAAAAGAAGAATGTGGGATTGATAATCATTTAATTTTACATAATTAGATGTCAGTAGAAAGTTTTTTAATTTTTCTTATAGCAATACGATAAGAAATGTAAAAAAATAACAATACTCCAAGGAAATAAACAGTTAGAAATATTAAGGAGACAATAATTCTTTGATTAATCTGTTCAAGATAGAAAACAGTATCAATTTGGAAACTCTCAACAAAAACGATAATAGTATTTAAACTAGAATAGCATAGTGCAAATAGCCAACACCAGAGTGGAAAATGTTGGGTTCCATTAAAAAGAACTCCTTTTATTGACATCCAAATGATTAACACATCAGGCGCTAATGGAATAACCCAACCGTTTAAGCTTGTTTTAAAAAAATAATCTAGTAGATAAGTAAGTTCATTTGCTATAATTATACCCCAAAAAAGTTTAACATAAATTGTGTGCCGAATATTTGTGATCCTTTCATCACAGTGAATGGTGGTTTTCATAAGTTGTCCTCCTCCCAAAATAAATCGTTTAATGTTTTGTTAAGTACTTTACATATCCGAATACAAAGCTGAAGACTGGGATTAAACTTTCCGCCTTCTAGTAAGTTGATAGTAGGGCGTGTAACATTAACTTTGGCAGCCAGTTCTTCTTGAGAAAGATTCATCTCAACGCGCGCTAATTTAAGACGCATATTTTTCATTTATATAACCTCCTTTCTATATGTATTATATGATATATCAAACAAAATGTAAAATATATAATACAAAAAATAATAAATATATAACGTTATGTGAAAAAGATTATTATGTTTTGGTAATAGAACTTTTAAGTATTTGATTCAAGTGTCGGAGTATAATGCAATCCTGACGCAGGCATAGACTGCAGTCATCTGCATGGCGCTTCTTTCATTGACGGCTTTGCCGGAGTTACTTCCACCAAAGAGAAAGCGATAGGCACTGCCATTGGTGCTGTTGGTGGTCTTGTCTTTTGAGTGAAACAGTCCTGATAAAAATCCCATAAATATTCCTTTCTGCCGCAAAGGGCGTATAAAATTCAAAGTTTCGTCATAAAATAATCTATGCAAATGCTTGCGATCGCAAGCAAAAGCGAATATAATAAAGAAAAAGGAGGCGATACTATGGCAAATACATCCGCTGTTTATGCAAGAATAGATACCAATCTCAAGGATAATGCTGAGAGTATTCTTTCTCAGCTTGGCATTTCTCCATCCAGTGCAATTCAGATGCTTTATAGTCAAATTGTACTGAAGAAGGGTATGCCGTTTGAACTGAAACTTCCTTCTTCTAAGCCATTAGCTGTTGGCGCAATGACCAGAGAACAACTTGATGCAGAACTCCAGAAGGGTGTTGATTCCATCAAAGCAGGAAAGGTATATTCTGCGGATGAAGTCGATGCGGCACTTGCAAAGGAGTTTGGCATATGACAGATAGCTATAAAGTCGGCTATTCTGTAGATGCACTTGATGACTTACGTGAAATCTATTCCTACATTGCGAATGAACTCCTTGTTCCGGAGACTGCTTCTGCTCAGCTGAGCCGTATCCGAAAAGAGGTTCGTTCATTGGATTTCATGCCAGCTCGCTATGCGTTAGTTGACTGGGAGCCTTGGCATTCGATGAAAATGCATCAGCTTCCGGTAGACAACTTTATTGTGTATTATCTGGTTGATGACGAGAAAAGGACAGTTACAGTAGTACGAATATTCTACGGTGGTCGAGATATCGACAATATGAATTGGAACCATGGAAAAGTCGAGGGCTACGTGTAGCGCCAGTAGACAATTATCTTGTTCTATATATTCCGGATGATGATACACAAGTGGTACAAAATAATTTGAAAGCATCAATCAGAAATGGTTGGTGCTTTTTTCACTTTATAGGAAAGACCGTCTGCGGCGTTCTCTTGAATTGAAAAATGTCCGTACGGAGACGGGCACGACATCGGCCAGTGGAACTGTTCTGCAGACATGGATCTGAGATCATCGGATGACCGCGGCCATGTGAAATGCTCGGATTCTACACGTTTGTAAAGGAGCAGGAAACCATCGCCTTCCCACAGGAGACCTTTGATCTTCGAGGCAGATCTTCCGCAGAAAACAAATCTGTAGAAAAACAACAGGTGCCGGAAATGGAAAAATGTTGTATGATAGGAGCATAAGAAGAAAAGGAGGGCAGAAACTATGCCTTGTACTACTATATTAATTGGAAAAAATGCCTCTTATGATGGCTCTACCATGATTGCCAGAAATGACGATTCCTGTTCCGGAAGATTTACTCCGAAGAAATTCGTGGTAGTTCATCCAGAGGAGCAGCAGAAACATTATAAATCTGTGATTTCTCATGTGGAGATTCCGCTGCCGGAACATCCTATGCGCTACACTTCCATGCCCAATGCGCTGGAAGGAGAAGGCATCTGGGCAGCCAGCGGTGTCAATGAAGCCCATGTAGGAATGACCGCCACAGAGACCATTACATCCAATCCAAGGGTGCTAGGAGCAGATCCGCTGGTAGAAGGCGGCATCGGTGAGGAAGATATTGTATATCTGGTACTTCCCTACATTCACAGCGCACGGGAAGGTGTGCAGCGTCTGGGAAGTCTGCTGGAGCAGTACGGAACTTATGAAATGAACGGCATTGCGTTCCAGGATCAGGACGAAATCTGGTGGCTGGAGACCATTGGAGGACATCACTGGATTGCGAGAAAAGTGCCGGATGAGGTGTATGTGGTGATGCCGAACCAGCTGGGCATTGATGCTTTCGATCTGGAGGATGCCTTCGGTGCGCAGAAGGAGCATCTGTGTTCCGCAGACATGAGAGAATTTATCCGGAAATACCATCTGGATCTGTCCCAGGATGGCATGCTCAATCCGAGAGACGCCTTTGGAAGCCATGATGATGCAGACCATGTTTACAATACACCCCGTGCCTGGTTCATGGAGCGTTATCTGAATCCGACGACCTGGAACTGGGACGGTCCGGATGCAGAGTATACACCGGTATCTGACGATCTGCCCTGGTGCATGGTGCCGGAGAAGAAAATTACCGTGGAGGACGTAAAATACGTGCTGTCTTCTCATTTTCAGGGAACTCCCTATGATCCCTATGCCCCTTATGGCGACAAAACCATGAAGGGCGCTTACCGTTCTATCGGTATTAACAGGAACGACTTTGTGTCTGTCATTCAGATGCGTCCGGATCAGAAGAAATATCACAGCACCATCGAGTGGGTGGCATTTGCCTCCAATGCATTTAATGTACTGGCACCCTTCTATGCAGATGTGGAGGAGACGCCGGATTATCTGTCCAATACGACGGCAGAGGTTTCCACCGATAACCTTTACTGGTGCAGCCGAATGATTGCGGCCATGGCAGATGCGTCTTACCGCACTTCCATTTTCCATATTGAGCGGTATCAGGAGAACGTCATGGCAAAAGGCCACGCGCTGATCAATGAATATGACGAACTGCTTGAGCAGGAACAGGATCCGGCAAAGCAGATGAAGCTGAAGGCAGAGGCAAATCAGAAGATTGCGGAGATGCTCAAAAAAGAGACAGCGTCCACGCTGAATAAAGTGCTCTATGAACTGAGCAATCAGATGAAGAATGCTTACTCCAGGTCTGATGCATAAGTAGGAAGAGGAACAGCCATGATTAAGATTGATCTGATTACCGGATTCTTAGGAGCCGGTAAGACCACTTTCTTGAAAAAATATGCCCGCTATCTTCTGGATCAGGGCCAGAATATCGGAATTCTGGAAAATGATTTTGGCGCAGTGAATGTGGATATGATGATGTTAAAGGATCTGGAAGGAGACCATTGTGAGCTTGAGATGGTTTCCGGCGGATGTGATGCAGACTGCCACCGGAGGAGATTTAAGACAAAACTCATTGCCATGGGAATGTGCGGTTATGACCGTGTCTTAGTGGAACCGTCCGGCATCTTTGATGTGGACGAGTTCTTTGATGCGCTTCGGGAGGAACCACTGGATCAGTGGTATGAAATCGGCAGCGTCATTGCGGTGGTGGATGCAGGACTGGAATCGGAACTTTCCAGAGACGAGGAATATTTACTGGCATCGGAAGTGGCAGATGCAGGCTGTGTGATCCTGAGCAGAAGCCAGCTGGTATCTGAGACACAGCAGAAAGAGACGGTTGCTCATATCAATCGTTCCATGGAGCTGGTGAAATGCAGCCGTCGGTTTGGGCAGGAGATCATAAGCAAAGACTGGGATCATCTGACAGATGTGGATTTTGAGCAAATTAAAAATTCCGGCTATGTGATGGAGGACTTTGCAAAACTGGGATTTCAGAAGGAAGCAGTATTTTCCTCTCTGAGTTTTTTGAACTTACAGATGGATGAAAAAAAGCTTAAAAAAATCGTGGAGCAGCTATTTGCATCGACAGAAGCGGGAGAAGTTCTTCGAGTAAAAGGATTCTGGCAGCAGGAGGAACAGTGGATGGAGTTAAATGCCACTCCCCGCAGTATGACGGTTGGTCCGGTGACGGCGGGGCAGCAGGTGTTGATCGTCATTGGAGAGGATCTTTCCAGGGATGTGATTTCAGGAATGATCGAAGGATAATAAGGAAAAACTGAGGAGTGAATCATGTATATTATTGCAGGTCTGGGAAATCCAGGCGGAAAATACGAGAAGACCAAACATAATATGGGCTTTCAGGTCATTGATCTGCTGGCCGATAAATATCATATAGAAATGAACCAGAAAAAGCACAAAGCTATCTGCGGAACCGGTATCATTGAGGGGGTGAAGGTGCTTCTTTTAAAGCCCCAGACCTTTATGAACTTGAGCGGGGAGAGCATCCGGGATGCAGTAGATTTTTATAAAATTGACCCGGAGACGGAATTCATTGTTATTTATGATGATATTTCTCTGCCCCCTGGTCATTTGCGGATTCGAAAAAAAGGAAGTGCAGGAGGACACAACGGCATTAAAAATATCATTCAGCATCTGGGGACTCAGGTATTCCCGCGGATCCGTGTGGGTGTGGGAGAGAAGCCGGAAGGATGGGATCTGGCAGACTATGTACTGAGCGGATTTTCGAAGGAAGACGAAGTGCTGGTGAAAGAATCCTGGGAGCGGGCCGTGGAGGCAGCTGCAGTTATGCTGACCGACGGACCGGAGAAAGCAATGAACGATTTTAATAGGTAATTAGGGGGATTTCATGAACACATTTTATGAACCGCTGCTTCAGATGGAAGCCTTCGATCAGATCAGGGAGGCGATGAAGAAAGAGGGAGGGCTGCAGTTGATTACCGGCTGCGTGGATTCCCAGAAAACCCATCTGATGTACGGACTTGGCCGGGATTACCCGGTGAAGCTGATCCTTACCTACAGCGAGTTAAAAGCAAAGGAAATTTTTGAGGAATATCAGACACTGAAAGAAGAGGTCTTTTATTATCCGGCGAAGGATTTCCTTTTCTTTCATGCGGATATTCAGGGAAATGAATTGCTGCGGCAGCGGGTGATGGCAGTGAGCCGCCTGCTGGAAAAAGGTGAGGCGGTCATCGTCACGACCCTGGATGGCTGTATGGATCCGTTGCTTCCACTGGAAAAATTAAGAAGCTTTGTCATGAACATCGGTGTTGGCAGTATACTGGAGACGGAAGCGGTAAAACTGCGTCTGGTTCGTATGGGATATGAACGGGTCGGACAAGTGGAGATGCCGGGACAGTTTGCTATCCGCGGCGGCATCATTGATATTTATCCGTTGACAGAAGAGTACCCGGTTCGCGTGGAGCTGTGGGACGACGAGGTAGATTCTATCCGAAGCTTTGATGCGGAGAGCCAGCGCTCGCTGGAAAATCTGGATGAACTGACTCTCTATCCGGCGGCAGAGCTGAACCCGGAGGAACAACACTGCGAGGGTGTGAGCCTCCTTGATTATGTGAAATTTTTTCCTTCTCTTGTCTTTCTGGATGAGGGAGGCCGCCTGCTGGAGCGGGGCGAAACTGTAGAAAAAGAGTATCTGCAAAATTATGAAAACCGCATGGAAAAAGGCGAGATTCCCAAGAATCAGCCCAAAGAGATCTTCACCTGTGCAGAAATGATTCACCGGCTCAATCATGTGCGGGGAGCAGCATTGGGAACATTGGAAACGCCGGAAAGACGGCTGGAATTTCATAACCGGTTCAGCATGGATACCCGTTCTGTCCAACCCTATAACAATCATTTTGAACTTCTGGTCAAGGACTTAAAACGCTGGAAGAAGGAAAAGTACCGGGTGATTCTGCTCTGTGCATCTAGGACCAGAGGGCGCCGACTGGCAGAAGACCTCTTAAAGGAAGATCTGAATGGATTTTACAGTGAGGATCCGGAGCGGGTAGTACAGCCTGGTGAGATCATGGTAGTCCATGGAAATGTAAAGAGGGGATACGAGTATCCCCTCATTCGGTTTGCCGTGATTTCTGAGACGGATGTCTTTGGTCAGGAAAAGAAAAAAGCCCGAAAAAAACGTCGGGCCTATGAAGGACGGAAGATTGCAAGCTTTACGGATCTTTCTGTTGGTGATTATGTAGTCCATGAAAATCATGGTCTCGGCATTTACCGCGGTATCGAGAAAATCGAGGTTGATCACACGGTAAAGGACTATATGAAAATCGAGTACAGTAAGGGTTCCTTCCTTTATATACTGGCAACCCAGCTGGATGCCATCCAGAAATATAGCAGCTCCGAGGCGAATAAGACACCGAGACTTAATACTCTTGGAGGTGCAGACTGGAAGAAGACCCGGACAAAAGTAAAAGGTGCTGTACAGGAAGTTGCAAAAGATCTGGTGGAACTTTATGCGGCACGTCAGGCAGAGAAGGGTTATGTATACGGTCCGGATACCGTGTGGCAGCGGGAGTTTGAAGAACTGTTCCCTTATGAGGAGACAGAAGATCAGCAGCGTGCCATTCAGGATGCGAAAAATGATATGGAAAGTGAGAAAATCATGGACCGTCTGGTCTGCGGCGACGTAGGCTATGGAAAAACGGAAGTGGCAATTCGTACAGCGTTCAAAGCAGTGCAGGAAAGCCGCCAGGTGGTATATCTGGTGCCAACGACTATTCTGGCCCAACAGCATTATAATACCTTTGTTCAGCGTATGAAGGAATTCCCGGTGCGGGTAGATCTTCTCTGCCGTTTTCGGACTCCAGCCCAACAGAAGAAGACCATAGAGGATTTGAAAAAGGGTCTGGTGGACATTGTCATTGGAACCCACCGGGTGCTTTCCAAAGATGTGGAATACAAGGATCTGGGACTTCTGATTATCGACGAGGAACAGCGATTCGGTGTAGCAGATAAGGAGAAGATCAAGAAGCTTCGTACCAATATCGATGTACTGACCCTGACAGCGACGCCCATTCCCCGCACCCTTCACATGAGCCTTGCGGGAATTCGGGATATGAGTGTGCTGGAAGAACCGCCCATGGACCGTATGCCCATCCAGACCTATGTTTGTGAATATGATGAAGAGATGGTACGGGCAGCCATTCACCGAGAGCTGGCCAGGGAAGGACAGGTATATTATGTCTATAACCGGGTAGAAACAATAGCAGAAACTGCAGCCAGAATCCAGGCGCTGGTACCAGAGGCAAATGTGGCGTTTGCCCACGGCCAGATGAAGGAACATGAGCTGGAGCGGATTATGTATGATTTCATTCAGGGAGAGATTGATGTGTTGGTGGCGACGACCATCATCGAGACCGGGATGGATATTTCCAATGTAAATACCATTATTATCCACGATGCAGATAACATGGGACTTTCTCAGTTGTATCAGCTGAGAGGCCGTGTGGGCCGTTCTAACCGGACAGCCTATGCATTTCTCATGTATAAGAGAGACAAGATGCTCAAAGAGGTGGCAGAAAAGCGTCTTCATGCCATCAGAGAATATTCTGATTTGGGAAGTGGCTTCAAGATTGCCATGCGTGACATGGAGATTCGCGGCGTCGGCACACTTCTGGGTCAGCGGCAGCATGGACACATGCAGGCAGTAGGTTATAATCTATATTGTAAAATGTTAAATGAAGCAGTTCTGAGGTTAAAGGGCAATAAGGCTGTGGATGAGGACGATTTCGAGACGGTAGCGGATATTCAGATCGATGCATTTATTCCTGATTCTTACATTAAAAATGAAGCGCTGAAGCTGGATATTTACCGGCGGATCGCGGCCATTGAAGGGGAAGAAGAAAAGGATGATATGCTGGAAGAGCTGATTGATCGTTTCGGAGAACCGCCGACTGCGGTTATGAATCTTCTGGCGATTACTCTTCTTCGGGGGAGAGCTCACAGCCTTTATATTAAGGAAGTGCAGACCCGCCCTGACCGCGTGACTCTGACCATGTATGAAAAAGCAAAGATCCGTGTGGAACGGATTCCAGAGCTTTTGGAACGTATGGGCGGCAACATGACCTTCCGTAAAACAGACCCGCCCCAGTTTGTCTGCCAGTTAAAAGGCGGCAGACGGAGATTTTCCGGTTCCCTGTTGGAAATCACTGGTGAGGTACTCGCGGAAATGGAACTGCTGAAGGAACAGGAGGCCAAATGAAAAGACTGATTGCAGCATTTATAGGTATGACACTTTTTCTGGGCGGCTGCGGATCGGCATCCGCCACCGAAAATAACGCGGAACAGACGGCATTTACCATCAATGGAGAAGAGATCAGCCTCAGGGAGTGGAATTTTTATATTCGGATGAATCAGATGATCTGGGAAAAGGATGATCTGGAAGAAGCCGGGGATGACATGTGGAGCCAGGAAGTGTCCGATGATGGAACAACCCTGGCAGACAATCTGAAAGAGCAGGTGCTGGATACCATTGTGCAGATTCATCTGATGAACCAACATGCGGAAGAATATGGTGCGGCACTTACCGATGCGGATGAGACGGAGATCCTGGCACGGGCAAAAGATTTCATGGAAAATTATCATGAAAAGCTGTTGGAATTTGCCGGTGCGGACGAGAATTTTGTAAAAGAAAAGCTTGCTGAAACTCGTCTTTCAGAGAAAGTAGCAGAGGTCATTGCAGAGAATTATGAACCAGAATTAAAAGAGGAAGATTATCATCGGGAAGGTATCTGTTATGTATTGATTTCTACTACGGGACTGAGGGATGAGGAGGGAACCGTCACGCCATTTTCAGAGGAGGAGGTAGCAAGACGTACGGCACTGGCTTATTCTTTGGCAGAAGAGTCAAGACAGACAGGGAGCCTGAAAATATCAGCGGAAGCGGAAGGTCTCACACCTATCGAATCCAGTATGGGAAATACCAATGAAGGGGATGGCCAGGAGCCATTGATGCTGGATGCGGCGAGAGCGCTGGAAGTGGGAGAAATCTCTGATCCGGTGGAAACCGAGGAGGGCTGGTTTCTAGTACAGCATACCAGTGATAACGATGCAGACGGTACGGAATACTGGAAGGAGTATCTGACGGAGCAGGAAAAAGAATCCTATTGCAGTGAGATTTATCAGGGATGGAAAGAGAAAGCTTCTATTGAACTTCATCAGGATGTCATGGACACTGTAATTGTGAAGGAAGTATTAAAAGAGTTGCTTTAACACTGGAAAAAGCATATAATCATAGGAAAACACGGATTTAGGAGGATATATAATATGAAAAAGAGAACCGTGTGCCTCATTGCACTGATGTCCGCGATGACCATGGCACTGACCGGTTGCTCCGTCGGAAACAGTGTAGATAATTCCGCAGAGGCAGCAAATGTGGATGGAGTATCCATTCCGCTGGGAGAAGTGAATTTTTATCTTCGCTACCAGCAGACCCAGATGGCTATGTACAGCGGATATTTTGGCGAGGATTTTATGAACAAGGATCTTATGGGAACTGGAAGTATTTATGGTGAGACTGTAAAGGATACCGTAATGCAGACGCTGGAAGAATACTATCTGGTTGAGGCCCATGCAGACGATCTGGGTATTTCCCTTACGGATGAGGACAAGGATGCTGCAGCTACAGCAGCAGATGCTTTTCTGGCAGCTAACGACAGCAAGACACTGGAGGCGATGTCTGCAGACAAAGAAACGGTTGCTCATGTGTTGGAACTGATGGCATTGCAAAATAAAGCATATCAGAATCGTGCGGCAACCATCGACACCAATGTGACGGATGAAGAAGCAGCACAGAAGACAATTACCTACGTACGTGCTTCGACCAACGGAACTGCAGATGAGAATGGAGATACGGTAGATCTGACAGAGGAAGAACTGGCGGCGAAGAAAGAGACTCTGAATCAAATCCGTGACGAGGCAGGCTCAGATGGTGATCTGGATGCGGCAGCTAAAAATCATGATTTAAGTGCCGTCACCACCAGCTACGGTGCAGATGATGAGAATCTGAATGAAGATGTAAAAGCGGCAGCAGAGACATTGTCTGACGGAGAATATGCAGATATCATTGAAGGTGACAATGCTTATTATCTGGTACGTATGGATTCTACCTTCGACAGAGAAGCAACGGACAGTCATAAGCAGGTGATTTTAAGCCAGCGAGAGAAGGATGCGTATACAGCATGGGTGGATTCTCTGAAGGAAGGCGCAACGATAACCACCAATGATAAGGCACTGGAGAAACTGACCTTTGAGCGTGTATTTACGCAGAAGACAGCAGATACTACAGATGCAGCAGAGGAAACCGATGAAAATGCAGATACTACGGACGGTTCTGCAGACGGTGCAGAATCTGAGGAAGCAGAAGAAAACGCACAGTAGAAGGTGCGTGATATAAGGGGAAATTATCATGAGTACAACACAGAATCTGACACTGTTAACTGATCTGTACGAATTGACCATGATGCAGGGATATTTGAAGAATCCGGTACAGGAAACTGTTATTTTTGACGTTTTCTACCGGAACAATCCCTGTGGAAATGGATTCGCCATTGCGGCAGGTCTGGACCAGATGATTGATTATATTAAGAATCTTCGGTTTGAGAAGGATGATCTTGATTATCTGAGGAGCCTGGAAATCTTTGATGATGAATTCTTGTCATATCTGGCAGATTTTCATTTCAGTGGTGATATTTATGCAATTCCGGAAGGAACAGTTGTATTTCCGAGAGAGCCACTGGTGAAAGTCATTGCTCCGATTATGGAAGCACAGCTGGTAGAGACTGCGATCCTGAATATTATCAATCATCAGAGCCTGATCGCCACCAAAGCGGCCAGAGTTGTCAATGCAGCCCGCGGTGACGGAATCATGGAGTTCGGCTTGAGAAGAGCGCAGGGACCGGATGCCGGAACCTATGGTGCAAGAGCAGCTGTTATAGGTGGATGTATTGGAACTTCCAACGTACTGACTGGTAAAATGTTTGACGTACCGGTGCTTGGAACCCATGCACACAGTTGGATTATGAGTTTTCCGGATGAGTATACGGCATTCAAGACTTATGCAGAACTGTATCCCGGTGCATGTACTCTTCTGGTAGACACCTACGATACGCTGAAATCCGGTGTGCCGAATGCGATTCGTGTATTTAAGGAAATGCAGGAAACAGGTAAATTAAGCGGACGTTACGGAATTCGACTGGACAGCGGTGATCTGGCATATCTTTCCAAAGAAGCGCGGAAGATGCTGGATGCAGCCGGATTTGAGGACGCAGTGATTGCAGCTTCCAGTGATCTGGATGAATATCTTATTGACAGCCTGAAGAGTCAGGGGGCAGCGATTACTTCCTGGGGAGTAGGAACGAATCTCATTACCTCCAAAGACTGTCCGGCATTTGGTGGTGTGTACAAGCTGGCCGCTGTGAAGACTGGTGATGGTGAGTTTGTTCCAAAGATCAAATTATCCGAGAATACCGAAAAAATCACCAATCCGGGAAATAAGACTGTATACCGTATTTATGAAAAAACAAACGGTAAACTGAAAGCAGATCTCATTTCCTTGGTGGATGATGTGTTTGATGAGTCAAAAGATCTGGTGCTCTTTGATCCGCAGGCCACCTGGAAGAAGACCCACCTGAAGGGCGGCACATACACCATGAAAGAACTTATGGTGAAAGTGTTTGATAAAGGCGAGTGTATTTATCAGTCTCCGTCTGTGATGGAGATCCGGGAGTTCTGCAAGAAAGAACAGGAGACACTGTGGGACGAGACCAGACGACTGGTAAATCCTCACGAGGTTTATGTGGATCTTTCCGACCGACTGTATGCCATGAAGACAAAACTTCTGAACGAAATGCATCCGGGAGAATAAAACAGCAGATCTATCCTGCCGAAGTGTTATGAGAAAACTGAACAATGAAGACTTACGTTTTCAAAGCCTGCAGGGCATGACAAGATGAAGATCCGGATGCATATAAATCCAGATCTTACAAATACTAGATATAGACAGACTAGGGAAACAAATGATGGACTGAATTTGAAACATTGGAGGAGCATGATATGAAAGCAACTGGAATTGTAAGGCGGATAGATGATCTGGGAAGAGTGGTAGTGCCGAAGGAAATCCGGCGAACTCTCAGAATCCGGGAAGGAGATCCGCTGGAGATCTTTACGGACCGGGAAGGTGAGATCATTCTGAAAAAATATTCTCCGATCGGGGAACTTGGCACATTTGCGCAGCAGTATGCAGACAGTCTGGCACAGACTACGGGATATACCGTTTTTGTGACAGATCGTGACAGCGTGATTGCCTGTGCGGGCGGCAGTAAGAAAGATTATCTGGGAAAAGGAATCAGTCCGGAGCTGGAAGCGGTTATTCAGAACCGCGAAATGGTACAGGCTCTTGCTGGTGAGAAGAACTTTATTCCCATTGTTGCGGACCGGAAGGAAGAAACAGGAGCACAGACGCTGGTTTCTGTTATCTGTGAGGGTGATGCTATAGGATCTGTGATGCTGTATGCAAAAGATGCGAAGGCAAAGATGGGAGAGACGGAACAGAAACTGGCAGCTACAGCAGCTGCATTTCTGGGAAGACAGATGGAACAGTAAAATCAATACAGATGTAAAAGGCTCCGGAGATTTTCCGGAGCCTTTTAAGGTTATCGATCAAAGTTAAAGTTCAACTTCTTCATGGAGAAGCGGCTTCATATTGTTCAAACTGATTAACAGGGTGGAAGTATTATGAAACAGTGCGGAGGTGGTTGGCTGCAGAATGCCTGCAACACCCAGCCCAATCAGTCCGGTATTGAATCCTACGATAGTTCGATAGTTGCGCTGGATTCGTTTCATCAGGCGGTTGCTTAAGCTCTTCAGAATTACCAACTGATATAGGTCGTCAGATGCCACAGTGATGTCTGCGATTTCTCTGGCAATCTCTGCACCGTCGCTGACAGCTACGCCGGCATCGGCTGCTGACAGAGCAGGGGAATCGTTAATTCCATCACCAACCATGATGACTTTGCTTCCTTTTGCCTTCTGGCGCTCAATATAATTTGCCTTATCTTCCGGCAGTACCTCAGAGTAATATTCGTCAACACCCACCCGTTTTGCAATAGCAGCGGCAGTGCGTTCGCTGTCTCCGGTCATCATAACCACATGTTTGATGCCTGCGGCTTTCAGTGCGCGGATGGCAGCGGCAGCCTCCGGACGAAGGGGATCTTCAATGCAGATGACAGCGGCCAGCTTATTATCAATAGCCATATAAAGATGAGAGTATTCCGTAGGAAGATTCTCAAACTTATCCATCTGATCTTCGGGAATATGGCATCCTTCGTCCTCGAATACAAAGTGATAACTTCCGATGATGACCTTGTGGTCGTTGATGGAAGAAGAGATTCCGTGAGCAACAATGTAATTGACTTTGGAATGCATCTCTTCATGGTCGAGAGAGCGCTGTTTTGCTGCAGTAACAACTGCTTTTGCCATGGAATGGGGGAAATGCTCCTCCAGGCAGGCGGCGATTCGAAGCATCTCTTCTTTGCTGCTTCCGTTAAAAACGACTACATCCTTGACCGTTGGTTTGGCCTTAGTCAGAGTGCCGGTCTTGTCGAAAACAATGGTATCGGCAGATGCTACAGCTTCCAAAAACTTTCCTCCCTTCACGGTAATGTGATGGGTCTGGGCTTCGCGGATGGCGGACAAAACGGAGATCGGCATAGCCAGCTTCAGTGCGCAGGAGAAGTCAACCATCAGGACAGCCAGTGCTTTCGTGGTATTTCTCGTAAGCAGCCAGGTGAGTGCGGTACCGCCTAAGGTGTAAGGAACCAGCCGGTCAGCCAAAGACTCGGCCTTGCTCTCTACGCCGGATTTCAGTTTTTCAGAATCCTCGATCATGGTTACAATCTTTTCAAATCTGGTGGAGCCGGAAACGGCTTTGACCTGAATGGTCAGTTCTCCCTCTTCCAATACGGTTCCTGCGTAAACGTAAGTTCCGTGATCTTTTCTGACCGGTTCGGATTCTCCAGTGAGGGAAGCCTGGTTGACCGTTGCCTCGCCGTCGCATACGATGCCGTCAAACGGGATGACATTGCCCATGCGGACGATGACTTCATCACCTGGTTTGATCTCTCTTGCAGAGACCAGGATTTCCTGATCATCTTTTTTGAGCCATACCTTGCTGACGTTCAGGGACATGCTTCTTGCCAGATCATCTACGGATTTCTTATGAGTCCACTCTTCCAGAAGTTCGCCGATTCCCAACAGAAACATAATAGAGCTTGCTGTGGTAAAGTCGGCGCGGAAAACGGAAACACCGATGGCGGTTGCATCCAGAACTTCTACTTCCAGCTTTTTGTGAGCCAGACATTTGAGCCCTTTCCATATATAATGGACAGATTTGAATGCTGCGTAAGCGGCCTGAATCGGATAAGGAAGGAAGAGTTTGCTTCCTGCCCGCAGGACAACCTTCTGCATCAGTTTCTCCTGATAGGTGCTGTTCAATTCTCTTCCGGAATGCGCAAGGAGATCAGCCGGAACATCCGTTGTCTGATACTGGAAAATACGCAGCGCCTGCAGCAGTGTTTCACGTTCTCCTTTATAAGAAATGGAAGCATCACAGGTCCGCTCAAATACTTTGGCGGAAGTGACACCTGAAAGATTCTCTATATAATAAAGAAGCGTATCTGCTTCTTCATAAGACATGCGGGACTGTACCATATGAATACGAAGACGGCCCCTGATGTCGTGTTTTATAATGAATTTCATGTTTTCCTCCAATAAAAGACGGAGCTGTCAGGCAGCTCCGTCCATATGAATACAGATTATTCTGCGTCTTCTGCAGTCTCAGCTTCCTGTACACATGCAGCTTCCCGTGTTGCTCTGTCCTCGTTGATCTGTTTTGCTTCTGCAAGAATGTCTTCTGCATTCTCCTGAACAGTAGTAGCAGTCTTCATCACGCATTCTTTTGCACGAAGAACAGCAGCGGTGCAATTGGTATATACTTTACGCGCATCTTTGCTGGAAAGCACCTGGATGCCAGCAGTTCCGAAAAGAACGCCACCTGCGAAAAGTCCGAGTTTTTTCATTTTGGAAATGTCTAACATAATTTGTTCCTCCTGTGTTATCTTATTAATATAGCAGTGACTGTTTTCAACCGTTTTGGTTTATCATCCATCATAGTGAGAAAATACCGGTTAGTCAATTAGAACAAACGCTGATGATAAAAGTTATCAATAAAAACGAAAATGGCAAAGTGCATTTTAATAGAAAAAATCCTTGACGGCATATGCGAGTCTGTGTTATAGTAGACAAGCGAATGGAAGTTTAGGCTTTTTTTTTATGCCTAAAATTGATGGTTTTCGCAGGACCATCAGACAAAAAAGTATAAAAAGCGAGGTGGAAAGTTGTGCGCGTAAAGATCACATTGGCATGTACGGAGTGCAAACAGCGTAACTACAACATGACCAAAGAAAAGAAGAATCACCCGGACAGAATGGAAACCAAGAAGTACTGTCGTTTCTGCAAGAGACATACTCTTCATAAGGAGACGAAGTAATCTGCCCCAAAGGTAAAGGAAGTGACAAGATGGGAGAAACGAAGAATGCCCCGAAGGCCCAGAAGACAAGCTGGTTCAAAGGCATGAAAGCCGAGTTCAAGAAAATTGTGTGGCCAGACCAAAAATCACTTACGAAACAGACCATTGCGGTAGTCAGCGTTTCTGTTGCTTTGGCTCTCATTATTAAAATACTGGATATGGTCATGACCTTTGGAATTGACCGGCTGTTGACTTTATAATTAGAAAGGTGATTGTATGTCAGAGACAAACTGGTATGTAGTCCATACCTACTCAGGATATGAGAATAAGGTAAAGGCTAATATTGAGAAAACCATTGAAAACAGACATCTTGAGGATCAGATCCTTGAGGTCAGGGTTCCGATGCAGGACGTGGTTGAATTGAAGGATGGTGCAAGCCGTCAGGTCCAGAAAAAGATGTTTCCGGGATACGTTCTGATCAACATGGTCATGAACGACGATACCTGGTATGTAGTTCGCAATACCAGAGGCGTGACCGGCTTCGTTGGACCGGGATCCAAACCAGTTCCGCTTACGGAAGAGGAAATGAGACCGCTTGGGGTTCAATCGGATTCCGTGCAAATTGATTTTGCGGAAGGTGACAATGTAGTTGTTACGGGTGGCGTATGGAAGGATACTGTTGGAGTCATCCAGGCCATCAATGAGAACAAACAGAGTGTGACGATCAACGTCGACCTGTTCGGTCGTGAAACACCGGTAGAAATAAGTTTCACAGAAATTAAGAAGATGTAAATGGTTCGTGAAAAACTGTAGATCGCGGATCGTGGGAGGGAAATTCCCGCCATCACCACAAGGAGGTGCCTAATTATGGCAAAGAAAGTTACAGGTTACATCAAATTACAGATTCCTGCTGGAAAGGCAACACCGGCTCCCCCAGTAGGACCGGCTCTTGGTCAGCACGGCGTTAACATTGTACAGTTTACAAAAGAGTTTAACGCAAGAACCGCAGATCAGGGCGATATGATTATTCCGGTAGTCATTACTGTTTATGCAGACAGAAGCTTCAGCTTCATTACCAAGACTCCGCCGGCAGCAGTTTTACTGAAAAAAGCATGCGGACTGAAAACCGCTTCTGCTAACTCCAAAAAAGACAAGGTTGCTACGATCAAGAGATCTGAAGTTCAGAAAATCGCTGAACTGAAAATGCCGGATCTGACCGCAGGAGGCCTTGACGCAGCTATCAGCATGATCGCAGGTACTGCAAGAAGTATGGGTATCACCGTAGTTGACGACTAAAAACTGTTGCAGATGAACAGACGTGGGAGGGAAATTCCCGCAATTACCACCAGGAGGTTAATGAATTATGAAACATGGTAAGAAATATGTTGAGGCTGCTAAATTATACGACAAGCAGACTCAGTATGACAGAGACGAGGCAGTTGCCATCGTAAAGAAACTGGCAACCGCAAAATTTGACGAGACCATCGAAGCTCACATCAGAACCGGATGCGACGGACGTCATGCAGATCAGCAGATCCGTGGCGCTGTTGTACTTCCGCACGGAACTGGTAAACAGGTTCGTGTACTTGTATTCGCTAAGAACGCAAAAGCTGACGAGGCACTGGCAGCAGGCGCTGAGTTCGTTGGAGCTGAGGAACTTGTTCCGAAGATCCAGGGCGGATGGTTCGATTTCGATGTAGTCGTTGCAACTCCGGATATGATGGGTGTTGTTGGACGTCTGGGACGTGTACTTGGACCGAAGGGCTTAATGCCGAACCCGAAGGCTGGTACCGTAACCATGGATGTTACCAAAGCAGTCAATGATATTAAAGCCGGTAAGATCGAGTACAGACTGGATAAGACCAATATTATCCACGTGCCGATCGGAAAAGCTTCTTTCACCGAGGAGCAGTTAGCGGACAACTTCCAGACGCTTATGGATGCTATCAACAAAGTAAGACCTGCAGCTGTTAAAGGTCAGTATCTGAAGAGTATCACCATTACTCCGACCATGGGACCTGGCGTAAAGGTTAACCCGTTAAAGCTTGCTTAATCACGGCGAGTGAAAAAGGGTGTTGACATCCACTATATATTGTGATATTTTATAACAGTTGAAGATGACTGCCCGAAGACAGCAGGTGCCGTGAGGCATAAGAGGAAACCGCCTGCCGAGGAAAGCGTTCGATTAAGAATGACTTACAAACCCTCTGTGTCTGCGGCACAGAGGGTTTTTTAATCCTTACCACTGGGAAGGTTATCTCTCTTAAAAATCTATAAGGAGGAAACCATTCATGGCAAAAGTTGAACTGAAAAAACCGGTTGTAGACGAGATCTCTGCAAATCTGGAAGGTGCAGCTGGTGTTGTTCTGGTTGACCATTGCGGTCTGACTGTAGAGCAGGATACACAGCTTCGTAAACAGATGAGAGAAGAAGGAATCGTTTACAAGGTTTACAAAAACACCATGCTGAACTTTGCAATCAAAGGAACCGAGTTCGAGCCGCTGTCTCAGCATCTCGAAGGACCGTCTGCAATCGCTATCTCTAAAACTGATGCGACTGCTCCGGCAAGAATCGTTGCTAACTTTGCAAAGAAAGCAGAGAAGCTTGAGATCAAAGCTGGTGTCGTAGAGGGTAACTACTACGATGCAAAGGGAATGGCTGCAATCGCAAACGTTCCGTCCAGAGAAGTACTTCTTGGAAAGCTGCTTGGCAGCATCCAGAGCCCGATTACAAACTTCGCTCGCGTTATCAACCAGATCGCAGAGAGCAAAGAGGCTTAATCGTTATTACAATAGGAAAAGCCGCATAGCGGCATGATACAATTATTATTATTGGAGGTAAATAAAAATGGCAAAATTAACTACTGCAGAATTTATTGATGCAATCAAAGAGCTTACCGTATTAGAGCTGAATGATCTTGTAAAAGCATGTGAGGAGGAGTTCGGTGTATCCGCAGCAGCTGGCGTTGTTGTAGCAGCAGCTGGAGATGGCGCAGCAGCAGCTGAGGAGAAAGATTCCTTCGACGTAGAGCTGACTGAGGTTGGTCCGAACAAAGTTAAAGTTATCAAAGTTGTTCGTGAAGCTACCGGACTTGGTCTGAAAGAGGCTAAAGACGTAGTTGATGGCGCTCCGAAGGTAATCAAAGAGGGCGCTTCCAAAGCAGAGGCTGAGGAGATCAAAACCAAACTTGAGGCTGAGGGTGCAAAAGTTACTCTTAAATAATGAGTTTGTACATTCGAAAGAAGGATGCTGCGGTTGCGGTGTCCTTCTTCCTTTTTCAAAAATAAGTCCCCAAAAACTGCGGAAATCCCGCGAAAATCCCAAAATTATTTATTGACATCCAAAAATATTTATGATAACATGGAAAATGCACTATTGTGGTAAGGTATGCTTTCATCCTTGCTGTGATTCGTGCGGTCCTTTTGCAATATGCAGTGATTAAAATATATAAGGGGTGAAATGTCAATGGAAAAGAACAGAATCAAACCTACCAAGTCCGGCAGAAATCTGCGAATGAGTTATTCCAGAAAAAAAGAAGTAGTTGAAATGCCGAACCTGATAGAAGTCCAGAGAGATTCCTACCAGTGGTTTCTGGATGAGGGATTAAGCGAAGCATTTGCCGATATTTCTCCGATTACGGATTATAGCGGAAAGCTCAGCCTGGAGTTCACGAACTTTGTACTTGATGTGGAAGGTGCGAAGTACACCATCGAAGAGTGTAAAGAGCGTGACGCTACTTATGCCGCACCATTAAAAGTCAGAGTCCGTCTTCATAACAAAGAGACAGATGAGATTAATGAGCATGAGATTTTCATGGGCGACCTGCCTTTGATGACTGAGACGGGAACCTTCGTCATCAACGGAGCAGAGCGTGTTATTGTCAGCCAGTTGGTACGTTCCCCTGGTATCTACTATGGCATTGATCATGATAAAGTAGGTAAGCTTCTGTTCTCCTGTACAGTAATTCCGAACCGTGGTGCATGGCTGGAGTATGAGACTGACTCCAATGATGTGTTCTATGTTCGTGTTGACAGAACCCGTAAAGTACCGATCACCGTGCTGATCAGAGCACTTGGTTATGGTACGAATGCTGAGATTCTGGAACTGTTTGGTGAGGAACCGAAGATTTTGGCATCTCTGGCAAAAGATACATCTGAGAGTTATCAGGAAGGTCTGCTGGAGCTGTATAAGAAGATCCGTCCGGGCGAGCCGCTGGCTGTAGAGAGTGCGGAGAGCCTGATTACGGGTATGTTTTTTGACCCGAGACGTTATGATTTGGCAAAAGTCGGACGTTATAAGTTCAATAAGAAGCTTCATCTGAAGAACCGTGTCCGTGGACAGGTTTTGGCTGAGGATGTAGTAGATCTGTCTACTGGCGAGATTATCGCAGAAGCAGATCAGAAGATCGACATGGAACTGGCAGTAAAACTGCAGGATTCCGCTGTTCCTTTCATCTGGGTAAAAGGTGAGGGACGTAATATTAAAGTACTGTCCAACCGCATGGTTGATATTACCAAATATGTGGATTGCGATCCGGAAGCACTGGGTATCAAAGAATCTGTATACTATCCGGCGCTGGAGAAACTGCTGAATGAGTATACTGATGCAGAGGAACTGAAAGAGGCAATCCAGCGTTCCGTCACGGAGCTGATTCCGAAGCATATTACCAAGGATGACATTATGGCATCCATTAATTATAACATGCATCTGGAGTATGGTATCGGAAGCAAGGATGACATTGACCACCTGGGCAACCGTCGTATCCGTGCTGTAGGTGAGCTGCTTCAGAACCAGTATCGTATTGGTCTTTCCCGTCTGGAGAGAGTAGTACGCGAGCGTATGACCACTCAGGACCCGGAGAGTATTTCCGCCCAGACCCTGATCAACATCAAACCGGTAACCGCAGCAGTGAAAGAGTTCTTTGGATCTTCCCAGCTGTCTCAGTTCATGGATCAGAACAACCCGTTGGGTGAGTTGACCCATAAGAGACGTCTGTCCGCATTGGGACCGGGCGGTCTGTCCAGAGATCGTGCAGGATTCGAGGTTCGAGACGTACATTATTCCCATTATGGAAGAATGTGCCCGATTGAGACTCCTGAGGGACCGAACATTGGTCTGATCAACTCTCTGGCATGCTATGCAAGAATCAACGAGTATGGCTTTGTAGAGGCTCCGTACCGTAAGATCGATAAATCAGATCCTAAGAATCCGCGTGTCACCGACGAAGTTGTCTACATGACCGCTGATGAAGAAGATAATTACCATGTAGCACAGGCAAATGAGGCTCTGGATGAGAACGGATATTTCGTGAGAAATAATGTATCCGGACGTTATCTTGATGAGACCCAGGCTTATGATAAGACCATGTTTGATTACATGGACGTATCTCCGAAGATGGTATTCTCTGTGGCTACGGCACTGATTCCGTTCCTGCAGAACGATGACGCAAACCGTGCATTGATGGGATCCAACATGCAGCGTCAGGCCGTTCCGTTGATGCTGACGGAAGCTCCGGCAGTTGGTACCGGTATGGAGGAGAAGACTGCAGTTGACTCCGGTGTTTGTGTAGTTGCAAAGAACGCTGGTATCGTAGAACGTGCAGTTTCCAATGAGATTGTTGTACGTCAGGATAATGGTGTGCGTGATGTATATCATCTGACGAAATTCTCCCGCAGTAACCAGAGCAACTGCTACAACCAGAGGCCGATCGTCTTCAAGGGGGACCGGGTAGAGGTTGGTGAGGTAATTGCTGACGGACCGTCCACATCTGGTGGAGAGATTGCTCTTGGTAAGAACCCGCTGATCGGATTTATGACCTGGGAAGGTTATAACTACGAGGATGCTGTTCTTTTAAGTGAACGACTGGTTATGGATGATGTTTATACATCTATTCATATTGAGGAATATGAGGCAGAAGCCCGTGATACCAAACTTGGACCGGAAGAGATTACCAGAGATGTTCCGGGAGTTGGTGATGATGCTCTGAAGGATCTGGATAACAGAGGTATCATCCGTATCGGTGCAGAGGTTCGTGCCGGTGATATTCTGGTAGGTAAGGTAACTCCGAAGGGAGAGACCGAGCTGACCGCAGAGGAGCGTTTGCTCCGCGCAATCTTCGGTGAGAAGGCACGAGAAGTGCGTGATACTTCCCTGAAGGTACCTCATGGTGAGTATGGCGTCGTTGTAGATGCCAAAGTATTTACCAGAGAAAACGGAGACGAGCTGTCTCCGGGTGTAAACCAGGCAGTCCGCATTTACATCGCTCAGAAGAGAAAAATCTCTGTCGGAGATAAGATGGCAGGACGTCATGGTAATAAGGGTGTTGTTTCCCGTGTACTTCCGGTAGAGGATATGCCGTTCCTGCCGAACGGACGTCCGCTGGATATCGTACTGAACCCGCTGGGTGTGCCGTCCCGTATGAATATCGGTCAGGTCCTGGAGATTCATCTGAGTCTGGCTGCAAAGGCACTGGGCTTCAACGTGGCTACTCCGATTTTTGATGGCGCAAATGAGTCCGAGATCATGGATACCCTGGATCTTGCGAATGATTATGCAAACCTTCCCTTCGATGATGCAGAGGCTGCAGAGTGGAAAGAGAAGGAACTTGATCAGACCGCAGACGGAAGACCGTGGAATGGTGAGACATTCAAAGGCAAACATGGAGAAGATCTGCTTCCGGAGGTTGTAGATTATCTCGATAAGAACAGAGAGCACAGAAAAGTATGGAAAGGTGTACCGATTTCCAGAGATGGTAAAGTACGTCTGAGAGATGGTCGTACCGGTGAGTACTTCGACAGCCCGGTAACGATCGGACACATGCATTATCTGAAGCTGCATCATCTGGTAGACGATAAGATCCATGCACGTTCTACCGGACCGTACTCCCTGGTAACGCAGCAGCCGCTGGGTGGAAAAGCTCAGTTCGGTGGACAGCGTTTCGGAGAGATGGAGGTTTGGGCTCTGGAGGCATATGGTGCATCCTATACCCTGCAGGAGATCCTGACCGTTAAATCCGATGATGTTATCGGACGTGTGAAGACGTACGAGGCTATCATCAAAGGCGAAAATATTCCTGAGGCCGGAATTCCGGAATCCTTCAAGGTACTTTTAAAAGAGCTGCAGGCCCTTGGTCTGGATGTTCGTGTGCTGCGTGAGGATAATACGGAAGTGGAACTGGCAGAGACCAGTGACTACGGTGATGTAGATATTCGTTCCATCTTGGAAGATGATGGACGCCGCTTCAACAGAGAAGATGAGTCCTTCGGCAACCATGGCTTCAGCAAACAGGAGTTTGAGGGAGAGGAACTGGTAGATGTTTCACCGGAAGAGGACGACGATTTCGATGAGAGCGAGCTCGCCGATATGGATGACAACATTGATTTTGAAGAATAAAGGAGGTGCCGCTCATGCCGGAAATGACGAAGAATGATAACTATCAGCCAATGAGCTTTGATGCGATTAAAATTGGCCTGGCATCCCCGGAGACTATTCTTGAATGGTCTCATGGAGAAGTAACCAAGCCGGAGACGATCAACTATCGTACGCTGAAACCGGAAAAAGATGGTTTATACTGCGAAAAAATCTTCGGACCGAGTAAGGACTGGGAGTGTCACTGCGGAAAATATAAGAAGATCAGATATAAAGGTGTCGTATGCGACCGCTGTGGTGTGGAAGTAACCAAATCCAGCGTGCGTCGTGAGCGTATGGGCCATATCAAACTGGCTGCACCGGTATCCCATATCTGGTATTTCAAAGGAATTCCCAGCCGTATGGGACTGATCCTTGACCTTTCCCCGAGAACATTGGAGAAAGTGCTGTATTTTGCATCTTATATTGTGCTCGATGCAGGAAAGACGGAGCTTATGTATAAGCAGGTACTTTCCGAAAAAGATTATCAGGATATGAAGGAAAAGTATCCGGAACCGGGTGCTTTCCGCGTAGGCATGGGTGCAGAGTCCATTAAGGAACTTCTGCAGTCCATTGACCTTGAAAAAGATTCCAAGGAACTGAAAGAAGGTCTGAAGACCGCTTCCGGACAGAAACGTGCCCGTATCATCAAGAGACTTGAGGTTGTCGAGGCATTCCGTGAATCCGGAAACAAACCGGAGTGGATGATTATGGATGTAATCCCGGTTATCCCGCCTGACCTTCGTCCGATGGTACAGCTGGACGGCGGACGTTTTGCTACATCCGACCTGAACGACCTGTATAGAAGAATCATCAATAGAAATAACCGTCTGCAGAGACTGCTGGATCTGGGAGCACCGGATATCATCGTTCGCAATGAGAAACGTATGCTTCAGGAGGCTGTTGATGCACTGATCGATAACGGCAGAAGAGGACGCCCTGTTACCGGACCTGGAAACAGAGCCCTGAAATCCCTCTCTGATATGCTGAAGGGTAAATCCGGACGTTTCCGTCAGAACCTTCTGGGAAAACGTGTTGACTACTCCGGACGTTCTGTTATCGTCGTTGGACCGGAACTGAAGATTTATCAGTGTGGTCTGCCGAAAGAGATGGCAATTGAGCTGTTCAAACCGTTCGTAATGAAAGAACTGGTTTCCAATGGCTCTGCTCATAATATTAAGAGTGCTAAGAAGATGGTTGAGCGTCTTCAGCCGGAAGTATGGGATGTCCTTGAGGACGTCATCAAAGAGCATCCGGTAATGCTGAACCGTGCTCCTACACTGCATCGTCTGGGTATCCAGGCATTTGAGCCGATCCTGGTAGAAGGTAAGGCAATCAAGCTTCATCCGCTTGTTTGTACTGCGTTCAATGCTGACTTCGATGGAGACCAGATGGCTGTCCATCTGCCGCTGTCCGTAGAAGCACAGGCAGAGTGCCGGTTCCTTCTGCTTTCTCCGAACAACCTGCTGAAACCGTCTGACGGTGGTCCGGTAGCTGTTCCTTCACAGGATATGGTCCTTGGTATCTACTATCTGACGCAGGAGAGACCGGGAGAAATTGGTGAAGGCAAATTCTTCAAGAGTGTGAATGAAGCAATTCTTGCATATGAGAATGGAGTTATTAAACTTCAGAGCCGTATTAAAGTACGCGTCAGCAAAAATATGCCTGACGGCAGCGTAATGACCGGTACTGTAGAATCTACCCTTGGACGTTTCCTGTTCAATGAGATTCTTCCGCAGGATCTGGGATTTGTAGACCGAAAAGTTCCGGGCAATGAGCTGAGCCTGGAGGTTGACTTCCACGTAGGCAAGAAGGGTCTGAAACAGATTCTTGGTAAAGTAATTAACACCCATGGCGCAACCAGAACTGCAGAGGTGCTGGATGACATCAAAGCAATGGGATACAAATATTCTACCAGAGCGGCTATGACCGTATCCATTTCCGATATGACTGTACCGCCGCAGAAACCGCAGCTGATCAAAGAGGCGCAGGAAGTCGTTGATAAGATTACCCGTAACTACAAACGTGGTAAGATTACCGAGGAAGAGCGTTACAAAGAGGTTGTGGAAACCTGGAAAGAGACTGACGCAGTTCTTACCAAAGCACTGTTGGATGGTCTGGATAAATACAACAACATCTTCATGATGGCTGATTCCGGTGCGCGTGGATCTGATAAACAGATCAAACAGCTGGCCGGTATGCGTGGATTGATGGCAGATACGACCGGACATACGATCGAGCTTCCTATCACATCCAACTTCCGTGAAGGTCTTGACGTACTGGAGTACTTCATGTCCGCTCATGGAGCACGTAAAGGTATGTCCGATACCGCTCTTCGTACTGCTGACTCCGGTTATCTGACCAGACGACTGGTAGATGTATCTCAGGAGCTGATTATCCGTGAGACAGACTGTGCAGAAGGCAAAGACGAGATTCCGGGAATGGAAGTTACCGCTTTCACTGACGGAAAAGAAATGATTGAGTCTCTGGAGGAACGTATCACAGGACGTTTTGCATGCAATGACATCTGCGACAAAGATGGTAACATCATTGTCAAAGCAAACCATATGATCACACCGAAACGTGCGGCTGCAGTCGTATCCAAAGGTGTGGATAAGGACGGAAATCCGCTGAATAGCGTAAAGATCCGTACTGCTCTTACCTGTAAATCCCATATTGGTGTATGTGCGAAGTGTTACGGTGCCAACATGGCAACCGGAGAGGCTGTACAGGTTGGTGAGACCGTTGGTATCATCGCAGCACAGTCCATCGGTGAACCGGGTACCCAGCTGACTATGAGAACCTTCCACTCCGGTGGTGTAGCAGGTGGAGATATTACTCAGGGTCTTCCTCGTGTCGAGGAGCTTTTTGAGGCAAGAAAGCCGAAGGGTCTTGCAATCGTTACTGAGATCGGCGGCATTGCCACCATTAATGACATGAAGAAGAAACGTGAGATTGTCATTACCAATAATGAGTCTGGTGAGTCCAAGACCTACCTGATTCCTTTTGATTCCAGAATCAAAATCATGGATGGCGCAGTAGTTGAGGCCGGTGATGCACTGACGGAAGGTAGCATCAATCCGCATGACATTCTGAAGATCAAAGGCGTACGTGCGGTTCAGGATTACATGCTTCAGGAAGTACAGCGTGTATATCGTCTGCAGGGTGTTGAGATCAACGACAAGCATATTGAGATGATCGTACGTCAGATGCTGAAGAAGGTACGAGTAGAGGATAACGGAGACAGTGATTTCCTTCCGGGAACTCTGGTTGACATTCTGGACTACGCAGACGAAAACGAGAGACTGATCGCAGAAGGTAAACAGCCGGCAGATGGAAAACAGGTACTGCTTGGTATTACCAAAGCATCCCTGGCTACCAACTCCTTCCTGTCAGCAGCATCCTTCCAGGAGACCACCAAGGTTCTGACGGAAGCTGCTATCAAGGGTAAGATTGATCCGCTGATTGGTCTGAAAGAGAACGTTATCATTGGTAAGCTGATTCCGGCTGGTACCGGTATGAAACGTTATCGCGATGTGAAACTGAATACTGATCTGGAAGATGAGGATTCCTTAAGTTTTGCAGAAGAGGAAGACGAGAATCTGGATGGAGAAGAGAAACTGAACCTGACAGAAGAACCGGATACCGAGGATGCAGAAGTAACTGTAGCTGAGGAGACTGATTCTGAGGAAGAATAAAATAGCGTAAAAAAACTGGAAAAAGAAATTTTTCCAGTTTTTTTTATGTACAAATATTAGTTTTCTTTTCTTTTCCGTGCCAGTGGACGGAAAAGAGTGACGCGTCCAAGAAAGCAGATAAACTGCATCATAATAATTCCTGCAAACACGCCGATGCTGTCGATTCCCACATCCTTTTTGGAAGGGCCGCGGCCGGCCACGAAGGACTGGTGATATTCATCCAATGCAGCAAATCCCACACAGATCATGCCGGCAAGGAGGGGAAGCCAGATTCCCCGGACACCGTACACATATAATGGAAAGGATACGGAGATGGCAAGCAGGAAATACTCTGTCATATGGGCCAGTTTGCGGACCGGATGATGAATTTCCTTGATATGCTGTTTGATTTCCGAAGAAGACCAGTGCAGATCAAAAGCGTCATTAGCAGTTTCGACGATGATTTCACTGACCTTGTAACTCAGATTCCCGGAAGTGGTGCCGTCCTGAGCGGAAAAGGAAAAGATGAGATACATCATGAGCAACGCCGGTACAAAGGAAAAAGGTTTTAACAGGGACCTTAAAAATGCTTTTATCATATAGAAATCTCCTTTAATTCAAAAACAAATTTGCCCTATCATAGCACCAAAGGAGAAGACTGTCCAGCAAATACGGTCGAATCCTAAAACTTTCACAGAAAATCAAGGAAAACCGCTTGACAAGCAAAAATCAATTTAATATAATAATCAAGCATGCGTATTTAGGTGTGCATGTTTCAGCAAGTCTGAAAAACAGCAGTCATCACAAACCATCAGGAGGTGAAAGGAATGCCAACATTCAACCAGTTAGTAAGAAAGGGTAGACAGACATCTGTTAAAAAGTCTACGGCACCGGCACTTCAGAAAGGATTTAACTCTCTGAAGAAGAGACCGATCGATGCATCTGCACCGCAGAAACGTGGTGTGTGCACCGCAGTTAAAACCGCAACCCCGAAGAAACCGAACTCAGCTCTTCGTAAGATCGCCAGAGTACGTCTTTCCAACGGAATTGAGGTAACAAGCTATATCCCGGGAGAGGGACACAACCTTCAGGAGCACAGCGTTGTTCTTATCCGTGGAGGTAGAGTAAAGGACCTTCCGGGTACCAGATATCACATTGTTCGTGGTACACTGGATACCGCTGGAGTAGCTAAGAGACGTCAGGCTCGTTCCAAATACGGAGCTAAGAGACCGAAAGACGCTAAAAAGTAATTTAAAAACAAAATCAAGTATCACAAACAGAACTATGATTGTTGGCGTCGCGTAAGCGCCGCCTTGTGCCAGGGTTCATCAAAAGGACCTATGACTGCGGGTTTGATATAGAGGAATACCGGGCACGGACACACGTAGAACGACACATGTGAGTACCTATGAATTAATCTTATCGGATTTATCCGGTAAACATGTATTAAGGAGGGAAGTAACGTGCCACGTAAAGGACATACTCAGAAAAGAGACGTACTGGCAGACCCGATGTACAATAACAAAGTGGTTACCAAACTGATCAACAACATCATGCTTGACGGTAAAAAAGGTGTAGCACAGAAAATTGTATACGGCGCATTTGCCAAAGTAGAAGCAAAGGCTGAGAAGCCGGCTCTGGAAGTATTTGAAGAGGCTATGAACAATATCATGCCGGTTCTGGAGGTAAAAGCAAGACGTATCGGTGGAGCTACTTATCAGGTACCGATCGAGGTAAGAGCTGATCGTCGTCAGGCATTAGCACTTCGCTGGCTCACCATGTTCTCCCGTAAAAGAGGCGAGAAGACCATGGAAGAGAGACTGGCAAACGAGATCATGGATGCAGCAAACAACACTGGTGCAGCTGTGAAGAGAAAAGAAGATATGCACAAAATGGCAGAGGCAAACAAGGCATTCGCTCATTACAGATTCTAATCTGGCTGCGCGACCTGATTTGCTCACTCGTATAAGGAGGAAAATCCATTGGCTGAAAGAGAATATCCATTGGAGAGAACCAGAAATATCGGAATTATGGCTCATATCGATGCTGGTAAAACCACACTGACCGAGCGTATTCTGTATTATACTGGTGTTAACTATAAGATTGGTGATACTCATGAAGGTACTGCAACCATGGACTGGATGGAGCAGGAGCAGGAGAGAGGTATTACCATCACATCTGCAGCTACAACCTGTCACTGGACTCTGCAGGATCACTGCAAGCCGAAGAAAGGTGCGCTTGAGCATCGTATCAACATCATCGATACTCCAGGCCATGTAGACTTCACCGTAGAGGTTGAGCGTTCCCTTCGTGTACTGGACGGCGCTGTCGGCGTGTTCTGTGCAAAAGGTGGTGTAGAGCCGCAGTCTGAGAACGTATGGCGTCAGGCTGATACCTACAATGTACCGCGTATGGCATTCATCAACAAGATGGATATCCTGGGTGCAGATTTCTACAATGCAGTAGAGATGATCAAGACCCGTCTGGGTAAGAATGCAATCTGTCTGCAGCTGCCGATCGGAAAAGAGGATGATTTCAAGGGAATCATCGATCTGTTCGAGATGCAGGCTTACATCTATAATGATGATAAGGGTGATGACATCAGCATTACTGATATCCCGGATGATATGAAAGATGATGCAGAGCTGTATCATACCGAGCTGGTAGAGAAGATCTGCGAGCTGGATGATGATCTGATGATGCAGTATCTTGATGGAGAGGAGCCGTCCGTTGAGGACCTGAAAGCTGTTCTTCGTAAAGCTACCTGTGAGTGTACCGCTGTTCCGGTATGCTGTGGTAGTGCATACAGAAACAAAGGTGTTCAGAAACTTCTGGACGCAATTCTTGAGTTTATGCCGGCTCCGACCGATATCCCGTCCATCAAAGGTGTGGATATGGAAGGAAATGAGGTTGTAAGACACTCTTCTGATGAAGAGCCGTTCTCTGCACTGGCATTCAAGATCATGGCTGACCCGTTCGTAGGTAAGCTGGCATTCTTCCGTGTGTACTCCGGAACCATGAATTCTGGTTCTTACGTGTACAACTCCACGAAAGATAAGAAAGAGCGTGTAGGACGTATCCTTCAGATGCACGCTAACAAGAGAGCAGAGCTTGACAAGGTTTACTCTGGAGATATCGCAGCAGCAGTTGGTTTCAAGGTAACTACTACCGGTGATACCATCTGTGACGAGCAGCATCCGGTAATCCTTGAGTCTATGGAGTTCCCGGAGCCGGTTATCGAGCTGGCTATCGAGCCGAAGACCAAAGCTGGCCAGGGCAAACTTGGCGAGTCTCTTGCAAAACTGGCAGAAGAGGACCCGACTTTCCGTGCACATACCAATCAGGAAACTGGTCAGACTATCATTGCTGGTATGGGTGAGCTTCATCTGGAGATCATCGTTGACCGTCTGCTTCGTGAGTTCAAGGTAGAGGCTAATGTAGGTGCACCGCAGGTTGCTTACAAAGAGACCATTACCAAACCGGCTGATGTAGACAGCAAATATGCAAAACAGTCTGGTGGACGTGGACAGTACGGACATTGTAAAGTTAAATTTGAGCCGATGGATGCTAACGCAGAGGAGACTTACAAGTTTGAGTCTACCGTAGTTGGTGGTGCTATTCCGAAGGAGTACATCCCGGCTGTAGGCGAAGGTATTGAAGAGGCTATGAAGTCTGGTATCCTTGGTGGATTCCCGGTAGTTGGTGTTCATGCTAACGTATACGACGGATCCTATCATGAGGTCGATTCTTCTGAGATGGCTTTCCATATCGCTGGTTCTCTTGCATTCAAAGAGGCTATGCAGAAAGCAGCTCCGGTTCTTCTTGAGCCGATCATGAAGGTTGAGGTAACTACTCCGGAAGATTACATGGGTGATGTTATCGGTGATATCAACTCCCGTCGTGGTCGTATCGAGGGTATGGAAGACATCGGTGGCGGTAAGATGATCAAAGGTTATGTTCCGCTGGCAGAGATGTTCGGATATGCTACCGACCTTCGTTCCAGAACTCAGGGACGTGGTAACTACTCCATGTTCTTCGAGAAATATGAGCCGGTACCGAAGAACGTTCAGGAGAAAGTTCTTGCTGCAAAGGCAAAATAATATACAAATAGGCTTGCAAAACAAGCCTATTTGAAATATAATCAAAATTAGCTGATTGCGTATTTAAACGTAGAAAAGTTGATCTATTCAAGGAGGAAAACAAAATGGCAAAAGCTAAGTTCGACAGAACTAAACCACATTGTAATATTGGTACCATCGGTCACGTAGACCATGGTAAAACTACTCTGACCGCAGCTATCACTGCAGTACTTGCAGCAAGAGTTCCGGGAAATGAGGCAACTGATTTCGCTAACATCGATAAAGCTCCGGAAGAGAGAGAGCGTGGAATCACTATCTCTACTGCACATGTAGAGTATCAGACCGCTAAAAGACATTACGCACACGTTGACTGCCCAGGCCATGCTGACTATGTAAAGAACATGATCACTGGTGCTGCACAGATGGACGGCGCTATCCTTGTAGTAGCTGCTACTGATGGTGTTATGGCTCAGACTAAAGAGCACATCCTTCTGTCCCGTCAGGTAGGTGTACCGTACATCGTTGTATTCCTGAACAAATGTGATATGGTTGATGACGAAGAGCTGATCGAGCTGGTTGAGATGGAAGTTACCGAGCAGCTTGAGGAGTACGGATTCAATGATTGCCCGATCATCAAAGGTTCCGCTCTGAAAGCCCTTGAGGATCCGATGGGACCGTGGGGAGACAAGATCATGGAGCTTATGGATACCGTTGATTCTTATATCCCGGATCCGCAGCGTGCAACTGACAAACCGTTCCTGATGCCGGTTGAGGACGTATTCACCATTACTGGTCGTGGTACTGTTGCTACTGGTAGAGTAGAGCGTGGTGTTCTTCATCTGAACGACGAGGTTGAAATCGTTGGTGTTAAAGAGGAGACCCGTAAAACTGTTGTAACTGGTATCGAGATGTTCCGTAAACTTCTTGATGAGGCTCAGGCTGGTGATAACATCGGTTGTCTGCTTCGTGGTATCCAGAGAACTGATATCGTTCGTGGACAGGTTGTTGCTAAACCGGGCAGCGTTACCTGCCATACCAAATTCACCGCTCAGGTTTACGTTCTGACCAAAGATGAGGGTGGACGTCATACTCCGTTCTTCAACAACTATCGTCCGCAGTTCTACTTCAGAACAACTGACGTTACTGGTGTTTGCGAGCTGCCGGCTGGTACCGAGATGTGCATGCCTGGTGACAACGTAGAGATGACCATCGAGCTGATCCATCCGATCGCTATGGAGCAGGGTCTTACTTTCGCTATCCGTGAGGGTGGTAGAACTGTAGGATCAGGTCGTGTTGCTACTATCATCGAATAATCACTGATTAATATATATTGAGTACCGCAAGGTACATGTGTCCAAACGTAAGATACCCCGGAACCGTAAGGTTTCCGGGGTTTTTCTGTAAAAAAATTTTACATGTTATGGACTTGACCGAATCCACCACCTGGATTAAAATAAGATAGAACTAAGATTTGGAGGTGAAATTTATGGACAGTTGCGATAGTACAGGTCGAAGTATTATCTTCGGTGGCAGACAGAAAAGATACACCAGGCAGCATTCCATAGATTTCAGGTAAGCTGGCGGTTTCTTTTCTGCCGCTTCTTTTTGAGCCACCGTATGTAATTCCGACACTTCGCAGTGAGCAACTGGAGGTACGCTTTTGGATGACATAAGCGGTGGATTTTTTATGCCCTTTTTTGGGCGAGAGAAGGAGGCAGCAGAAGATGGAAACAACAAGAAAACCAAATTATGTAGAAGAATTGCTGGAAATTTTCCGCAGTCCGCTGAGTGCGGAAGAACTGCGGGATCAGATTTCCGATTACCATGAAAGTGATATTGCAGATGCCTTTGAACAGTTATCCGTAGAGGAACGGAAAAAGCTGTATCCGCTTCTGGGGGCGGAATGGGTTGCAGAGATCTTCAGTTATATTGAAGATCCCGACGAATATCTGCAGGAACTGAATCTGGATCAGGCGGCAAAAGTCCTGTCCTTCATGGACTCTGACGATGCAGTAGATGTTCTGGACGAATTGGATGACAGCACCCAGGAAAAACTGGTTGGCATGCTGGATGAAGAGTCCAGTCATGACATTAAGATGATCCAGTCTTATGAGGATGATGAAGTCGGAAGTCTTATGACCACGAACTTCGTTGTCATTCATGATACCCTTACGATTCGACAGGCCATGCGGGAACTGATTCGGCAGGCCGGTGAGAATGACAATATTTCAACCGTATATGTAATTGATAAAGATAATCGGTTCTATGGAGCAATCGATCTGAAGGATTTGATCATTGCCAGAGAAGGAACGTTACTGGATGATATCGTCAGTACTTCCTATCCGTATGTGACGGATCATGAAAAAATCGATGACTGCATCGAGCAGATTAAAGATTACGCCGAGGATTCCATCCCGGTACTGACCGGGGAAAAAGAGCTGATCGGAGTTATTACTTCCCAGGATCTGGTGGAAGTAGTAGATGATGCCATGGGCGAGGATTATGCAAAGCTGGCAGGTTTGACGGCAGAGGAGGATTTGGAAGAAACCACCAAAGAAAGTATGAAAAAGAGACTTCCCTGGCTGATGATTCTTCTGATACTTGGCCTTGGCGTATCTTCCGTGGTTGGCATCTTTGAGACGGTAGTGGCCGTGATTCCGGTGGTCATGTGTTTCCAGTCCCTGATCCTTGATATGGCGGGAAATGTGGGAACCCAGTCACTGGCTGTTACCATTCGTGTTCTGGTAGATGAAAATCTGACTGGAAAACAGAAAGTCCATCTGGTTATCAAAGAGATGAGAGTGGGGCTGTTAAATGGGCTGTTTCTTGGAACACTTGCGTTTATTTTTATTGGACTGTATGTATGGATTTTCAAGCAGAATCCGGCACCACATGCATTTGTCATCTCCGGTTGTGTAGGACTGGCACTGATGATTGCCATGGTCATTTCCAGTCTGGTGGGAACCTTGATTCCGATGTTCTTCCATAAGATTAATGTAGACCCGGCCGTTGCATCCGGTCCGTTGATTACAACTGTTAACGACCTGGTGGCAGTAGTGACTTACTATGGTCTGGTATGGATTTTATTGATTCATGTGCTTCATTTGGTCGGATAAAGGAGAGAAAGCATGATCGTCAGAAAACACATTATTTTTCGTGGAAGAGTCCAAGGGGTTGGATTTCGGTATCACTCCACATATAAGGCGGAAAATCTCGGTCTCACAGGCTGGGTGAGAAACTGCTATGATGGAAGTGTGGAGATGGAAGTGCAGGGAGATCCGAATAAGATCAATGATCTGATTCTTTATCTGCAGGCACAGCGTTTTATACAGATTGAGGAAATGGATGAGAAAAAAATCCCCCTTCAGGAGGAGGAAACTGCATTTCGGGAACGTTGGTAAAAAGGAAAATGGGAGAACATCATGAGTGTAAATTATCATGCGGCCCAGAGCCGGGGCGTGCTTTTTGAAAATCATGAAAAAGTAAGTGAACAGTGGAGGCAGGAGTTCAGTCAGTATGACCCTGCCCGGATTAAGAATACTCTTCATCTGGAAACAGATGAGGAGTATCTGTATTTACAATACTTTTCCAGCCTCTATCGGCTTTGCCTGAAAAATGGAGTTCTGGAAAGGAAATCAGATGAAACATGGAGTGATCAGCTGTATTTTAACGAAGCGATGGCAATCTATCACTTTCTGTATTATACAAAAGATATACCGGTGATTTCCGGAAGCTGGGTGCCAAGCCAGACGGTAGATGGGGTGGTATCCCGAAGGCCTACGGCCGATCCGCTTCTGGATCCTTTTGCCCGGAAATATTCCGGAAAACTGGAAGAACTCCGAACGGCCTGCGAACAGGCAGACGGCACGAAGCTGGACATTGGGGATGTGGGCTATGAATTCGAAGCATTTCCGCAGGTGCACCTTCGCCTGATTTTCTGGGAAGCAGAGGAAGATTTCCCAGCTCAGGCACAGATTCTGGTGGACCGCTGCGTAACGGATTTTATTCATTATGAGACGATCGGCTGTCTCATTGCGGACTTGCTGGATCGTTTAGATTAAGAAAATCTTTAGAAAACTTCATACACTTCCGATACATTTTTGCGGTAGAATAAGCCCATAAGATGTGACGAACGGAGGAGAACTGCTGTGAGCAAGCGACGAATGAGCCGGAGACGGCGTAAGAAAATGATCAGGATATTTATGATCCGATGCGGAATGCTCACGGTGGTTCTCCTCTTCTTATTTGGACTGATCTGGGGCGGTACTTTTCTGTGGAATCGGCTGACGACAGACGGAGAAGAGCAGACGTTTGCCGGGGCCAGCGTCATTGAGCAGCCGGAGACTTTTCCAAAAGGAAAGCCGCGGATTATGATTGATGCAGGACATGGAGGAAAAGATCAGGGTACCAGTGCCGGAAATGTACTTGAAAAGGATCTGAATCTGCAAGTGGCAGAAAAATTAGCGAAGGAGCTGAAAAAGAGAGGTGCTTCGGTTCTCCTCACACGGACAGATGATACGAAGATTCCTCTGGAAGAGCGGGCCGCCATGGCAAATGAAAAAGAGGCAGATCTTTTCGTGAGCATTCACTGCAACTACTGTGAGGATGACAGCAGTGTACAGGGCCTGGAGTGTTATTACAGGGAAGGAAGCGACGAGGCACAGAAGCTGGCAGAAAACGTTGTGACAGCAGTGGAGGAATCTTCTATGATTTCCTGTCGGGGAACCAGAACGGCTGATTTCAGTGTTCTTCGGAATACCTCCATGACAGCGGTGCTGGTGGAGATCGGTTATCTTTCCAATTCCAGTGAACGTCAGAATCTGGGCAGTAAAGACTATCAGCAGGAGTTAATTGACCGTCTGGCGGACGGCATTTTAATGGAAAACGGAGAAACTTCTTAAGTTTTTTGGCGTTCTTTCTGCAAATGTAGTATAATAGCGTTACGAGTGCAGGGAGGACAGCAAGATGAGAAAAAAAGTATGGATGGCACTGGCTGGATGTGTAATATTAGGACTGAGCGGATGTGGCAGTACAGCATTAGACACAGCACAAGAAGTACAGGACAGTGCTTCAGAAGATACAGAAGAAGAGGCATCAGAGAAAGCATCCTGGTATGGAACCAGGGTGGTAACGGAGACGAAGGCAGCGGAAGTCAGTGCGCTGTCGGAAGAGGAGATTTCAGGGAAGGTCGGCAATACCGTAACCTATGAAGCTAATACGGTACAGATCAATGAGGAACAGCTGGAAATCGAAGGTTATGAGACCATGCAGGATGTCTATACACCAGACTCTATAAAAGAAGACTATAAAGCAGATCTCTCTGACTGGGAAGATGGAGTGGAGAATATTTCCTTCGGAGAAGTGATAAGCAGTGAAGATCAGGAGTTTTTTGGTGATACCTTTTTTGTAACTGACACCGGAGAACTGTGGATCTATCAGGAAGGTGTCTTTTTCCGCACCGAAAAGGCAGAATAGAGAGAAAGGAAACCGTAGATTTGAAGAATTATACAGGAACTTATACACCGAGTTTTCCTATATCCGCACGCCCTATGGGGGAAATTGCCGGATATCCGGTAAGACCCGGTTATTTTGAAGATTTTGGAGCAACACTCCTCCCGGTGGGGGTGAATTTTACCGTGCATACCCATCATGGGACATCCTGTGAACTGCTGCTGTTCCATAAAGGAGAAGAAGAACCTTACGCAGTGCTTCCGTTTCCGGCATCCTATAAGATTGGTGATGTCTATTCCATGATTGTCTTTGGCCTGAATATTGAGGAATTTGAATATGCCTACCGGGTGGACGGTCCCAGCAATCCGCGGGAAGGTCTTTTATTTGACCGGAAAAAGATTTTGCTGGATCCTTATGCAAGAGCAGTCGTCGGAAAACATGCCTGGGGAGAGAAGCTGGAAGGTAACTACCGGGCCAGAGTGGTAAAGGATACCTTTGACTGGGGTGAGATGCCGCAGTCTACCAGAAATATGAGCGATCTGGTGATCTATGAGCTTCATGTTCGTGGCTTTACAGAAGATCCTTCCTCTGGTGTGAAGCATCGTGGAACTTTCTCCGGGCTGCAGGAAAAGATTCCGTATTTGAAAGAACTGGGTATCAATGCAGTAGAACTGATGCCGATCTTTGCCTTTGACGAGGCAATCAATGCCAGGGAAGTAAACGGAACAAAGCTTCTGGAGTATTGGGGTTATAATACAGTAGGTTTTTTTGCGCCCAATGCGGCCTATGCAGCATCCGAGGAATATAATAAGGAAGGACTGGAACTGAAAAAACTGATCCGTGCACTTCATGATAATGGCATTGAAGTGATTCTGGATGTGGTATTTAACCATACGGCGGAAGGAAATGAGCAGGGACCATCCTTCTGTTTCAAAGGGTTTGACAATAATATTTACTATATGCTGACGCCTGATGGCAATTATTATAATTTCAGCGGCTGCGGAAACACGCTGAACTGTAATCATCCCATCGTCCAGCAGATGATTCTGGAATGTCTCCGATATTGGACGGTTACTTACCGCGTGGATGGATTCCGGTTTGATCTGGCAAGTATTCTGGGAAGAAATGAAGATGGTTCCCCCCTTGACAACCCGCCGCTGCTCAGAAATCTGGCATCGGACCCGATCCTGAGCAGGGTCAAACTGATCGCCGAGGCATGGGACGCAGGCGGCATGTATCAGGTGGGAAGTTTCCCGGCCAGCCGCAGATGGGCTGAATGGAATGGCCGTTACCGGGATGTGCTGCGGGCTTACCTCAAAGGAGAGCGATGGGAATCCTGGAGTGCGGCATGGAGTATCAGCGGTTCCGGTGACATGTACGGCGGATATGGGGATGACTATACCGGTAATTATGCAGGGTATAATTCCTGCGTCAATTTCTTTACCTGCCATGACGGTTTTACATTGTATGATCTGTATGCTTATAATAACAAGCATAATGAGGCCAACGGCTGGAACAATCTGGATGGTCACAGTGACAACCGCAGCTGGAACTGCGGAGCAGAAGGGGAGACCAGCGATCCGGAAGTGCTGAAACTCCGGTTTCGTATGATTCGAAATGCCTGTGCAGTGCTCATGTGCAGCCGTGGAACCCCCATGTTCCTGGCGGGGGACGAATTTGGAAACACCCAGTATGGAAATAATAACGGTTACTGTCAGGACAATGAGATCTCCTGGCTGAACTGGAACGATCTTGAGAAAAATCGGGGACTGTTTGAATTTTTCAAATATATGATTGCATTCCGTCAGGAACACCGGGTAATCCGGGAAAAATTACCGGATGCAGTCTGCGGCATGGATCCTATCCACACCCATGATACAGACGCGGAGCGGACAGATATTGCAAGAGACGCCATGACTTTCTGCGTCAGCTTTGCAGGCTATGATCTGGACAAGGGAAAAGATGATCTGGTCTATATCGCAGTCAATACCTACTGGGAGGATGTACGGATTACTTTACCGAAGGTATATGGAAGAGTTGCCTGGTATATGAATGTGAATACTTGGGGAAATGGAGAAGGAAAATATACCTGGTCAGAGGAAGAGGCACCATTTATCCAGCATGATTTTATCATGAAGCCAAGATCAGTGGTGGTATTTACAGGACGCGTATAAAAGGGGATAAAAGATGTACACACCGTCAAAAGAACGTTATGAAATGATGGTCTACAACCGATGCGGAGGCAGTTTTTCCGAGGAAGAACTGGCAGAAATCGACCGAATTTCCAAATTTTGCTGGTATTGGAAGTGAATAAAATTAATTTTATACATGAAAAATATTGCAATTAGACGTAATTCGTAATAAAATCATACCGTTGGGATTATATAATATTAAACTGAGGTGATTAAACATGAGTTACGTTGATGAAGTACTCGTAAGAGTCAAAGAGAAAAATGCATCAGAACCCGAATTTCTTCAGGCAGTGGATGAAGTACTGGAGACCTTAAGACCTGTTATCGAGGCCAATGAGGAGAAGTACAAAAAAGAAGCATTGCTGGAAAGACTGACTGAGCCGGATCGTCAGATCAAATTCCGCGTACCGTGGGTAGACGATAAGGGTCAGGTTCAGGTGAACACTGGTTATCGTGTACAGTTCAATAATGCCATTGGACCGTACAAGGGAGGTATTCGTCTTCATCCTTCCGTAAATATCGGTATCATCAAATTCCTGGGATTTGAGCAGACTTTCAAGAACTCCCTGACCGGACTGCCGATCGGCGGCGGCAAGGGCGGATCTGATTTTGATCCGAAGGGCAAATCTGACAGAGAGATTATGGCATTCTGCCAGAGTTTCATCACGGAGCTCTACAAATATATTGGTGCAGATGTAGACGTACCGGCTGGAGATATCGGAACCGGCGGAAGAGAGATCGGCTATATGTATGGACAGTACAAGAGACTGACTGGACGCTATGAGGGCGTTCTGACCGGAAAAGGACTGACCTTCGGTGGATCCTTGGCACGTACCGAAGCAACCGGATACGGACTTCTGTATATCACCCGCGAGCTGCTGAAATGCCATGGCATGGAGATGAAGGACAAGATCTGTTGTGTATCCGGTTCCGGAAACGTAGCAATCTATGCTATTGAGAAAGCACAGCAGATGGGGGCAAAGGTTGTTACTGCATCTGATTCTACCGGATGGGTTTATGATCCGGAAGGCATTGATGTAGCACTTCTGAAAGAGGTCAAAGAAGTAAGACGTGCACGTCTGACCGAGTACGCAGCTGCAAGACCGAGTGCTCAGTATCATGAGGGCCGTGGTGTATGGCAGATCAAATGCGATATCGCTCTTCCGTGTGCAACTCAGAATGAGCTTCATCTGGAAGATGCAAAACAGTTAGTAGCGAACGGCTGTACTGCTGTATGTGAGGGTGCGAACATGCCGACAACCATGGAGGCTACTCAGTATCTGCAGGATAACGGTGTACTGTTTATCTGCGGTAAAGCTTCCAACGCAGGTGGTGTTGCTACTTCCGCACTGGAGATGTCCCAGAATAGCGAGCGTATGAGCTGGACCTTCGAAGAAGTAGATGCAAAACTTGAGAAGATCATGATCAACATCTATCATAACATTGATGATGCAGCAAAACGCTATGGAATGGAAGGCAACTATGTAGCAGGCGCTAACATTGCTGGTTTTGAGAAAGTTGCAAATGCTATGCTTGCACAGGGTGTATTCTAATCAGAAATTAATCATGAACAGTCATATGTAAGCTTTATGGTATTGTTTAGAAAAAGAAAAGTCCTGGAAACCTTAGGTTTCCGGGACTTCTTTTCATTTATAGTCTATCTGCGCAGCCAGGCAATTATACTTCAAATATCAAATCACCGTAAGAAGGCATTGGCCATACTTCTTTATCAACCAGCATTTCCAGCTTGTCAATAGGACGGCGGAGGTCATCCATGGCAGTCATGACATGATCATGATAGTAGTGAGCACGCTCTTCATTATCCTGAATACCGGAAGCCTCTGCAGTTACCTTGCGGAGTACCCGGACAGCGGCATTCGCTTCATTGAGCAGAGACATGATATCTCTGAGCAGCTCAGTCTGCACGGTTGGAGTAATATCCACTGCTTTTAAGGACTGGATGATGCCGGACAGGGTGCCGGTGTACTCGATGACAGCCGGAAGAATCTGTTTTACTGCCATATCAATCATGGTCAGGGCTTCGATATTAACTGCTTTGCTGTATGCCTCATATTTGATCTCAGCACGGGAATGAAGCTCAGCTTCATTAAATACATGGAACCGTTCAAACATCTGGACAGATTTATCGGTTACCAGAGCCGGGATAGCGTCTACCATGGATTTCAGGTTTGGCAGGCCGCGGCGTTTAGCTTCTTCTACCCATTCTTCCGCATAACCGTTTCCACCGAAGATGATCTTCCGGTGTTCAGAAATGTACTGAATGGTCAGGTCATGAAGGGCGACATCAAAGTTCTCTGCTTTTTCCAGAATATCGCAGGCGTCTGCAAAAGCTTCTGCCACGATGGTGTTGATAACAACGGTGGAGTGAGCTACGGAATCTCTGGATCCGACCATACGGAACTCAAATTTATTATTGGTAAATGCAAAAGGTGAAGTACGGTTTCTGTCGGTAGCATCCTTCGTGAAATCCGGCAGGGTCTTTACACCAGTATGAAGCTTATGGCCTTTCAGGCTGTGGGTGGCATTTCCAGTGCTCAGAAGCTGATCGAGGACGTCATCCAGCTGCTCACCAAGGAATACGGAAATAATCGCAGGCGGAGCCTCATGTGCGCCCAGACGATGGTCATTTCCTACATTGGCAGCAGATTCCCGGAGAAGATCGGCATGAATATCAACCGCCTTCAGGATGCAGGCGAGAATCAGCAGGAACTGGCGGTTCTCGTGGGGGCGTTTGCCCGGATCCAGAAGATTGATGCCGTCATCGGTAGTCAGGGACCAGTTGTTATGTTTACCGGAGCCATTGACACCGGCAAAGGGTTTCTCGTGGAGCAGGCATACCAAACCCTGCTGTGCAGCGACTCTCTTTAAAGTCTGCATCATAATCTGGTTATGGTCTGCAGCGACATTAGCCTCGGCATAGATCGGAGCAAGCTCATGCTGAGCAGGAGCCACCTCGTTATGCTGGGTCTTGGCCGGGACGCCCATTTTCCAGAGCTCTTCGTTGACCTGTCTCATATAACCGCCGACTCTCTGGCGGAGGGTTCCGAAGTAATGATCGTCAAGCTCCTGGCCCTTCGGCGGCATGGCGCCGAACAGGGTACGACCGGTATAGATCAGGTCTTTTCTCTGTAAATATTTATTACGGTCAATCAGGAAATACTCCTGCTCGGCGCCAATGGAGGGTACTACCTTGCGGGATGTAGTGTTTCCAAAAAGCCGAAGGAGACGTAAAGACTGCTCCTGAACAGCCTCCATGGAACGCAGAAGGGGAGTCTTCTGGTCCAGTGCTTCACCGGTGAAAGAGCAGAATGCGGTGGGAATACAGAGAATGGCACCTGCAGCATCTTCGCGGATAAAAGCAGGGGAAGTGCAGTCCCATGTAGTATATCCTCGTGCTTCAAAGGTTGCCCGCAGTCCACCGGAGGGGAAGGAAGAGGCATCCGGTTCACCTTTGATCAGGTCTTTTCCGGAGAATTCCATAAGGACAGAGCCGTCTTCGTTGGGCGGGGTAATGAAGGAGTCATGCTTCTCAGCCGTAAAACCGGTCAGAGGCTGAAACCAATGGGTGTAATGAGTTGCGCCTTTTTCAATGGCCCATTTCTTGATGGCAGCTGCCACTACGTCAGCAATAGCCGGGTCCAGTTCTTTTCTTCCTTCGATGGTCTTTTTCAGTTCGTGATAGACACTTTTGGGAAGATACTGTCTCATAGCCTTGTCGTTGAATACATTTGTTCCGAAGATATCCATGATTGAATTCGTATTTTCCATAGTAATTCCTTTCTCTTAAGAGTATTAGGACTTCTTCTGCCGGATGCGATGATACCGGCATTCTTTTTAAAGATACAATATCTGAAAAAAAAGCACAATAGTCTTTGGAAAAAAACTTCTAATTGTAATATGCCGGGAAAAATCCTATAATAGAAGTAGGATTTCTAATTGATCCGATGAAAAGGGAGGATATTTATGGGGATGAATGATACACCGTCGGGAGAGCGGGTGCATATTGGATTTTTCGGAAGAAGAAATGCAGGCAAATCCAGTCTGGTTAATGCCGTGACCGGCCAGGATCTGGCTGTCGTATCGGATACCAGAGGAACAACCACAGATCCAGTTCGGAAGGCAATGGAACTCCTTCCCATGGGGCCGGTTCTCATTATCGATACACCGGGATTTGACGACGAAGGAACTCTTGGGGAATTAAGAGTCCGTAAGACCCGGCAGATTCTGAATAAGACGGATGTAGCTGTGCTGGTGGCAGATGTACAGGAAGGTCTGAAGACCTGCGATCAGGAACTGTTGGAGCTGTTCCGGGCAAAAGGGATTCCTTATCTTATTGCCTGGAATAAGAGCGATCTGCTGAAAGAGATTCCGGAGGCAGGGGAACAGGAAATCTACGTAAGCGCACAGGAACAGTTTCAGATCTGGGAGCTGAAAGAGAAAATTGCCCGTCTGGGGCAGGCTTCCGCCGAACAGAAAGTGCTGGTGCGTGATCTTTTAAAACCGGGAGATGTAGTTGTGCTGGTCATTCCCATTGATACGGCAGCGCCGAAAGGACGGCTTATCCTGCCCCAGCAGCAGGTGATCCGGGATGTTCTGGAAGCTGGTGCATCGGCTCTTTGTGTCCGTAACACAGAGCTCACAGAAACGCTGCAGGCTTTGAAAGAGCCGCCTGCCCTGGTGATTACGGACAGCCAGGTGTTTAAAGAAGTGGATGCCAAAGTACCGGAGCATATTTTACTGACCTCTTTTTCCATTTTGATGGCCCGTTATAAAGGATTTCTGGAAGAAGCGGTTCATGGTGTGGAAGCGGTGGCAAAGCTGCAGGATGGAGACAGGGTTCTCATTGCAGAAGGCTGTACCCATCACCGGCAGTGCGACGATATTGGCAGTGTGAAGATTCCGCGGTGGTTACGGAATTACACAGGCAGGGAGGTGGAGATTGTGACCTGTTCCGGTACGGAATTTCCGGAGGATTTGTCCCCCTATGCAATGGTCATTCACTGCGGCGGCTGCATGCTCAATGAGCGGGAAGTTCGTTACCGGATGAAATGCGCCCAGGATCAGGGTGTACCATTTACCAATTACGGAATTGCCATTGCAGAAATGCAGGGGATTTTAAGAAGAAGTATCAAAGTATTAAATAAGGAAATATAAGGAGTAGACAGACGTGAGAATATCGACAAGAGGAAGATATGCACTTCGGATGATGCTGGATATGGCACTTGCTGATTCCGGAAAACCGGTGCGGGTAAAAGAGATTGCCGAGCGACAGGAGATTTCAGAGAAATATATGGAGCAGATTATGTCCATTCTGAACAAGGCTGGATTTGTACGGAGTGTTCGTGGTCCTCAGGGAGGTTATTTCCTGACCAGAAAGCCGGAAGAGTATACAGTGGGCATGATTCTCAGACTGACAGAAGGAAGCTTAAGTCCGGTGGACTGTCTGGATGAAGGAGCAGAGAACTGTCCGCGGCAGGAAAGCTGTGTGACATTTATCCTGTGGAAACAGCTGGATAATGCCATCCGTGGTGTGGTGGATAAGGTAACACTTCAGGATCTGGTGGACTGGAGTCATGTACAAGGGCAGGACTACTGTATATGATATCAGAGGAAAAAAAGAAGGAGCCACACAATGCAGGCAGAGAAATCAGAACTTCAGAAAATCATTCAGACGATCTGGAGCAGTGAGTTATATAAAATCATACTAAGCAATCCGACAGGAGAGGGAACCTATCGGAAAATTGTCCTGAACCGGCAGAAAAAGGGCTGGCAGGCGGAGCAGTATACAGAGAAACAGGTATTTCATGAAAATCTTCCGGAAGGAAAGGTACAGGATTACCTGATGGAAAATATGAGCAGCGCATTCCGGCAGTGCGGTGCCTGGGATGGAATCTTTGAGCATACAGTGCGGATTTCCAAAAAGGGAAAAGTAACCGGTATGAAGAAACGGACGGCCCAGACAGAGGCACCGAAGGCGAAGATGGAGAACAACCGGAAGAAAAATTATCTGCTGGAAGAAGGAACCGTCATCCCGCCGCTGGTGGATATGGGGATTTTTACCGCTGAAGGAAAAGTGGTCCGTTCCATGTATGACAAATACCGTCAGATTAACCGGTTTGTAGAACTGATAGATGATGAGATCGACGCACTTCCCAAGGATCAGACCATCCGTATCATTGACTTTGGATGCGGAAAATCCTATCTGACCTTTATTCTTTATTATTATCTGGTGGAATTGAAGAAGCGGGACGTGGAGATTACCGGTCTGGACCTAAAAGCCGATGTGATCGCCCACTGTAACAAGGCAGCAGAGAAATACGGATATGACAAGCTTCATTTCCAGGTAGGAGACATTGGAGGATATGAGACAGAGGAACAGATTGACATGGTCATTTCTCTTCATGCCTGTGATACGGCGACAGACTATGCCCTGTATCATGCCATCCGCTGGAAAGCAAAGCTTATTTTTTCCGTGCCGTGCTGCCAGCATGAATTAAATAAACAGATGAAGAGTGACAATCTGTCTATTCTGACACGCTATGGAATTGTAAAGGAGCGGACGGCAGCACTGATGACGGATGCCATCCGCGGCAATCTTCTGACAGAGAGCGGTTACCGGACCCAGCTGCTGGAATTCGTGGATCTGTCCCATACGCCGAAGAATCTTCTGATTCGTGCGGTGCGTTCCATGATTCCGGCGTCTGCGAAGAAACAGGCACGGGCAGAGGTGGATGCCATCGAGAAAGAGTTCGGATTACAGCCGACACTGGATACACTTTTACATGGAAAGGAAGCCTGAAATAGGATGATAGAAAAACAGATGACCTCCGGCGGGGAGGAGACGAAGAAATTATATTACGAGGACAGCCACAGGAAGGAATTCAAGGCAACGGTACTGTCCTGTGAAGAGCGGATGACGGCCAAAGGAAAGAAAGATGGCTATGCGGTGGTACTGGATCAGACAGCCTTTTTCCCGGAGGGGGGCGGACAGTTTGGTGACCGGGGCTGGATAGATGACGTGGAAGTATACGATACTCACGAAAAAGGCGGTGTCATTCTTCACTATACAAAGACACCCGTGGAAGTAGGAACGACGGTGACCGGAAAGCTGGATTTTGCGGAGCGTTTTTCCAGAATGCAGGAGCATTCCGGTGAGCATATCGTATCGGGTATTGTCCATCGCCTGCATGGGTATGATAATGTGGGATTCCATCTGGGAAGTGAAAATACGACACTGGATTTTAATGGAGAACTCAGTGAAGAACAGCTTCAGGAAGTGGAGCGGCTGGCGAATGAGGCGGTGTTCGCCGATCTGCCGGTACAGATTTCCTATCCTTCCAAGGAAGAACTGAAGACACTGGATTACAGAAGCAAGATTGAGATCGAGGGGCAGGTGCGCCTGGTAGAAATTCCGGGTGTGGATATCTGTGCCTGCTGTGCACCCCATGTAACGCATACCGGTGAGATCGGTATAATTAAGTTCATTGCCTGTGACCGTCACCGGGGTGGCTGCCGGGTGACCATGTTGGCTGGTATCCGTGCCCTGAAAGATTATCAGGAAAAGCAGATACAAGTGACAGCGGTATCCGTGGCACTTTCCGCAAAGCCGGAGAAGATCGGCGAGGCAGTGCTTCGTCTGAAGGAACAGCAGGAGGCTACCCGTTTCCAACTGAACCGGATGCAGGCCATTTATCTGGAACAGAAACTGGACAGCATTTCCAAGGAAGATACATTCGCACTTCTTTTTGAAGAAGACCTCGATAATGTAGCAGTCCGCAATTTTGTAAACGGTGCAGTGGAGCGGTTTGAAGGTATCTGCGCGGCTTTTGTGGGAACGGATGAAAAAGGCTATCGTTATATTCTTGGAAGCAAAACCAGGGATGTGCGGGAACTGGCAAAAGAACTGAATACCCGTTTCGCAGGAAAAGGCGGCGGCAAGCCGGAGATGGTGCAGGGATCTTTGAATGGAACAGAAGCCGGGATCCGGTCTGCTATCGGAGATTTTCTTTAAATTTCCTTAATTCCAGCCGCCTCCCCTTGACAAAGTTTTTCTTTGCATCTAAACTAGAAAAGTATCGAAAAAGGCAGTGAAGAAGAGGAGTACAGATGATCCGCCGTCAGAGAGAATTACCCGTAGGCTGAGAGGTGATTTCGGAATGGACATATGGAAGGTAGCTTCGGAGCCGGAGTGCTGAAAGGAAGAGATAGGCAGTCCCGAATTCTCCGCGTTAAGGAGTCAAGAGGTATGTGCAAAAAGCACATATGAACAAAGGTGGTACCGCGATGATTCGCCCTTTGCACGGACAGACTGTGCAGAGGGTTTTTTGTTGTAAACAGAATCTCGCAGGAGTGATCCAACAATATGGAGGAATGAGTTTTTGATAAAAAAATATGCGTCGGCAGTGGTGATCATCTTGCTGCTGACCCTTCTGACCGGCGGCATGATTTTGCTGGATGTGCGGAATCCGGAAGTACATTTTTCCAGAGAAGAAGCATTTCAGGAAGAAGCCTTTGACCTGACCTTAAGTGCAGGCATCCGGGGAGGAACCATTTATTATACATTGAACGGGAATACACCGACGACCGAGTCGGATATTTATACAGCGCCCATTCGGGTGGAAGCCGGACTTCCTATGGAAACGACTGTGGTGAAGGCTATGGTAGTGCGGGGAGGCGTGGAGAGCTCTGTTTATACAAAAACCTATTTTGTAGGACAGGGCGTATCGGAACTGTTCGACACCATGGTGGTGTCCCTGACCACAGATCAGGCAAATCTCTATGATGAGAAGACTGGTATTTTTGCTAACTGGAACGAGGTCAATGACGAGAATGGAAGCTGGGAGCGCCCGGCATACATTGAATTCTATGAGCAGGATGGAACACCCATGATTGCCCAGGGAACCGGCATTGCTGTATCAGGTCACGGTTCCAGAGGATTCAACCAGAAGAGCATCAAGCTCATCGCGTCGGAACAGTACGATATGGATCATCCAAGATTCAATTATGATTTTTTTGAGACCGATATGGCAGGCAACCGGACAGGACAGTCTTATAACCGGTTGGTGCTGCGAAACGGAGGTTCCGATCATGAAGGAACCATGATCAAATGGAATGTGGTCAGCCGTCTTGGAAAAGAAGCCGGAATTATCTGTGCCGGAGCAAGGCCGGGAGTCCTGTTTGTCAATGGCGAATATTATGGCATTATCCAGCTGCAGGAAAAATACACCCAGTATAATGTGTCTGCGGCTATTGGTTCCAGGAAAAATGACATTATAAAATATGAGCCAAATGAGGTGAATAGTTCCAGGTTCGGCGAATATTATGGAAAGCTTCATATGGACCTTAATGATCCGGAGCGTCAGGAAAGCCTGGAAGCATCGGTGGACATGACGGATATGCTGCGGCATTATGCTGTAAACTGCATTATGAATAATATTGACTGGCCATTTCACAATTTTCTTTCCTGGAAATGTGATACGGGAACCAACAGTGCTTATGCAGACGGCAAAGTTCGGTTTTTCCTTTATGACTTGGATGGGGTCTATGGAGATACCAGTAACAGTGAGATTGCCAATGTGTTTGACTATCTCATGCAGGAGCCGGTGGAGGATATGACAGACACTCTGGCTCTTCTGATGAAATCGGATAAATATCGGACCCAGTTTGTAAATATGATCTGTGATCTGACCAGTACCACTTTTGCAGCGGATCATGTGCTGCAGATCATTGATGAGGAAGACCAGAAGATCACCCATTCGATGGAGATCTATTATACAGATGCTGAACGGGCGCGGCAGCAGGCAGCCGTGGAGGATATGAAGGAATCTGCAGCGGAGAGCTGTTTAGTGGTCCATGCAGGACTGCAGAATAATCTGGGAGCCGCAGATCCCTATACATTAAAGCTTCAGGTTCCGGATGGTTTGTCGGTGGCATTCAGCCAGATCCGTCTCTCCGGGGAAACGGAATATGAAGGCATTTATTACCATAACTATCCGCTCACCCTTGCAGTTTCTGATGATGGAGGTCATCCATATTACTGGATGGTAAATGGAACCCGTATAGATGGTTCCGAACTGCTGTTAGACAGCAGCTATACAGACAATGAGCTGGATATCCAGCTTGTGATAGATAAGTAAAATATTGTTTTATTTTTAAGGAGATACTGATATGAAAGAATTAGCAAAGACTTATGATCCATCTGAAATCGAGGATCGTACCTATGCCAAATGGATGGGAAGAAAATACTTCCATCCGGATGTAGACAGAAGCAAAAAACCCTTCACCATTGTTATGCCGCCGCCAAACATTACCGGTAAGCTGCACATGGGACATGCTCTTGACAATACCCTTCAGGATATCCTGATCCGTTACAAGAGAATGCAGGGATACAACGCACTGTGGATTCCGGGAACGGACCATGCAAGTATTTCCACAGAGGTAAAGGTGATCAACAAACTGAAAGAGGAAGGAATCGACAAGAACGACCTGGGAAGAGAAGGCTTCTTAAAGAGAACCTGGGAGTGGCGTGAAGAGTATGGCCGCACCATCGTAGACCAGTTAAAGAAGATCGGTTCTTCCTGTGACTGGGACAGAGAGCGTTTCACCATGGATGAAGGATGCTCCGAGGCAGTTCTCGAAGTATTCACCCGCCTCTATGAAAAAGGATATATTTACAAAGGATCCAGAATCATCAACTGGTGTCCGGTATGCCAGACTTCCATCTCTGATGCAGAGGTAGAGCATGAGGAACAGGCTGGCCATTTCTGGCACATTAATTATCCGATCGCAGATGGAAGCGGTTATGTAGAGATCGCAACCACCCGTCCGGAGACTTTACTTGGCGATACCGCTGTGGCTGTGAATCCGGATGATGAAAGATATACGAATCTGGTTGGCAAGATGCTGAAACTGCCGCTCACAGACCGCGAGATTCCGGTAGTTGCGGATCCGTACGTAGATAAAGAGTTTGGAACCGGATGCGTAAAGATTACGCCTGCCCATGACCCGAATGACTTTGAGGTAGGAAGACGTCACAATCTGCCAGAGATCAACATCATGAACGATGATGCGACCATTAACTGCCCGGGCAGCAAATATGATGGTATGGACCGTTACGAGGCAAGAAAAGCAATGGTAGCGGATCTGGAAGCACAGGGACTGCTTGTAAAAGTAGAAGAGCATGTACACAATGTAGGTACTCATGACCGCTGTGGTACGACGGTAGAGCCGATGATCAAGCAGCAGTGGTTCGTAAAGATGGAAGAGATGGCAAAACCGGCTATCGAAGCGATCAAGAACGGTGACCTGACCTTCGTTCCGGAGCGTTTTGACAAGACGTATCTGCACTGGCTGGAGAACATCCGTGACTGGTGTATTTCCCGTCAGCTCTGGTGGGGACATAGAATCCCGGCATATTACTGTGATGAGTGCGGCGAGACTGTTGTTTCCAAGACAGCACCGACGGTATGCCCGAAATGTGGATGCACCCATCTGACCCAGGACCCGGATACTCTGGATACCTGGTTCTCCTCCGCACTGTGGCCGTTCTCAACCTTAGGCTGGCCGAAGAATACCGAGGAGCTTGATTATTTCTATCCGACCGACGTACTGGTAACCGGATATGACATCATTTTCTTCTGGGTAATCCGTATGGTATTCTCCGGTTATGAGCAGACTGGAAAATGCCCGTTCCACCATGTACTGATCCATGGACTGGTCAGAGACTCTCTGGGACGTAAGATGAGTAAATCTCTTGGAAATGGTATTGACCCGCTGGAGATTATTGATAAATACGGCGCTGACGCACTGCGTCTGACCCTGGTAACCGGTAATGCACCGGGTAACGATATGCGTTTCTACATGGAGCGTGTAGAGGCCAGCAGAAACTTTGCAAACAAAGTATGGAATGCTTCCCGTTTCATTATGATGAATATGGAGAAAGCTGAGATTCCGGATGAGATCGATCTGAACACGCTCACAGCGGCTGATAAATGGATCCTGTCCAAAGTCAACAGTCTGGCAAAAGAGATCACTGCCAATATGGATAACTTTGATCTGGGTATCGCTGTACAGAAGATCTACGACTTTATCTGGGAAGAATTCTGCGACTGGTACATCGAGATGGTAAAACCGCGTTTATGGAATGACGAGGATGAGACCAAGGGTGCTGCTCTGTGGACCCTGAAAAATGTACTGATCAATGCACTGAAGATGCTGCATCCTTACATGCCCTTCATCACGGAGGAGATCTTCTGCAACCTGTCCGATGAGGAGTCCATTATGATTTCCTCCTGGCCGGAGTACAAAGAAGAATGGAACTTTGAAGCAGAAGAAAATGCGATTGAGACGATCAAGGAAGCAGTACGCGGTATCCGTACGGTTCGTACCAGCATGAACGTACCGAACAGCAAGAAAGCAACCGTTTATGTGGTATCCGAGAATGCCAAGATTCGTGAGATCTTTGAGCATGGCAAAGTCTTCTTTGCAGCACTTGGATTTGCAAGCGAAGTCATCGTACAGGCAGACAAAACCGGTATCGCAGATGATGCGGTATCTGCACTGCTTCCGGAGGCAGCTATTTACATGCCTCTGCAGGAGCTGGTAGATATCGAGAAAGAAAAAGAGCGTCTCCACAAAGAGGAAAAACGTCTGGAAGGCGAGCTTAACCGTGTCAATGGCATGCTGAACAATGAGAAATTTGTCAGCCGTGCACCGGAAGCAAAGATTCAGGAAGAGCGCGCAAAACTGGAGAAATATACACAGATGATGAGTCAGGTCAAAGAACGTCTGGCTCAGCTGGGAGAATAACATGACATACGAAGAAGCAGAGAGCTATATTAACGATACACCTAAATTTACAAAGAAAAATACATTGGAAAACACACGGATGGTTCTGGACGCCATGGGTCATCCGGAGCGTAAGATGAAGTTGATTCATGTGGCAGGTTCCAATGGAAAAGGGTCCGTATGTGCATATCTGTCTTCTATCTTAAAAGCTGCGGGAAAAGAGGTGGGACTGTTCACCTCTCCGCATCTGGTAAAGATCAATGAGCGGTTCAAGATCAATGAGGAGGATGTATCCGACGAACTGTTCCTGGAAGCTTTTGAAGGAGTGATGGATCTGGTTCGTCAGCTTTTAAAAGAAAAGCCGGAGGAGTTTGCTCATCCCACCTTTTTTGAATTATTATTTCTTATGGGTATCTACATTTTTGATAAAGCCCATATGGAATATGTAGTGTTAGAGACCGGTCTTGGTGGACGCTTCGATGCCACCAATGTGATTGAAAAACCGCTGGTCAACGTGATTACCTCCATCAGTCTGGAACATACGGAATATCTTGGAGATACCTATGCAAAGATTGCAGGGGAAAAGGCAGGCATTATCAAAGAAGGCTGCCCGGTCGTCTATGACGGAACCAGGAAGGATGTGGAAGAAGCCATTCTTAAGAAGGCTTCCGAGATGCATGCGAAGGCTTATGCCATCCGTCCGAACATGTATAAAATTTTGATGAACACCCAGAAAACGATTGATTTTTCAATGGATACTGGGTATTATGAACCTATGAACGTGTCCATCGACACTGTTGCAGAGTACCAGGTGATGAACGCAATGGAGGCTGTGACAGCGGCACTGGTGATGGATGTGGGACTGACAGAAACGGATATTCACAGCGGTATGAAGAATATGCGCTGGGAAGGGCGTATGGAGCCGGTGCTTCCGGGCGTGATTCTGGACGGCGCGCACAATGATTCCGGAATTGAGGAATTTGTGAAGACAGCCAGACAGCTTGGAAAAGATACCAAAGTGACGCTGTTGTTTTCCTGCGTCAGTGACAAAGACTACGATGGCATGATCAGGACCATCTGTGAGGAGATTGCTTTTACAGAGGTCATTGTCACAGAGGTAGGTGCTTACCGCATGGTTCCGGCAGAGAAGCTTGGCAGTATTTTCCGGAAATATACAAAGCAGCCCGTCACGGAGATTTCTTCCGTGGAAGAGGCATTTGACGAAGCATATGCCCGCAAAGGAGACGGAATCCTGTTCTGTGTAGGTTCCCTGTATCTGGTGGGAAGTCTGAAAGAGATATTAAGGAGTCGAAAAAATGCTTGACTTTGAAGAAGAATTAAAGAAATTTCATCCGAGCCTGGAGATTGATCAGGTAGAGGAAAATGTGTATAGCAACAATCTGGCAGATGTGACAGATCTGATAGATGAGATGTTGAAGGAAATTAAGGATCGTCGATAGAAAAGGTGAATATATGAAATGTTTTAACTGTGGAGCGGACCTTAAAGATTCCGAGTACTGCAGCCAGTGTGGCGCAGATGTGAAGCTTTACAGCAGAATGCTGAAGCTTTCCAACGCATACTACAATGAAGGACTGGAGAAAGCAAAGGTACGCGACCTGTCGGGAGCAGTGCTGGCCTTACGGGAAAGTCTGAAGATCAATAAAAAGAATACCAATGCAAGAAACCTTCTGGGACTTGTCTACTTTGAGATGGGTATGGTAGTGGATGCACTGACTCAGTGGATTATCAGCCGCAGTTTCCAGAGCACGAAAAATATGGCGGACAAGTATATTGAGGCAGTTCAGAATAATCCGGCACAGCTGGACAGTATCAATACCAGCCTGCGTAAATATAATCAGGCGTTAGTATACTGTCAGCAGGAGAGTTATGATCTGGCCATCATTCAGCTGAAGAAAGTACTTTCCGTCAATGGAAAGCTGTTGGACGGACATCTGCTGCTGGCACTTCTCTATATGAAGACGGAAAATTTGAGCCGTGCGAAGGCAGAACTGAAAAAGGTACTGGCTGTGGACTGTACCAATACAAAAGCACTGCGTTACATGCAGGCACTGGATCAGCAGACGGTGGAAGAAAAGCCCCAGGAAGAAGATGCCAACAAAGACGCCATTGCCTATACCAGAGGAAATGAGACCATTATCCAGCCGGTAGGCGTAAAAGATAATTCCGGATTCCATGCAGTGCTTAATGTAGTTATCGGTGTGGTGATTGGTGTAGCAGTCATGGGACTTCTCATCATGCCGGCGCTCCAGAGCAAGAAGAGCGGGGAGCTGAATAAGGCAGTGGCAGAGTACAGTGATCAGGTGGATGCCAAATCCGCAACGCTGGACAGCCTGCAGGCAGAAAATGATTCTCTTAAAAAACAGAATGAAGAAGCAGCGAAGGCAGCCAGCGAAGCAGCTGACAAAGTAAGCAGTTATGAAGAACTGTTAAAAGCTTATGCCTCCTATTCTTCCGGTGATTCGGCAGCAGCCCTGCAGCAGCTGGAAGCCATCAATCAGGATACCCTTTCTGATGATGCGAAGACCCTGTACAGTTCTGTATTCAGTGAAGTAGGAGTAACCGCAGTCAAAGATCTTTATAAGACTGGATATGACGCATATCAGAAGGGTGATTATGCAACTGCCATTGAAGATCTTGGAAAATGCTATGAACTGGATAATACTCAGGGAGACGCCCTGTATTTCCTGGCAAGATCCTATCATAAATCCGGGGATACAGAGAATGCGAAGACCTATTATCAGAAGGTCGTCGATGAGTTCCCCAACACGAAAAAAGCAACAGATGCAGCAGGTCTGATGACCGGGCTGTAGAAGATAAATACCCTGAGGAGAGGGACGCTATAATGAAAGTCATTATGGCGTCCTTTTTCTTTACCCAAAACCAGGAACGAACACAAAAAAGAAAGGAGCAGACTGCTGTATGGAACTGCTGGAACGAAAAGGAATCCGGTTAATTGTGCACCTGCCGGAGGAGGTGGATCATCATCATACAGAAGAAATCCGGAGAAAAGTGGATGCTGTGATTCGGAAGGAACCGGTAGACGAGGTGGAATTTGATTTTTCGGGGACGGAATTTATGGACAGTGCGGGAATCGGAATGATTTTTGGACGTTATCAGATGCTGAAGGCGCTGAATGGCCGCATTGTGTTAAGTCATATGAACAGCAGGATTGACCGGGTACTGGAACTGTCCTGTATCCGAAATTATATTCCGCTGGAGAAGGAGGAGAAATGATGAAGAATGAAATGACGCTGGCATTTGACAGCATCTCGGAAAATGAAGAATTTGCGCGGGTAACGGTGGCAGCTTTTGCATCCCAGTTAAATCCCACGCTGGAGGAAGTGGCGGATATCCGAACTGCGGTATCGGAAGCGGTGACCAATGCAATTATCCATGGTTACCCAGAAGGGATACATACCATTGTGCTGCGGGTCCGTATGGAGAACCAGCAGCTGGAAGTCTGGGTGATTGATGAGGGCGTCGGCATTGCAGATATTTCCAGAGCTATGGAACCACTCTATACCAGCCGTCCGGATCTGGAGCGTTCCGGCATGGGCTTTATGTTCATGGAAGCATTTATGGACGAGGTGAAGGTAGAATCGTCACCGGGCATGGGAACAACTGTCTATATGAAGAAGCAGATCATGAGCAGGTAGTTGCGATGGAAGAAACGATGGCTCTGATTGAACGGTCACACCATGGGGATAAAGAGGCCAGAGATCGTCTGGTGCAGGAGAACATGGGACTGGTCTGGAGTATTGTCCGCCGCTTTACCGGACGGGGAACGGATACGGAGGATTTATTTCAGATCGGAGCAATGGGATTAATCAAGGCAATTGATAAGTTTGATCCCTCGTTTCAGGTAAAATTTTCCACCTATGCGGTGCCGATGATTGCCGGGGAAATCAAGCGGTTTCTTCGGGATGACGGCATGGTGAAGGTGAGCCGCACATTGAAGGAGAACAGCTGGAAAGTCAAAAGAGCGGAAGATCAGTATTTACAGAAAAAAGGGAAGGATCCTACGGTGGGGGAACTGGCGGAACTGACCGGGCTGACACCGGAGGAGGTTGTCCGGGCGGCAGATTTTGGTGTGGAGGTGGAATCCATCTATAAAACCATTCCCCAGAGTGACGGGAGTGAGGTATGTCTGTTGGACCGACTGGGGAGCGGGCATCAGGAAACAGAGAGTGTGCTGGACCATCTGGTGCTTTTGCAGCTTCTGGAAGAGCTGCCGGAGGCAGATCGGAAGCTTATCAAGATGCGTTATTTGCAGGATCAGACACAGGCGGAGGTGGCAAGAAATCTGGGTGTCTCCCAGGTGCAGGTAAGTCGTCTGGAAAAGAAAATCTTAAGGGAGATGAGGAAACATTTTAAGGAAGAAAACGCAGTGGATCATGGTGCATAAAACCCTATGAATCTGCGCATACTTGTGGATAAATGTAATAAAAAGAGAGGCGCGAAAACCATGAGGGGGATGCTGTATCTGAAAATAGACCGGAATAACCAGGTGAGTCATGCGGATGTGAGACTTGGAGATGTGGCGAAGCTGGAATGTGTGGATGCTTCTGTGAAAAACAGGCTGAAGACCATGAAGCTTCTGAAAATTCAGGCACAGAAAAGTGACCGCTATGTGTTTTCTGTTATGAAAGTGATCGAGCAGATCCATGAAATCTACCCGGAACTGGAAATCCAGAATCTGGGGGAGACCGATTTTATCATTGAATATGAGTCACCAGACTATGCAAAGGACAGATTTAACACGCTGAAGGTGGCAGTCTTATGTATTCTCATTTTTTTCGGGTCCGCTTTTTCCATTATGGTGTTCAATAACGACGTGGGAGTGGATGAGGTATTTGCACAAACCTATCAACTGTTTACCGGCAGGGAATCGGACGGTTATACGGTCATGGAACTGGGATATTCCATTGGTATTGCTGTGGGCATCATTGTATTTTATAACCATTTTGGCGGAAAGCGGATTACGAAGGATCCGACGCCCATGGAAGTACAGATGCGTCAGTATGAGGATGATGTGAATACCACACTGGTAGAAGGTTGTAACCGAAAGGAGACGAACATCGATGTGGACTGAATGGTTTCTTGGATTTCTGGGACTGACCAGTGGAATGGCGGTGGCAGGAGGTATGTTTGCCCTGTTGATTGCCCTTGGTGTGGTGGTGCGCTTTGCAGGAAAGACTCACACGGCCCGGGCGGTGATGCAGTATGAGGATGCCGCTGCCCTGGGCGGAATTCTGGGAAATCTCTTCAGTATCTATCAGTTTCATCTGCCGGTTGGAGTTCCGGGAGCAGCAATTTTTGGATTTTTGTCCGGTATTTTTACCGGAGCCTGGGCCATGGCCCTAACGGAGATTGTGGATGCGGTTCCTATTTTCAGTCGGAGAATCCGCTTAAAAAAAGGAATGCCAGCGCTCATTCTTGCCATGGCGCTGGGGCGTTCCTTCGGTGAATGGGTTCATGCATATTATGGATATTAGGAAGATTGGGGATGAAATTCTTCCCACTTTTCATACCAGGTAAGACAGCATTCCGTATATTTGAGACGAAGTGCTTCTTCCTGACATGTCCAGGCGAGGGCTGCCTCCGGGTCACTCCAGCTTAAGTATTCGTCGTAAGTATTCCAGTGCTGTTCCAGTTCTGCCTGAAGCGCTTCCACTGGTTCCAAGGCCAGACGGAGCTGCCAGTCTTCGTAGGCCCGTTCCGTATCCGGTTCCCGGAGACGGTGCCGTTCCGGCAAGGGGACGCTCTGAAGGCCACTGATAAGCGCCTGCTCTTCTGCCCGGATACAGGCACTCATGTCCTGTCCGGATTCTTTTTCTTTCCGTTCCAGATAATGCTCATATCCAAAGGGATAATAGAAGACGGACTGCTCATCAAAAATGAGCAGGGATTCGGCTACCTGCCGGATAAAATACCGGTCATGAGAGACGAAGAGCAAGGTTCCTGTATATGCACGGAAAGCAGATTCCAGCGTCTCTTTGGCAGGAATATCCATATGGTTGGTGGGTTCATCCAACACCAGAAAATTCGGGCGGCTCTGCAATAGTTCGGCCAGAACCAGGCGGGATTTTTCACCACCGGAGAGGGTACTCACTTTTTGGGATGCATGTTTCCCGGAAAAAAGAAAAGCCCCCAGTGTCTGACGGACTTCCTTTTCAGTAAGTGCCGGGAATAGCTGGTGAAAATGATTTGCCACAGACAGATCAGAAGTGAGGGAAGCCGTCTGCTGGTCAAAATATCCCAGTAATACGTTAAGTCCCAGACTGCAGGTTCCGTCCACTGGGGGAAGCAGTCCGGCGGCAGTCTTTAGAAAGGTAGATTTTCCGGCTCCGTTGGGGCCGATGATCCCAATCTTCTGTCCCCGGCGGATGCGAAGGGAAAGCTCCAGTAAAGCTTTGTTTTCGTAACCGATTTTCAGGTGCTCTGCCTCCAGAACCCATTTAGCGCTGCGGATCTCCGGATCCAGCGCACCGGTGAAGAGATGAGCTTCTCCGACAGATGGCTTTTCTATCTTTGGCATCCGTTCGAGAATCTTTTTCCGGGATCTGGCAAAGGCGGCTTTTTTGGGCTTGTGCTTGAACCTCTCAATGAGTTCTTCCAGGCGCTGTATTTCCTCCTGCTGCTGGCGGTATGCTTTTTCCTGAATGACCAGGTTTTTGGCGCGCTGCTCTTTATAGGAAGAATAATTTCCCGCGTAGCGGACCAGCTTCTGATGGTCAAATTCATAGATGGTATCTGCAGTCCGGTCAAGGAAGAACCGGTCGTGGGAGACGATAACGGCTGCATGGGAATACTGTTTCAGATAGGATTCCAGCCATTCTACGGTCTCTACATCCAGATGGTTGGTGGGCTCATCCAGAAGGAGGATATCCGGCTGGGTGAGGAGAAGCCGGATCATGGCAATCTTGGTCTGTTCCCCACCGGAAAACTGGGAAAGCTTCTTTTTCTTATCTTCTTTCTGAAAACCAAATCCGGTGAAGATACGGTCGTATTCCTGTTCCCAGGTGAACCGCTCCCGATCCCATTTATCCGGACATGGACAGGTCTTTAATAACTCTTCCTCTACGGTTTCGGAGACATCAGAAAAAGCCTGCTGGCTGAGCAGACCAATGGTCAGCCGGCGGGTGGTCCTGATCCCGGCAGAGGCGCTTTTGTCATCCCGGTCAAGGGAGAGCTCCCCGGCCAGCAGCCGGAGAAGCGTCGTCTTTCCGCAGCCGTTTTTTCCAACAACGGCAATTTTTTCATTTCCACGTATTTCAAAATCAAAATGTGACAGAACCACCTGGGTTCCGGCACTTAAAGTTCCATCCTGAATCTGTAACAGCATTTGGGTATCTCCTGTATTTCTGCCATCACTATAGCAGAACCCTGTCAGGATTGCAAGAAGCGGAAGAACCAGTAGAGGAGTCCCAGAACCCAGGAAGTAAGCACACCGTACAGGATGACAGAACCGGCAATGGTGAAGATTTTGGCACCGATGCCGAAGACCTGCCCTTCCTTTTTGTATTCGATAGCGGAAGAAGCAACGCCATTGGCAAAACCGGTGATGGGAACCAGGGCGCCGGCACCGCCCCATTTGGCAATGAGCGGATAGATACCGAATCCCGTGAGCAGGACACTGACAAGAACCAGAAGAATGGAGCACCAGGTTCCGGCTGCTTCCTGCTCAAGTCCCAATGCCATGCCTGCATTCTGGAGAAGCTGTCCGAGAAGACAGATGATTCCGCCTGTGAGAAAGGCCTTTCCCATTTCCAGAGGAAGGGAATGGGTAGGCGTTATCTCTTTTACATATTTCTGATATTCTTTTTTCTGATCTTCACTAATACTCATGGAAATTCTCTCCTTTCCAGAATGACAGCATGGGCAATGCCGGGGATAGTCTGTCCTTCGTTAAAGCTTACCTTGGACATAAGTGCTCCGGTAGGAACCAGAAGAACCCGGTTCCAGACACCACGAAGCATCTGAGGCAGGATATAGGCAGCAAGGGTGGCGGCTGCACAGCCGCAGCCGGAACCGCCTGCATGGGTGTCCTGAGTCTGACTGTTATAGATCAGGATGCCGCAGTCATCATGGCGGTCCTTAAGATCAATGCCCCGGTCCATGAGCAGATCCTTTAAAATAGTCTGGCCTACACTTCCCAGGTCACCGGTAATAATCTGGTCATAGTCTTTTGGAGTACGGCCGGTATCCTTCAAGTGCTGGTAAATGGTATCGGCGGCAGCGGGTGCCATGGCAGCACCCATGTGCATGGAGTCTTTCACACCGTAATCCACAATCCTTCCTGTGGTAATTCCGGTAATCTGCACGCAGGATTTACCGGGAATCCCGGTAAAACAGGAAGACAAAAGGAAAGCTCCGGAACCGGTAACCGTCCAGGTGGTGGACAAAGGACGCTGTCCTGCATAGTCCAAGGGAAAACGAAATTCTTTTTCGGCGCTGGCAAAGTGACTGGAGGTCAGAGCCAGGGCATAATCGGCATAACCGCCGTTTATAGCCATGGAAGCAAGAGCCAGGCTTTCACCGCAGGTGGAGCAGGCACCATAGAGTCCAAATAGTGGAATCTGCAGTTCCATAATACCGTAGGAAGTGGCAATGCCCTGAGCCAGCAGATCCCCGGCAAAGAGATAGCGGATCTGCTCTTCCTGGATGCCGGATTTCTCTATAACTTTCCGGGCGGTACGGAGCTGCAGTTCACTCTCTGCTTCTTCCCATGTATTTTTCCCGAATTTCGGATCTTCTTCAATATAATCGAAAAGATGTCCCAGGGGACCATCACCTTCTTTTTTTCCCACAATGGAAGCCGCTTCCATGATGTATGGCGGTCTTTCGAATAAAAGTGAGGATCTTCCTGCCATCTGTGTCATTTTATGCGCTCCTTTCCCAACATTGTTTTGACGAAATCTGCCGTCACATCCAGCAAACCTGTTAAAAACAGTGTTTTCCGCATCTGGGGAAAATATACATGCACATAAAAATTAACAAAAGTTGAACTTTCTGTTAACTTTGAAAAAAATCGTGCAAAACACAGAAAAGTATGCTATACTATCAAAGGTTTTGAGTTAACAGGAAGATTCACAATGGAGGAGTGTTCATGAGAAAAAAATCACATCTTAGTCTGGCAGGTTTTCTGGTACAGGGAATGGACAATGAGGTCCTGAGCCGCAGATGGAGATCCTTTTATCTGGGAAATATTCTTCCGGATTGTAAGCCTTCTTTCGTGACGGTGCGTCATGAATATGACAAAACCTTTGATCTCATGGCAGAGATGTTAAGAGCTCTGGCAGAGGAAGACGGATACTGGTCCATGGATACTGCGCAGTATATGAGGGATCTGGGACAGATCGTTCATTATATAGCGGATTATTTTACTTATCCGCACAACACTCATTTTCCAGGAAATATCAAGGATCACTGTGTCTATGAGGAGCATTTAAAGCATGGGCTCCGCGCCTATATCCGGGAAGGGAAAGCGGTATTTTACACGGGCAATACCCGTAGGATGCGTTCCGTGGATGAGATTCTTGCCTACATCCGGGAGGAACATGAAGCATATATGTCTGCACCGCGCAGCGTGGAAGACGATTGTGCATACATTACCAGAGTCAGCTCACAGGTACTGGCTGCACTTCCGCAGTTTGCGGCAGTTCCGGTGATGGCATACGCAGGTTAATGGAGAAAAAAGAACAACAAAGAGCCGGGACGTTCGGAAGATGCCGCAGAAGGCAGATATTCCGGACGGTTCCGGCATTTTTTGTCGTATGATTGTATAGAAATCAAAGAAAGATCCGGAGGTAGATATGGCGTTACAGCTGATTCTGGGAAATTCCGGTGCCGGAAAATCCCACTATATGTTTGAAAAAATGATCCACCAGTCTATGGAGGAGCCTGGGCGGCAGTTTTTTGTCATTGTGCCGGAGCAGTTCACTATGCAGACCCAGAAGGATCTGGTAGGGATGCATCCGCGCCATGGCATTATGAACATTGATGTCTTAAGCTTTGAACGCCTGGCTCACCGTATTTTTGAGGAAGTAGGAGGGGAACACCGGAAGATTCTGGAGGATACCGGTAAAAATATGGTGCTCCGCAGGCTGGCAGAGGAGAATAAGGACCGCCTGACTCTTCTGGGCGGAAATCTGAAAAAGCTGGGTTATATTACCGAGGTGAAATCCCTCCTGTCCGAGTTGGTGCAGTACCGGATTGGTTCGCAGGATCTGGAACAGATGATGGCGCAGAATCAGGACAACCCGCAGTTATACTATAAACTGCAGGATATGAAACTGATCTATGAAAGCTTTGAGGAATATTTATCCCATACGTATTTAACGGCGGAACAGCTGCTGGAAGCGCTGGAAGAGACGGTGGAGCGCTCAGATTCCATAAGGGACAGTGTGATTGTGCTGGACGGGTATACCGGATTTACTCCGGTGCAGTTAAAGCTTCTGGGAAAATTATTGCGTCTTTCCTCGGAGGTATATGTGGCGCTGACTCTGGACAATGAAGAAGATCCCTTTATTTCCGGCGGTGAGCATCAGCTCTTCTATCTGACCAAGAAGACCATCCGGGATCTGTGCCGGACAGCGGAAGAAGCAGGGATAACGGTCAGAAAACCGCTGATATTGGGTGGAGACCATGTATGGCGCTTTGACCATGCCCCGGCTCTTGGATTCTTGGAACACCGGATCTTCCGCCATGGAAGGGAATTCTGGGGTGAACCGACAGATCAGCTGACCCTCTATGCGGCCCGCTCGCCCAGAGCGGAAGCGGAGGAGATCGGCTGCGAGATTCTGAAAAAAGTAAGGGATCAGGGATTCCGTTACCGGGATCTGGCAGTGGTGACCGGTAATCTGGAAGTCTATGGTCCGCTGATGGAGCAGACCTTTGCCCGGCTTGGCATTCCGGCCTTCATTGACCGGAAGCGGGATGTATTAAAAAATCCTTTTGTGGAGTTTGTGAGGGCGCTGCTGGCGGCGGTGCAGGAGGATTTTTCCTACGAGTCCATGTTCCGACTGCTGCGAAGTGGGATGACCGGTGTCACCATGGAAGAGACAGACCGGCTGGAAAATTATGTGCTGGCCAGAGGTATCCGGGGAATTTCCGGATGGAAGAAAGAATGGCGCTATCCTCTCAAAGGGATGGAAGAGGAAGAACTTTCCGAGCTGAATGAATTGAGGCAGCGGGCGCTTATTGGGCTTCAGGATTTGAGGAGCGTGCTCACTAAGAAGGACACCGATGCAGAAACCATGAGCCGTGCCCTCTACGGCTATATTGCCGAACTTGGCATTCAGGAAAAATTAAAAGCAAGGAAAGAGGCATTTGAAGCAGAAGGAAATTTAAGTCTGGCAAAAGAATATGACCAGATTTACGGCATGATCATGGAACTTTTGGATAAGCTGGTGATGCTTCTTGGAACCTGTGTCATGAGTCTGGAAGAATATGCGGAGCTTCTGGATGCAGGGCTTTCCGAGCTGAAAGTAGGACTCATTCCTGCAGGAACCGATCAGGTGGTGGTCGGTGATATGGAGCGAAGCCGATTGAAAGATATCCGGGTGCTGTTCTTTACCGGAGTTAATGAAGGAAATGTGCCGAAGGAGAAGAGCCGGGGCGGTCTGCTTTCGGAAATGGACCGGGAGATTCTGGCATCCCAGGAGGTGGAGCTGGCGCCTACGTCCAGACAGGAGACCTGTATTCAAAAATTTTATATGTATATGAGTCTGACCATTCCGTCGGAAGAACTGCATCTTTCCTGGAGCCTGGCCGATGCAGACGGTAATGCACTGCGGCCTTCCTATCTCATTGCATCCATGCAGGAGCTGTTTCCGAAGGTGGAGGTTAGAACCGATAGAGACAGGGAGCTTCTGGACCGTCTGTCGGTGCCGGAGGGAAACCTTCCGGAACTGACGGAGGCATTACAGGCAGCCAGGGAAGGAGAACCTTCCCCGGAGCAGAAATCACTGCTCCGCTGGTATGGGGAACAGCCTGCCTGGCAGGAAAAGCTGGAACGGCTTATGGATGCAGTCTTTTACCGGAGAGAAGAAGATCCCATTGGAAAGGCTGCGGCAAGAGCACTCTATGGAACACTCCTGGAAGGCAGTGTCACCCGGCTGGAACAGTTTGCAGCCTGTGCCTATGCACATTTTCTTCAATACGGATTAAGGCTGCAGGAACGGGAAACCTATGGTCTGCAGGCCATTGATATGGGAAATGTATTTCATGATGCACTAAAATATTTTTCCGATACGGTGGAAAAAAGTGAGTATGGCTGGTTCCGTGTGCCGGAAGACAAACGGACGGAATGGATGGAACAGGCGTTGGAACGGGCACTGGAATCCTGCGCAGAAAAAGGACTGACAGAGCAGGCATCGGATGCCTATGTGGTGGAACGCATGAAACGGATCGGTCAGCGCACGGCCTGGGCATTTCTGGAACAGTTGAAAAAGGGCACCTTTCTGCCGGAACAAACGGAGGTTTCCTTCCGAAATCTGGAACAGCTGTCCAGCGTATCTCTTCTTCTGTCGGAGGAAGAGCGTATGCGCCTGCAGGGAAGAATTGACCGGATTGATGTGTGCCGGGAGGAAGGAAATCTCTACGTCCGGGTGATTGATTATAAGAGCGGTGCACAGCGGTTTGACCTGACCAGTATTTACTATGGACTGCAGCTGCAGCTGGCAGTCTATTTGAATGCTGCTATGGAGCTGGAACAGCGGAATGGTGTGGAGACGGTGCATCCGGCAGGCATGTTTTACTATCATATTCAGGATCCCATGCTGGATTACGAAGAGGAGGAGGATCCGGCATTACGGATTTTAAAGGAGCTGGCATTTAATGGCATTGTCAATGGGGATCCGGAGATTATAAAGCGGATGGACAAGGAGGCAGAGAGTGGATCCTCCCTTCTGCCGGTACGGTTCAAAAAAGGCGGTGGCTACAGTGCCTCTTCTTCCGTGGCGGAAGAGGATCAGCTGCTGCGTCTGTCCCGTCATGTGAAACGAAAATTATCCCGGTACGGGGAGGAGATTCTGAATGGAAATATCAGTCTTTCGCCCTATGAACTGCGGGAGGAGGATGCCTGCAGATTCTGCAGTTACCACAGTGTCTGTGGCTTTGACAGCAGACTGGAGGGCTGTGAGAAGCGGCAGCTGGAACCGCTGGAAAAGGAAGAAATCTGGAAGAAACTAGAGGAGGAAGAGTCATGAGCGTCACCTGGACGGAAGAGCAGAAACAAGTCATAGAGACCAGAAATACCAATCTGCTTGTATCAGCGGCAGCAGGTTCCGGCAAGACGGCGGTGCTGGTAGAACGGATTCTTTCTCTGATTACGGATCCGGAGCATCCGGTGGATGTGGACCGGCTGCTCATTACTACCTTTACTAAAGCAGCAGCCGGGGAAATGAAAGAGCGAATTGGAAAAGCACTCAACGACCGGCTGAAGGAAAATCCGGGAAATGAATGGCTCCAACGGCAGGAGTCTTTGGTACACCGGGCGCAGATTACTACCATTCATGGCTTCTGTCTGTATGTGATCCGCAATTATTTTCATATCATCGACCTGAATCCTAATTTCCGGATTGCGGATGAAGGAGAGATGAAACTTCTAAAACAGGATACGGCAAAAGAGATTCTGGAAGAAGCTTATGAGAAAAAAGATCCTGCATTTTTAAAATTTGCGGACAGCTATGGGAGCGGCAACCGGGGAAGCGGTCTGGAAGAGATGATTCTGGGACTTTATGAATATGCGGTTGCCAGTCCTCAGCCGATGCGTTGGCTGACCCATTGTGCAGATGTCTATGAGATACCGGAGGAGGGAAGCTGGAAGGACTTTGCAGGTCAGGAAGAGGTTTTAAAGGAACTGAAACTGACGGCGGGGGATTGTCTGTTCGAGATCAGAAAAGCAAGAGTTCTGTGCCGGGTGCCGGGAGGACCGGAACCGTACGAGCCGGTGCTGTTGGCAGATGAAACGATGATTCATGAACTGGCAGATTGTCAGGATGTGGGGCTGTTCCGGGAAAAATGGGAACAGTTGTCCTACGGAAGACTGCCAAGCCGACGGGCCAAAGCCATGGCAGATGCGGACGAGGAACTCTGTGACCGAATTATGTCCATAAGAAATGAGGTGAAAGACCTCTTAAAAGGACTGGGAAAACAGTATTTTCAGATCTCGGATGAGGAGCAGTTCCGGCAGCTGCGGGAGACAAAGGAAAATGTGGCGGCCTATGCGGATCTGACCCTCTCTTTCCTGAATCGCTTGAATGAGAAGAAGCGTAAGAAAAATATCCTGGATTTTGCGGATCAGGAGCATCTGGCATTGCAGATTCTTACGAGGGAAAAGGACGGGCGTCTGGTGCCATCAGAGACGGCGGATATTTTTGCCGATTATTTTGAAGAGATTATGGTGGATGAGTATCAGGATTCCAACCTGGTGCAGGAAGCTATTTTGAACAGCATCTCCAAAAGCCGGAAAGGGCGGGACAACCGTTTTATGGTAGGCGATGTGAAGCAGAGCATTTATCGGTTCCGTCAGGCGGAACCGGGCTTATTTCTCGGAAAATATGCGGCCTACGTAGAAGAAAATGGCGGTGTCTGCATTGATCTGCACCGGAATTTCCGAAGCCGGGGAGAAGTTCTTTCTCCGGTCAATGAAGTGTTCGGCAGAATGATGAGACCGGAATTGGGCGGCATTCTCTATGATGAGGATGCGGCCCTGAAGGAAGGCGCTGCCTATCCGGAAGCGGATGGAAACGGTGCGGAGATCCTTCTGCTTCAGAAAGAAGACTGGGAAAGTTTCCGGAAGGAGTGCAGGTGGAGCAAGGCGGAAGCGGAAGCCCATCTCATTGCATTCCGTATTCGGAAACTGCTGCAGAGCGGCATGGTAACCGATCACGGAACTCTGCGTCCGGCAGAGATGGGGGATATCGTTATTCTGCTTCGTACGATGTCCGGCTGGAGCGAGACCTTTGTGCGGGTGCTGCAGGAGGAAGGAATCCCTGCCAGCGCCCAGTCCAGGGAAGGGTATTTTCAAACCATGGAGGTGGAGACGCTGCTTGCTTATCTAAGAGTGCTGGATAATCCTACTCAGGAAATTCCTCTGGCAGCAGCTCTTCACGGACTGCTGGGCGGCTTCTCCTCGGCAGATCTGGCTGCGATCAAAGCAGAACACCCGGAGAAAAGCTTTTTAAAAGCATGTCAGCAGTATCGGCTGGAAGGAACCGATGAAAAAAGAAGAACTGCCATTGATGACTTTTTCCGGCAGATAGAGCATTATCGGGAATTATCCTCTTATACATCCGTGCATGAGCTTTTGTGGATGATTCTGACGGAGACGGGTTATCTTGATCAGATTCGCGCACTTCCCGGCGGCGTGCAGCGGCTTGCCAATGTGGAAATGCTGCTGGCCAAGGCGCAGGATTATGAGAAGATCAGTTATCATGGACTCTTTCACTTTGTCCGGTATATTGAACGGATGCAGAAATACCAGATGGATTTCGGCGAGGCAGATATTTCCGGCAGCGGAAAAGCAGCGGTACAGATCATGAGTATCCACCACAGTAAAGGGCTGGAGTTTCCCATTGTGTTTGTGGCTGGTATGGGAAAGAGTTTTAACCGGCAGGAAAGCCGGGATAAAATGGTCTTTCATAACCGTTGGGGCGTGGGAATTGATTACGTGGATCTGGAACACCGGATGAAACGCCCGGCGCTCATTAAGCAGCTGATCCGCAGACAGAATCTGTTAAGCGGTTTTGGGGAAGAACTGAGGGTGCTGTATGTAGCCATGACCCGTGCCCGGGAGAAGCTGATCCTGACCGGTATGATTGATGAGAAGACGGATGCAGAGGCGCGGACAGGGGAACCGCTGCTTTTTTCCCAACTGTTGGGAGCCAAATGCAGTATGGAGTGGATCCTTCTGGCACTGAATCCAAAACCGGAGCAGAGTGGATTTGCAGTGGAACAGATTTCCATGGAAGCACTGCTCAAGGAATCAGTGACGCAGCAGATGGCGGAATTTGTCTCCAGGGATGATCTGGAGCGGATGCTGGTCTATGGTTCTGTGGATCCGGAGCTTTACAGCGAGGTGGAGAAGCGGCTTTCCTGGGATTACGCCTGGAAAGACCGAACGGCAGTCCGGCAGAAATACAGTGTTACGGAGCTCAAAAAGCTGCGGTTATCCTCGGAGGATGATCCGGCGGAGGAACTGTATCGCGAGAAAGAGGCAGTTCCGATTCTGCCCCATTTTATAGAGCAGACGGAGGAGAAGACAGGAGCGGCCAGAGGTACGGTATATCATACGGTCATGCAATGGATGGATTTTGCGAAAATTCTGAAAGCAGAGGATTCTGCAGAGGCAGTTCGTCAGGAACTTGATCGTCTGACAGCGGCAGGAAAGCTGGCGGAGGAAGACAGAAGCTGTATCTGGCCGGCAGATTTTGTGCGGCTGGTGAAAAGCGGGCTGGTCAGACGTCTGGCAGAAGCGGAACAGCGAAAAGAACTTTATAGAGAACAGCCTTTCGTCATCGGACTGCCTGGTGACCAGGTGGATGGTTCGGATCCGGAAGAAACGGTGCTTATCCAGGGAATGATTGATGCATTCTTCTATGAAGAGGATGAGATTGTGGTCGTGGATTATAAGACGGATCATGTAGGCTGCCCGGAAGAACTGGTGGAACGGTATCGACAGCAGCTTCAGTATTATGAGCAGGCCCTTGCCATGGTTACCGGAAAGAGGGTAAGAGAACGGCTTATTTATTCCTTTGCCCTCGGAAAACTGATTCCTGTCTGATACGCGTTTACGCGAAATTAGAGTATTCTGATACACGGTATCAAGATAAGACAGCAGGGAAATAATAGTACCATATCTGTATTGGAGGATATGGTATGCAGAACAGAATCAGGGAATTGAGGGAAGAACGAGGCATGAATCAGGAAGCCCTGGCTGGACTTGTAGGGGTATCACAGCAGAAAATCAGCAAGGTAGAACGAAATACAGACTCATTGGGAATTGATCTCCTGATTGAGATTTCTGATTATTTTGAAGTGACGACAGACTATCTTCTTGGCCTGTCCGATGAGAAACGGGGGTCCGTACAAGAACGGCAGTTTCACAGAAAAATGGATGAATATCAGGAGTTGATTCGTCTGTATGAAAGTCTTAGCTCGAATAATAAAAAGATGGTACTGTCACTGATGAAGGCCATGAAGAAAATAGAAGAAGAAACGTAAATACACCGGCTGTTCCTGGTTGAGAACGGCCGGTGTTTCTTTATGATGAGGGAGAATTTCTCGGAAACTGCCGCCCCTCATGATCCATTTCATAATTGTCTGTATAAATCAATTCAGAGATGGGAACCAGTTCATAGCCCTTCTCCTGCAGACCTTCAATGACGCGGGGAAGGGCATCCTTTGTATATTTAGCACCGTTGTGCATGAGGACGATGGAGCCGTTGCCCAGGTGCTTGTGATCTAATACTCGTGAGACAATGGCATCCGCACCGTAATCCTTCCAGTCGAGAGAATCCACATCCCACTGGATCACGTGATAACCCATGTCATTGGCAGCTTCGATAAGGGTATCATTATAGTCACCATAGGGTGGGCGGAAAAGAGTCATATCCTGCCCGGTCAGCTCCTTTACCTTGTCATGAACCAGCTGCAGCTCCAACCGGCATTCCGATGCACTGAGCTGGGACATCTGCTTGTGATTTTCGCTGTGATTTCCCAGATCATGTCCGTCCGCAGCAATGGCTTTTACATCGTCTGGATAGGAAGAGACCCATCCGCCGGTCATGAAGAAGGTGGCGTGTATTTGATGCTCTTTCAGAATCGATAAAAGTTCTGCAGTATCGTCATTGCCCCAAGCTGCGTCGAAGCTTAAGGCTACTTTGGGCTTTTCTGTGCTGACGCAATAGATGGGAAGTTTCTTATTTTCAATGGATGCAGAGGCAGGAACGGCCGGGGAGCGGGATAAGAAAAAGCTGCCTGCAAGGGCAATGATAAGGCATAATGACAGAGAAAGCAGGTTCTTCCTGTGAAATAATTTCATATACTTACTCCCGAGAGAGGCTCTTGATAATGAGTGTATGATGAAAAACAGAAGAATATGACGACTAACCGATAAGAATAGCTGACGCATCAGCTGTGGGTCTATATGAAAATGGTGCCCATATTAGTTCCTGTTTTTATTTACTTTAACAAGCTTTTTCAAGTGGAATGGGCCAGAATACCAGGTGTTAGAGAAAAAGTTCCTTGTTTTTTGAAAATGGCAGGAATTTTTTAGAGCAAGTTGGATCGGAGACCCACGGAAGAAATTGAACAAGATGGGGGCAGATCCCAAGGGAAGAGATCGAGCATCCAGGGTTAAAGTCTAACGGCAAAGGTCAGGCACATTCCGCCTGCCCTTTTTCTACAGAAAACGCTTGAATTTATAACTCCTATTCGTTATAATAGAATCCAATATGAATACATGTATACAAAATATTGCCTTACGCAAGGATGGGATGTGACGAAGATGAGCAATGTTACCATGATGGAGTTATCGAAAGAGCTGGATGAGCAGTTTGATCGTCTGTTGAATGAATGTATGGTGTCAGGCGAGATTGATCAGGAGTTATATACAGAGTATGACGTAAAGCGAGGACTGCGTGATGCCAATGGTAAAGGTGTACTGACAGGTCTTACCGAGATTTCCGATGTCCTTTCTTATAAGAGTGTGGATGGCAAGAAGATGCCGGCAGATGGTGAACTTTATTTCCAGGGATATAATGTAAAGGATCTGATTGCCGGATTTGAAGACCGCAGGTATGGATTCGAGGAAACAACCTATCTTCTGTTGTTCGGAAGTCTGCCAACACCGAAACAGCTTAGAAGCTTTGTCCGTATTATCAAGAGTCTTCAGGAACTGTCCGGACAGTTCCTTCGGGATGTGGTTATGAAGGCAACCAATAAGAATCAGATGAATGCACTGCAGAGATGTATTCTGACGTTGTACTGCTATGATGCGAACCCGGATGAAGTGACGGTGCCCAATGTATTGCGCCAGTCCCTGCAGCTCATTGCAAAGATGCCGCAGATTGCTGTTCATTCCTATTGTGCTTACCGGCATTTCCATGCGGATGATACACTGGTCATCCGTCTTCCGAATAAAGAGATGTCTATTGCGGAAAATATTCTTCAGATGCTTCGCCCGGATGGAGAGTTCACGGAGCTGGAAGCAAAGGTATTGGATGTGGCGCTGGTGCTGCATGCAGAACACGGTGGTGGTAACAACTCCACATTTACCAACCATGTTGTTACTTCTTCCGGAACCGATACCTATTCTGCAACGGCAGCTTCCATTGCATCCTTAAAAGGTCCCCGTCATGGTGGTGCCAACCTGAAAGTGCAGCAGATGTTTGCGGATATCAAGGAACATTGTCCGGATTATGAGGATGAAAAGACGCTGACCCAGTATCTGGAAGATATGCTGGATAAGAAAGTATTTGATAAATCAGGACTCATCTATGGTATGGGACACGCCGTCTATACCTTGTCCGACCCTCGTGAAGTCATTCTGAAAGAGTATGCGAAACGTCTTTCCGAAGAAAAAGGCATGCAGCGGGAGTATGGGCTCTATGAGAGAGTGGAGCGTCTGGCAGGGGAGGCTATTGCGAAAAAGCGTCATCTGTTTAAGCCTATTTGCGCCAATGTGGATTTCTACAGTGGATTTGTATATTCCATGCTTGGAATCCCGGAGGAACTTTATACGCCGATTTTTGCTATTTCCCGTATTTCCGGCTGGAGTGCACACCGACTGGAGGAAGTTGTCAATAATGGTAAAATTATTCGTCCGGCATATAAATATGTAGGCCATCACCGCGGGTACATTGCACTGGATGATCGTAAGGAAGTGTAAGGAAATAGGATTGCGTTCATGATACGGATGTGCTACAATCGAAGAAAATAATATTCAAAAGAGACATCGTCAGGACCGGATTTGCACCTGCAAGGGACAAACCCGGTCTTGTGGTGGTTTCCAGGGAGAAAGAGAGCTTGGATAAGATAGCAGTTTTAATTCCGTGTTATAATGAAGAAAAGACGGTAGAAAAGGTAGTAAGAGATTTCCGTGAAGTACTTCCGGAAGCCGTGATCTATGTATATGATAATAATTCTTCTGACCGGACGGTAGAGTTGGCCCAAAGGGCAGGCGCTGTCGTTCGCCATGAGTATTTGCAGGGAAAGGGAAATGTTATCCGCAGAATGTTCCGCGAGATTGATGCGGAGGTGTATATTATGACGGATGGCGATGATACCTATCCGGCGGAGTTTGCCAGGGAGATGGTGGACAAGGTGCTGTATCATCAGTCCGATATGGTGGTAGGCGACCGCCTTTCCTCCACATATTTTACGGAGAATAAACGCCCGTTCCACAATTTTGGCAATTCACTGGTACGCAGCACGATTAATAAGCTGTTCCATACAGAGATCAAGGATATTATGACCGGGTATCGTGCATTCAGTTATCAGTTTGTAAAGACATTCCCGGTACTGTCCAAGGGATTTGAGATTGAGACAGAGATGACTATCCATGCAGCAGATAAGAATATGCAGGTGGATAATGTAGTCATCGAATACCGTGATCGGCCGGAAGGCAGTGAGTCGAAGCTGAACACCTATTCTGATGGAGCAAAGGTACTGATGAGCATCGCGAAGCTTTACCGGAACTATAAACCGATGCACTTCTTTGGAATTCTGGCATTGATTCTAACTTTGATCAGCGTCGGATTTTTCCTGCCGGTGCTGGCAGAATATGTGACAACCGGACTGGTACCCAAATTCCCGACTCTGATGGTATGTGGTTTTACATTGCTGGCGGCTATCCAGTCTGTGTTTGCAGGCCTGATTCTGGCAGCAGGGGCACAGAGGAGCCGTCAGGAATTTGAGATGCATCTGATACAGGTAGACATGCGTTATAAGGAGCTTATGAAAGATGAAAGATAGATTCCGGAATACACTGGGAAATCTTCGTATCTGGATATTTGCATGTACAGGCGGCATAGTATTTGCCGCCTTTGATCGTTGCGGTTATATGTTGAAGCGTTATGGCTCTATCTGGGCCATATCGGAAAATCCTCTGCACAGGACCATTTTTCACCGGATTCTGCTGCGGCTCCCAGTTATGATTCTGGCGGTGCTGCTCTTGTTGATATTGTTGGATGCGATCAGAGAACGGCAGAAATGGAAAAAAGGAATCCGTAATATTCGCTGGGAAATCTTCTGCAGATGGAAATACTGGCCGTTTCTGATGTGGGGACTTTATTTTATAAGTTTTCTGCCTGCATTTTTGGGTGGTTTTCCCGGAATTTTTGCAGCGGATGCTCCAAATCAGATAGGATGGACATTTTCAGGATGGTTGACAGCACATCATCCGCTGCTGCATACAGGGATTCTCTGTGGAATTTTTTCTGTTGTGCGGAATTTCGGGGGCAGTGATAATCTGGCGGCAGCCATTTATTCCCTGCTTCAGATGGCGGCGCTGGCGGGGATTTTTGCCGGGATTTCCGGCTTTTTGAAAAAAGAACACGCACCTGTCTGGCTCCAGGTGGGAACGATTCTCTATCTTTGTCTTTTTCCATTCCATGGAATGATGGCGGTTTACACGACAAAAGACACCATTTTTGCAGGAATTTTTGTGCTGTGTGTTATTCGTATTTATCGCATGTGTACCCGACCGGAGGTGTGGCTGAATGGGGCAGTCAGAATTACAGAGACCGTGTTCTGGTTTGTCCTTTGTTTTCTGTTCCGGAATAATGGAATGCATACGTTATTGTTATGTGCGCCATTTCTGTTGCTTTTCTTGAAAGGATACAGAAAACAGGTGGCTGTAATTTTTATCTGTGTGTTTGCGGTCTATAGTTTTTATAATGGTCCCCTGTTCCAAATGCTTCATGCGGAACCCGGTAATAGCCGGGAGGCCTACAGCATTGTCATGCAGACCCTGGGACGTACTTATGTAAGCGGCGGGGAGATCACGGAGGAAGAGTGGCAGGTGATCCGTCCGGTGATGGATGAAGAGACGCTGGCTCAGTATATGCCGAACCTGTCTGACCCCATTAAAAATCAGTTTCATACAGATGCTTTTAACGAGGAAAAAGGAGCATTTCTAAAGGCGTGGCTTCAAATTGGCTGGAGAAATAAAAAGACATATATCGATGCATTTTTAAATACCACAGCGGCATTCTGGTATCCGGATACAGAGGAAGAATATCTGGATTTTGTCTGCTTCAATATTCAGAAGGACGATCCGAACTACCCCCATGTGGAGATGCAGCCGGTAAGTTCGTTTTTCTATCGGTATTACAAAGCCATCGGCAGTGATACGGCATTCCGGAATATTCCAGTGATCCGGGAACTGCTTTCTATGGGATTTTATTTCTGGCTTATGGTATTTGCAGCGCTTTATGTGATTTATCGAAAAGAATATGTGCGGCTTTTATGGATGCTGCCATTCTGGACGTATATGGGAACCAGTCTGTTGGGACCGGCGGCGCTGATCCGGTATAGCTATCCGCTGATGCTGGGAGCACCGGTAATTATTTATATGATGTTAAAGAAAAAGAAGACCAGGGCATAATGCGCTGGTCTTTTTCATCCGGTCAACCGTTACCGTCCGCAGTCTTCATAAGGAGGTCTCGGAGGTCTTGGCGGAGGAGGGCAGGGCGGTTCTGCGGAATTACATCCGCATCCGTTCTCCGGTCTGCCGCTGCAGAGCGGTTTTGGTTTGTCACATCCGCAGGACTGGTTTCCACAGGAATTGTATCTGCAGGAATTCCCACCGCCGCACCAGCACAGAAGCAGTAAAATCCAGATCCAACTGTTCATATCTTCAACTCCTTTCTGTTATAGACTATGCAGAAAGCCATTTCTTGACAAAAAAGGAATCAACTGCTATATTGCAAGTAAGAAACAAGGGCGTTTTCATCAGGTGAATTACGCCCTTTTATCATACTCAAAAATCAGAAAAGGAGCATGGAAATGAGATATACGAAGAAAGATATTCTGGAGATGGTAGAAGAAGAGGATGTGGAATTTGTCCGTTTACAGTTCACAGATCTGTTCGGCAATATGAAAAATGTGGCAATCACAGCCAGTCATCTGAAAAAAGCACTGGATAATAAAGTGATGTTTGATGGTTCTTCCGCAGAAGGATTTGTTCGTGTGGAAGAGAGTGATATGTATCTGTATCCAGATTACGGTACATTCGCAACATTTCCATGGAGACCCCAGCAGGGGAAAGTAGCCCGTCTGATCTGTGATGTGTATCGTCCTGACGGCACCTGCTATGAGGGAGATCCCCGGTATATCCTGAAAAAAGTGGTCAGCGAAGCAGCCGCCCTTGGTTATACCTTTAATGTGGGACCAGAGTGCGAGTTCTTCCTGTACCATGTAGATGATGATGGAATGCCGACTACCATCACCCATGAGCAGGCAGGATATTTTGATATGGGACCTCTGGACTTTGGAGAAAATGCCAGAAGAGATATGGTACTGACGCTGGAGGATATGGGATTTGAAGTGGAATCTTCCCACCATGAAAATGCGCCGGCACAGCATGAGATTGATTTCAAATATGACGAAGCACTGCAGACAGCAGATAACATTAGCACATTTAAGCTTGTGGTCAAAACTATCGCGAAGCGCCATGGTCTTCATGCAACTTTTATGCCAAAGCCGAAAAATGGTGTGGATGGTTCCGGTATGCATATTAACATGTCTCTATCCCGTGATGGCAGAAACATTTTCCAGGACAGCCATGATCCTAACGGACTGAGCCAGGAGGCATACTATTTCCTGGGAGGAATTCTGAAACATATCAAAGGAATGACGCTGATTTTGAATCCGCTGGTGAATTCCTATAAGCGTCTGATGCCTGGATACGAGGCACCGACCCATATTGCATGGTCAGGCAAAAACCGGACACCCCTGATCCGTATTCCGGCAACCCGCGGAGAGGAGACCCGAATCGAACTCCGTTCTCCGGATCCGGCATGCAACCCGTATCTGGCACTGGCAATCTGTCTTGCAGCAGGTCTTGACGGCATAAAGAATAAGATTGTTCCGCCGGATGCCATGGAAGGAAATATGCATCTGCTGACTCCGGAAGAACTGGAAGAACGCGGAATAGAAAGTCTTCCGAAGAACCTGCAGGAGGCAGTGGAGGAGTTTGAAAAGGATCCGCTGATGAAAGAAGTGCTGGGAGAGGAAGTCTGCGGCAAATATAGTATGGCGAAGAAAAAAGAATGGAACGATTATAATGCTACCGTATCTCAGTGGGAGATTGACAGTTATCTTCTGAGAATTTAGCCCCTTTTGTTATTTGATATGATAACAGAAGGGATGTGGTAGAATGAACGGCATTATTGTTGTATTCCCGAAAATAGAGGATGGCAAAAGTGTCCGAAATCTGCTGGTAAGACATGGATATGAGGTAACGGCTGTCTGCACCCAGGGGGCGCAGGTGCTGAATTATATTGATACCATGAATGATGGAATCATCATCAGCGGATACAGATTCCCGGATATGTATTATTTTGATCTGAAACATTCTCTGACACCGGGATTTGACATGCTGCTGATGGCCTCTCAGAGAGTGTGCGGGGAATGCATGGATCATGAAATTGTCTGCGTTACCATGCCCCTGAAGGTGCAGGATCTGATCAGCACGGTGGAAATGATGTGCATGAATCAGGCGCGCAGAAGGAAAAAGCTCCGTTCTAGGCCTAAACAGCGTACAGAAGAAGAAAAGAAAATTTTGTGGGAAGCCAAGGCAGTGCTGATGGAACGAAATCATATGACTGAGGAAGAAGCGCACCGTTACATACAAAAATGCAGCATGGACAGCGGCACTTCTCTTACAGAGACAGCACAGATGGTGCTGAGCATGATTAAGCTGTGAATAGTCTTGTACAGGATGGATATTTTTGCTATAGTTAAACCAGATATGTGTTGACAGGAAGGGGATTTCTATGAAATTTACAAAGATGCACGGAATTGGCAATGACTATGTGTATGTGGACTGCACGAAGAAAGATCTTGCCCATACATCCGAGATTGCAAAATATGTGAGTGACCGTCATTTTGGAATTGGTTCAGACGGAATGATTTTGATTAAATCATCAGAAAAAGCAGATTTCCAGATGGATATGTACAATGCGGATGGTTCCCGTGGCGAGATGTGCGGAAACGGAATCCGCTGTGTGGCAAAATATGTCTATGATCATCATCTGACGGATAAAACAGAGATCTCCATCGATACACTGGCAGGTATCAAATACCTGAAACTGACTGTGGAAAATGGAAAAGTAGTGAAAGTCCGGGTTAATATGGGACAGCCGATTCTTGCTCCGGACAGGATTCCGGTAATCGCTGAGAAGGAACCGGTAGTGGCAGAACCCATTGAAGTGTGCGGGAAAGAATGGAAGATGACCTGTGTTTCCATGGGAAATCCCCATGCAGTGATCTTCATTGATACACCGGTAAAAGAATTCCCGCTGGAGGAAATAGGACCGCATTTTGAAAATCATGCACGTTTCCCGAAGCGAACCAATACCGAGTTTGTAAGAGTGTTGGACCGCCAGACACTGGAAATGCGCGTGTGGGAGCGAGGCTCCGGAGAAACGCTGGCCTGCGGAACTGGCACCTGTGCGACTGTAGTGGCAGGAGTACTGAATGGACTGTGCGACCGGAAAGCAGTGGTTCATCTGCTGGGAGGAGATCTGGAGATCGAGTGGAACGAGGATGATAACTGTGTTTATATGACGGGTTCCGCAACTGAGGTATTTGAGGGCGAGATTACACTTCCGGAGGAAATGACAGAGTGAAGATCTGGAACAATTGCAGGAAAGCAGGATATGTGATTCTGTTTGCTGCGGTGATTTCCATGAGCGCCTATATTTTCTACGGTGCTGTGGACACGCTGAAATATGCGGATGCACTTGAAAATGTGATAAACGGAAGGACGGTTCCTGTGGTGATGTCAGGAACCGTCCTTTTGCTGGCTATATTTGCTGTTGCGATACTGACCAAGGTGCTTCCGGTGATGGAAAAACGGTTTTCAAAGACAGTGGTGGTGCTCGGAAGTCTCATGGTTCTGGTGCAGATTCTGACAGTACTGGTGCTGCGGACATCGTTTCGCCAGGATCATTTGAAAATATTTGATACAGCGGTGGCTTTGCTGGAATATCCGACGATTGCGGAAACGCATTTCAGCCAGTACTTCATGAAGTACCCCAATAACATTCCTATGTGCATTTTTACGTATGGATGGTTAAAGCTGGCTTCTCTTTTTGAAATTCCGGAAAGCAGCTGGATGGACTTTATGAAAATCATCAACATTGTGTTTATGAATCTGGGAATGTGGGCAGCTTTTGATCTGATTCGAAGACATCGTTCCAAAAAGACCGCTCTTTGTTTTCTTTTGTTTTTGATTGTCAATCCTCTGTGGTATCTTCTGGCAGAGATGTATTACACATCAACTATTTCCCTGGCATTTTCCATGGGAGGTATCTGGCTTTTTGACCGGGCAGGGGAAGAAAGGGATATGGTCAGAAAGCTGCTTCAGTATGTCGGCACGGGCCTTCTTCTGGCGGCCGGGTATAAGATCCGGGCGACGGTGATTTTGACGATATTATCTTTACTTGTTTATACGGTATTCACATTGGATGAAGAAAAAATAACAGAATGGAAAAAACGGATTGTTTCCTGGGGTCTTTCCCTGGCAGCGGTTCTCCTTGGCCTTCTGCTGGTGTTTGCCGTCTACGGAAGGGCAGAACAGCGATATGCGGGCTTTGACCCGGCAAAGACAGGTTATCCCACGGTACACTGGATTATGATGAGTGCCCAGGGAGAGGGCCAGTACAACAGTGCGGATGATGCTTTTACAGGCTCTTTTGACACGAAAGCGGAGCGGACGGCAGCAGATCTTGCGGAGCTTCGCCACCGGGTAGGAGAGATGGGACCGGGCGGACTTCTGACTCTGTTCCGGAATAAACTAAGGGTGGCATTTTCGGATGGAACGGACGACTACTATGCCCTGTTCCGCACCATGCAGTCATCATCCCGGCTGCAAAAGTATATCAATGGCGGCAGATCAGACCTGCTGGCATTCTATCTCCACAGCTATCATGGCCTTCTTATGGGGATGGTGCTGCTGGCGCTTATTTACCGGGCCTGGAAAGGAAAACCGGAGTTCTGGGATGTGCTGATCATCAATCTGTGCGGTGCGTACCTGTTCTATCTCATCTGGGAAGTGGATCAGGCTTACAGCATTCCGTTTCTGCTCATCCTGACGGCACTAGGCGCGGAAGGAATTTCCTTAAGTGTGGAGGATGCCAGCCGGCCGGAACGGGAACTGCCGGAATTTTTTGGGTGGATTCCGGCTGTCTCTGGCGGTATCCTGCTGGTGGAAGTATTAGCTGTTGTTCTGGTGATGAAGGTGACCGGTCTGCCGGTCCGGAATTATGCAGTGCTGCAGGATCAGGAGACCAGTGACCAGCTGACGCTGCAGACGGATTTTGCGCAGACCTTCCGAACCGGAAAAGCATTTGACCATCTGGATCTTTGGGTGGCCAACTGGGACGGCGGAGCCAATGATTCGGTCTATGATGTGACGATTCTTGACGAGTCCGGCATAGCCGTAGCCACAGGACAGGTGATCGGCGCGGAAGCGCCCTGTATGTCTCCTTATACCATCGCATTTGACCGGGTACAGCCGGATCATGCAGAGACCTATACCATTCAGGTAGCTATTCAAAATCCGGACTGTGCCATTAAGACAGATTTCCTTTATTACCAGAGCACCTGTGATCTGTATGCGGACGGCGCACTCTATACTTCACAGGAAGAACAGAAGGTAGATCTGGCCTTTGCGGTATATTCTGAAAATTTTTCTGACAAATAATAAAAAACTATAAATTTTTCCTTGCAAAGAAAAAATACTTGTGCTAGGATTATGCTCAAATAAAAAAAGGCGAAGAACAGGACTCTTGCCTTGCAGAGACCGACAGGAATATGGCGTCACCGACTGAGAGCGCCGTTTGGAGGAGCAGGTAAAGGGAACACCTGGGAGCTGTCCGGTCGAAAGAAGAGTAGGCCGGTTCCGTGAGCATACGTTACATGCAAAAGAGAGGAGCGCAGTTTTTTATTGAAAGACATGCACTCAATGCGGGTGGTACCGCGGGAGATAGAATTGATTCGTCCCGTCCCGGAATATTCACAGTATTCCGAGACGGGATTTTTTTGTGCGAGCAATGAGCCGGGCAGAAGCGAACCGGAAGCGTAGGCGTCATATCCGAAGGATATGACGCAAACGTTTACGGTTTGGCTTATATGCGGCGAATGCCGCATCAGCGAAGCGAAGAACGTAGTTCAAAGCTGAGCCTGCCCGGCGATGAGCCAACATCCCCCGTCCCGGAAGCCAGATTCAGGAGGAATGAGAATATGGAATTTATGACAGGCGTAAAGAAAACCGACTTACTGGAACTCCCGGAGCTTCAGGACAAATCATTGGTAGGTCAGACTGTTAAAGTCAACGGTGCCGTGCATACCATCCGTGACATGGGTGATGTGGCATTTGTGGTACTCCGTAAAAGAGACGGACTTCTGCAGTGCGTCTACGAAGAAGGCAAAGCGGGATTTGATCTGAAAGACTTAAAAGAAGCAGCCACTGTAGAGATGGAAGGCATTCTGAACGAGGAAGAGCGTGCACCGGGCGGAATCGAACTTCGTATCAGAGGATTGAAGATCCTTTCCAGTCCCTGCGCACCCATGCCCCTTCCCATTGCAAAATGGAAACTGAACACTTCTCTGGATGCCAAGCTTAACATGCGTTCTGTATCACTGAGAAATATAAGAGAGCGTGCCAAATTCAAGATTCAGGAAGGCATTGTGAAAGGGTTCCGTGATTTCCTGTATGAGCAGGGATTTACCGAGATCCATACCCCGAAGATCGGAGCCAAGAGTGCAGAGGGTGGAGCAAACCTTTTTAAACTGGATTATTTCCATCGCCCTGCTGTGCTGCAGCAGTCCCCGCAGCTTTACAAGCAGATGATGGTAGGGGTGTTTGACCGGGTATTTGAGACGGCTCCGGTATTCCGTGCAGAAAAACACAACACCAAGCGTCATCTGAATGAGTATACATCCCTCGACTTTGAGATGGGTTACATCAATGGCTTTGAAGACATTATGGCTATGGAGACCGGATTTCTTCAGTACACCATGAAGCTTTTGGAAAGAGAGTATGCGAAGGAACTGAAGATCCTTAATATCACCCTTCCGAAGACCGATAAGATTCCGGCTGTTCGTTTTGATAAGGCCAAAGAGCTGGTTGCCGAAAAATACAACAGAAAGATCCGTAACCCATTTGATCTGGAGCCGGAGGAGGAGACACTGATCGGTCAGTATTTCAAGGAAGAGTATGATGCAGATTTCGTATTTGTCACCCATTATCCTTCCAAGAAACGTCCGTTCTATGCAATGGATGATCCGGAAGATTCCCGCTTTACTTTAAGCTTCGATCTTCTGTATCATGGCCTGGAGATCACCACTGGCGGACAGCGTATCCACGACTACAACATGCTGGTGGAGAAGATTGCAGCCAAAGGCATGGATCAGGAAGGACTGGAGCAGTATCTGGATACGTTCCGTTATGGCATGCCGCCTCACGGTGGACTGGGTATCGGCATGGAACGTCTGACCATGAAACTGGTGGGTGAGGACAATGTCCGTGAGACCACCCTGTATCCGAGAGATTTATCAAGACTGGAACCGTAGTGAAGAGAAGGAGAACTTACCATGGCAAACATTATTTCTGATGAAACCATCGAATATGTCGGCATTCTCGCAAAACTGGAGCTGTCTCCGGAAGAGAAAGAGCAGGCAAAGAAAGATATGGGAAATATGCTGGATTACATTGATATGTTAAATGGTCTTGATACAGAAGGCGTAGAGCCCATGTCCCACGTATTTCCGGTACACAACGTATTCCGTGAGGATGTGGTCACCAACGGAGACGGACACGATGCAACACTGGCTAATGCACCGGCACAAAAAGACGATGCATTCAAAGTACCGAAGACGGTAGAATAGGAGGGCACGAAGATGAATCTCATGAGTCTGACTGCCGTAGAACTCGGCAAAAAAATAAAATCCGGTGAAGTAACTGCAGTGGAAGCCACGAAGGCAGCCCTGGAACAGATTAAGAAACTGGATGGAACTTACAACTGCTACGTGACGGTGGATGAAGAAGCTGCCCTGAAGGAAGCAGAGGAAGTACAGAAAAAGATCGAAGCAGGAGAACTGACAGGTCCGCTGGCAGGTGTTCCGGTAGCGGTTAAGGACAATATGTGTACCGAAGGAATGCTTACTACCTGCAGTTCAAAAATTCTTTATAATTTTAAACCAACCTACACGGCAGAAGCAGTTCTGAATCTGAAAAAAGCAGGCGCTGTTGTGATTGGAAAGACCAACATGGATGAGTTTGCCATGGGAAGTACCACGGAGACTTCTCATTTCGGTCCGACGAAGAATCCCTGGAATCAGGAACATGTACCGGGCGGTTCTTCCGGCGGAAGCTGTGCGGCAGTGGCAGCCGAGGAGTGTTCTTATGCATTAGGTTCTGATACTGGTGGTTCTATTCGTCAGCCAAGTTCTTTCTGTGGTGTGACCGGTATCAAACCGACTTACGGAACCGTATCCCGTTATGGGCTGATTGCCTATGGTTCATCCCTTGACCAGATCGGACCGGTCTGCAAAGACGTGACCGACTGCGCAACGGTATTGGAAGCAATCGCCTCCTATGATCCGAAGGACAGTACCTCCGTCAAGAGAGAATCCTATGATTTTACTTCTGCATTAAAGGATGATGTGAAAGGTCTGAAAATCGGTATTCCGCGAGATTATTTTGGAGAAGGCCTGGATCCGGAAGTGAAAGAAAGTATTCTGAAAGCAGCAAAAGTGCTGGAGGAGAAAGGTGCCATTCTGGAAGAGTTCGATTTAAGCCTGGTAGAGTATGCGATTCCTGCTTACTATGTCATCGCTTCCGCAGAGGCAAGCTCCAACCTGGCACGTTTTGACGGTGTAAAATATGGCTACCGTACCAAAGAGTATAACGGGCTTCACAATATGTATAAGAAATCCAGAAGCGAAGGCTTTGGACCGGAAGTGAAACGTCGTATCATGCTTGGTTCTTTCGTGTTAAGTTCCGGATACTATGATGCTTACTATATTAAGGCACTGAAGACCAAAGCGTTGATCAAACGGGCATTTGACCGTGCCTTTGAAAAATATGATGTGATCCTCGGACCGGCAGCTCCGACTACAGCACCGAAGCTAGGGGAGTCCTTAAGTGATCCGATTAAGATGTATCTGGGAGATATTTATACCATTTCTGTCAACCTGGCAGGACTTCCGGGTATCAGTGTTCCCTGCGGTGTGGACAGCAAAGGCCTGCCCATCGGCATGCAGCTGATCGGCGACTGCTTCAAAGAAGACAACATTATCCGTGCGGCTTACGCATTTGAACAGACAAGAACCTACGAACGCTGCGCAGCAGCCAAAGCGCAGGACTAAGGAGGAGACGAAGATGAGCAAACAGTATGAAACCGTCATCGGTCTGGAGGTTCATGTAGAGCTGGCTACCAAGACCAAGATCTTCTGCTCCTGCAGCACTGCATTTGGAGGAGCGCCCAACACCCATACCTGCCCGGTCTGCACCGGTATGCCGGGTTCCCTTCCGGTATTGAACAAACAGGTAGTGGAATATGCAGCAGCCGTAGGACTGGCAACGAACTGTACGATTACTCAGAACTGTAAGTTTGACCGGAAGAACTATTTCTATCCGGACAACCCACAGAACTATCAGATTTCCCAGCTGTATTATCCCATCTGCCGCAATGGTTATGTGGAGATTGACACTCCGGCAGGTCCGAAGAAGATTGGCATTCATGAGATCCATATGGAGGAGGATGCCGGAAAACTGATCCATGATGAGTGGGAAGACTGCTCTTTGGTAGACTATAACCGTTCCGGTGTACCGCTGATCGAGATTGTATCCGAGCCGGATATGAGAAATGCAGACGAAGTCATTTCTTATCTGGAAAAGCTTCGTATGATTATTCAGTATCTGGGAGCTTCCGACTGCAAGCTGCAGGAAGGTTCCATGCGTGCAGATGTGAACCTGTCCGTCCGTGAGGTGGGATCTGATAAACTGGGTACCCGTACCGAGATGAAGAACCTGAACTCCTTTAAAGCCATTGCTCATGCGATCGAGGGAGAGCGGGAACGTCAGATTGAACTGCTGGAGATGGGCCGTCAGGTCATCCAGGAGACCAGAAGATGGGATGATAATAAAGAGTCTTCCCATGCCATGCGTTCCAAAGAGGATGCACAGGATTATCGTTATTTTCCGGAACCGGATCTGGTGCCGATTATCATCAGTGACGAGTGGCTGGCAGCCATCAAAGCCCATCAGCCGGAGCTTCGGACAGCCAAACTGATTCGTTACAAGAAAGATTTTGATATTCCGGACTATGATGCGCAGATTATCACATCCGCTAAGAAGATGGCAGACCTTTTTGAGGCAACAACAGCCATCTGTAAAAAGCCCAAGAAAGTATCTAACTGGCTCATGGTGGAGACCATGCGTCTGATGAAAGAGCATGAGATGGAGGCAGAGGATCTGAAATTCTCACCGGAACATCTGGCAAAACTCATCGATCTTGCAGACGCAGGCACCATCAATAGTTCCGTGGCAAAAGAAGTATTCGAGCAGATTTTCCTGGAAGATATTGATCCGGAGAAATATGTAGAAGAACATGGCTTGAAGACGGTCAACGATGAGGGCGCATTAAGAAGCACGATTGAGAAAATCATTGCAGACAATCCTCAGTCTGTGGAAGATTACCACAACGGAAAAGAGAAAGCCATCGGCTTCCTGGTAGGACAGACCATGAAAGCAATGAAAGGCAAAGCAAATCCGGGTATGGTAAACCAGATTCTGAAGGAGTTACTGTAAATCAAAGTTGTCATTCCGGGAGCTGTAGGGTATAATACGTTCATGTTTGGAAATACGACAGATAAGGAGTAGCGAATATGAACCCGATGGCACTCATGAAAATAATGAATGCAAAAAATAAGTTTAACGCCAGTCATCCGAAATTTGGTGCCTTTCTGAATGCTGCGTTTGCAGGCGGTATTCAGGAGGGAACGATTATCGAGATGAAGGTGACAAAACCGGACGGCACAGAGATGACAACCAATTTGAAAGTAAATCAGTCTGATCTGGAGCTTTTACAGGAACTGCGTGAAGCAGTAAAATAGATATTTTCCGGAAATTTATGAAGAGATTGTGAAATTGTAGACAATTATTTTATAATTATTTTACGGTTTCCCCATAATTTGGACATAAGTCTCTGGTAAAGTATAAGCATAAAAGTTCTACCGGAGCTTTTCTCTTACAGAAAAACAAACAGGCGGAAGGCCTTGGGAACTTTCTAAAATGAGGGCGGTAATTTTACATGCGCGCAAGTGAAATGCCGCCTTCGACTAACAGCAACAGCGTTTCAGAGTTTGAAACGCTTTTTTTATGTTCCCGTATATTTCATTGCGGCATTTTTTATACCATGGTATAATGAAACGATGAAACAAAAGGGGATAAACAATTGAAAACATTAATATCATTCACTTACAATTTTCTTTGGGGAGATCTGGTGTATATTCCGCTGCCATCGGGAGGCACGGCAGGTCTCTCTCTTCTGATCCTGATTTTGATTCCGCTCGGAATATTTTTCACACTGCGTCTTCGTTTCCTTCCCATTCGCCTGTTTCCGGATATGATTCGGATTACAGTGGAGAAAAAAGGACATGGGGAGAAAGAATCAATTTCCGGACTGCAGACACTGATTATCGCGACAGCGACCCGCGTTGGTATGGGAAATCTAGTGGGCGTTGTAGCAGCCATTTCCGCAGGCGGGGCAGGTGCCGTGTTCTGGATGTGGATTACAGCCATTCTTGGTTCCAGTACTGCATTTGTAGAAGCAACTCTGGCACAGCTTTATAAAGAAAAGGATCCGTTGTATGGCGGTTATCGGGGAACTCCGGCTTACTATATTCAGGATTGTTTTAGCAGGGGTAAAAGAAAGGACAGAAAATCTCTGATCGCCGTTTTGTTTGCCCTGTCTGGTCTTATCTGCTGGTGTGGGATTAGTCAGGTAATCAGCAATTCCGTTACCTCTGCATTCAAAAATGCATTTGGAATTCAGCCTATTTACACAACGGTTATTCTGGTGGTAATTGCAGCAGTCATTGTGCTCCGGAAAAATGCAACGGTAAAGGTGCTGGATGGGGTTGTACCCATTATGGCAGCATGTTATTTCCTGATTACTCTGTTTATTATCGGAAGAAATATCGGACAGCTTCCGGGAGTGTTCAACCGTATTTTTGAGGAAGCATTTGGAATCCGTCAGGCAGTGGCAGGCGGATTTGGTGCGGTCCTTATGAATGGAGTAAAAAGAGGACTTTTCTCGAATGAGGCAGGTTCTGGTTCAGCGCCTTGTGCAGCAGCGGCAGCTGATGTGGATCATCCGGCAAAAGCAGGTCTTCTACAGGCATTTGGCGTGTTTATTGATACGATTGTGATCTGCAGCTGTACCGCCATGATTATGCTGCTGGCACCGCAGGAAATGATGAAGGGGCTGGAAGGAATGGAACTTCTCCAGAGCGCCATGTCCTGGCATCTGGGACAGTTCGGAGTGATTTTTATTGCGGTAATCCTTTGGCTTTTCAGTTTTTCCACATTTCTTGGAATTCTGTTTTATGCAAGATCCAATGTGGCATTTCTTTTTGGGGATAACTGGACGGCACAGACAGCCTACAAAATTCTGGCATTGATCATGCTGTTTATTGGCGGACTGGCAGCTTATACCTTTGTGTGGGATCTGGGAGATGTGGGAATCGGTCTTATGACGGTTTTTAATGCGGCAGCAATTCTCATGTTATCCGGAAAAGCAGCAGCCAGTTTGAAAGAATATGAGGACAGCCGGAAACAATAAAAAAGAGACCATGAAGCTGGTCTCTGTAAATATCGAGGGAGTGGGGATCTTTTCAGATCCCCTTTCAAAATGTTATGAATGAAATACGGATGTGTTCCTGTTACAATTATTATCTTAACAGGAAAATGTGAGCAAATTGTAGCGGAAGTATAAAAGAATCCTAAAGTTTCCAAAGAAATGGAAAACAAATTATTAGGAAATTACGAAAGGAGTAGAAAATGCCGGGAGCCATACTATTATCTTATGTAAAAAACCGGGAGAAAGAGGAACAGCTTCAGAAGCTTTGCAAACGACTGAATATTGCAAATATCCGGATCGGACAGAAGGACATGGAAAAGGAATTGGGTGAGTTGTGCGGGATTTATATGGGAGCAAAAGGAATACATGCGCCGGCACCGCTTCTCTATCAGATGCCGGAGCTCCTTGTTTTTTCCGGGATACCGGAAGGAATGCTGGATCTGATTCTGGCAGAATACCGGAAGGAGAAGATTGAACCAGTGGCGCTGAAAGCCATGGTAACACCGCATAATATCAGCTGGACCGTATATGAGCTTTCTTCGGAACTTGCAAAAGAACATGCGGCTATGCACCGCAGATAAAAGAATAATAAAAAAGAGACGCATGCACGTCTCTTTTTTATTTTCCAGTCAAAGCATTCTGCATAATTCTCAATTCAAACAACATATAAGAATCGTTGTACTTATATTTATTTTAACATAAGAATCTGTTGAAATGTTCGGATTAGAGCTTGGTTACGTTAGTAGCCTGCGGTCCTTTTGCACCATTAACTACTTCGAACTCAACAGCCTGGCCCTCTTCAAGAGATTTGAAGCCTTCCATGTTAAGACCTGAGTAATGAACGAATACATCATTTCCCTGCTCGTCAGAGATAAATCCATATCCCTTCTGGTTGTTGAACCACTTTACTGTACCTTTGTTCATTGTGGTACCTCCTTAAAATAATACATGTGCAAAGCACAGTCTAAGATTACCACAGTTTACTAGGAGTGTCAAATAAAACCGCCTGACATAAAACCTAAAGAAACTGTATTTTCTGCTGGATCAAGTATCCGACGGCATCGGCGAAGCGTTCCGCAGAAGGCGCCCAGACCACATCATTTCCATAGATTCGGCGGGCGGCAGTCAGATCTTTTTCGTGTCCTGTGCATACAGCAAGGATGCTGATATTTTGACGGCGGAGATGGCTGACTTCCCTGGCGGTATCGATAATACCACGTTCCCCGCCATAATCGTAGAAGAATGGAATAGGACCTTCTGTGGAGAAAAGGCGATGGTCATCGTTGGGGTGGCAGTCAGACAGAATAATAAACAGACGGTGTTCATAAGGGGAAGACAGGATCTGCTCACCAGCCAGACGGATGGCCAGACTGTCCCGATTCCATCCGGCAGCCAGATATTGAAAAATATGGTCATTTTTATCCGTTTCCTGATAGTCTCTGAAAATATGGAGAACTGTACACCCCTCGATAGAACAGTAGGAAGAAATCCGTACCGGAAGACCACACCGGGTCAGACTTTCTGCAATCATATAGCCTTGGGAAGCAATTTCCTCCTGACGGTTTTGCTGGGAGGCAGAGGCATCCAACAGAATATCAATGGAAAGATCTCCGTTGGCAGAAGGAATTGTTTTGAAAAACAGCTTTTCTTCGTGAAGAATGGGACCTCTCCAGACCCGGTTCGGGCAGAGCTGGCCGTTTCTGCTTTCTTCCGGATTCCCATTGGTGTTGCATTGGAGTACATACCGGATGCGATCTGTTAGTCTGGAAATACTGAGCATATGCTGGTCAAAATGTTCCCGATGAAAACGGAGATTTTTCTCCTGTTGGCGAAGGAGAGCTGCATGAAAGGAGCCGGGTGGTTCATGAAGGAAAGCTTCCTTGCGAAACTCTCCCCGGGTGATATGCAGATGGCAGTTCTTATGACCATTCACACAAATACGATGCTCTAGGGCAGAGAGCTCCTGGGGCGTATAAATGGAAGTGCCAAAATTCAGTTCCAGAAACTTTCGAAGCTGCTGATTTCGGATAGAAGCATAGAGTACCGGAAGATAAAGGGTTAATCTATGTTTGCTCTTCTCTTGATGAGATGAGTCCTTTTCCGCCGGCATGGCAAAAGCACCGCCATGAAAAGCCGCTTTGCGGATCCGCAGAGGAATTCTTGGAAAAAGTCGTTTCTCATGGAGAGGAGGAACCCCACAGTGAAAATATGAATTCATAATCTGGTGGATCTTCCGGACGATCTGCGAGGTATCCATGGAGACGTCAAACTCCAGATCCTTAAGTAATGCAGATTCTTTTTTGCTTAACCGTACGTGTTCTCCTAATAATGTACCAAAGTGGGCTGTGTTCAGACGTTCAAAAAGTTCCTGATCCCAGTAAGAAGTACGGTGTTCCCAGACATCCACGGCATACTCATGGCGCAGTGTGGACAACAATGGACGGTCCGTGACAGCCTGCTGATAAGTACATGCTTCCAGACCAAGCCAGATAAGGTTGCGGTAAAGATTGGCCTCCCGCAGCCGTCCGAGCCGCAGAAAAAGATCCTCGAGAAGGGCATAATCGTAGTAACGGTGTACATAACCGATAATACAGTTAAAGTAAAAGCTGGGTTCGCCATTTCGGTCGTAGGCCGCATAATCCGGCAGAAAATGATAATCGGAAGCAGCATTCCAGATCATATTTTTTGCCCTTTGTTCCTGAAATCCCGACAGATTCATCTGATCAGCTCCTTACTTACTTGAAAAAACAGTGTCATGATCTGCATTTGATGGAATCCGTGCGATAAAAAGATCATCGACCAGTTTGCGCTCATAAGGATCAAAGATTTTGTTACCGATTCCAAGCCGCAGGGAGTTAAGGGGAGAAAGTCCCTTATCCATAAGCCTGATAGCGGCGAGAAGTCCACGTAGATCCAGTGCCTTCGGTGAAATCTGGGCACTTTCGCATTTTGCCTGCAATTCCTGGAAAAGCTTGCAGAACTGGTCCTTCCATTCTGAAGAAAGGGTTGGAAATTCCTTTTCCAAAAGACGGTTTAGCGAATCTTCGGAGATTGCAGGCATGTCGATGACTACAAAACGGGAGGCCAGAGCCTCATTTAATTCTCTGGTTCCGGCATAACCATAGTTCATGGTTGCAATAAAGCGGGAGGCGGGGTGCAGTTCTGTGCGGCCGTACCCAGGAATGTCAATGCTGCCACGAAAATCAAGGGCTTCATGGAGAATGGCAAGGGCTTCGTTTTTGGCCATATTAATTTCATCCAATACGCCGAAGCCGCCAAGCCGTGCGCTTTGGCTGACAGGACCTTCCCGGAAAACAACTTCCCCGTTTTTGAAAGTGTCGGAGCCAATGAGGGAAGCTGCATCGGTATTAATACTTAGAGAAATATTAAAAAGAGGGCGACCAAAGGCAGCCGCCAGATTTTCTGCAAATACATTTTTTCCGGTTGCCTTGGGTCCGGTTAGTAACAGGTGCTCGCCGGAGAGAAGTGCGGCTAGTGCCTCTTCCCAGATGTTGGTCCCATAATAGAGATACCGCGGCATACGGATTCGATCTTTTAGTCCTGATTCTGCAGGGTACTGTTCCCGAAAATCTGCAAGCTCCTGAATTAGCCGGGAATTTACCCCTTCCTTTCTGAGAAAATCCAACATGGCATTTGCCTCCCTCGAACTAGTTTTCTGTCTCTAAGTATAGCACGAAACAAGAAAAAATGCATGAAAAAGGCGGTATAAGAATCTGTTCTGAAAATTCTCATACCGCCTATATAACTGTAATTTCCAATGGACTAAACCTCGGTTTCTTTGATTTATCTATTTTATCGTCTTTTATGACTTTTTACTGTGCCGTATGCAATTATCTTTTTAATCTTTACGGCTTTTTCATTTCTGGTTTTTTATTTTACAAGGTATCTGTCCTTTACCTTTATTAAAAGCTTTTTGCTTTTTCTTACCCTATTGGTAATCACGTTCTTTTTTTATTTCGTATTCAATTTTCTAAGTTTTAAAAGAAATTATCGTTGCCGGTGGTCCGTACCTCCAATTCTTCATATTATGGGGTGTAACGTTAAGTTTTAGTTGGACTCTCCTCCTTTACATGCTCCCTGCTATTCGGGATTTTTATTTTTAACTTTTCGTTCTCCTTTGTTTTTATGAGTTTATTATAACACAGTAATTATATTTGTCAATATATTTTTAAAATAAAATTATATAATCTGACAAATTAAATCTTGATGAAATGCCAGTTCTTACGTTGCAGTATTGGAGGAAAGGAGAAAATATGATACACTCGATGACAAGATAAAAAGAAAAAAGGAGCGGACACATGGATAAGAAACAGAATGTGACACTTATTGGTATGCCTGGAGTGGGAAAAAGTACGGTAGGTGTTGTGCTTGCGAAGATACTGGGATATCGATTTCTGGATTCTGATCTGGAGATTCAGGAACAGACGGGAAAACTGCTGCATGAACTGATTACGGAACATGGAGATGAAGGATTTCTGGAGATTGAGAACCAGGTAAATGCCGGGCTTACAGTAGATAAGACTGTGATTGCCACCGGTGGAAGCGCTGTGTTTGGAGAAGATGCCATGAAGCACTTGCAGGAAATTTCCACGGTTGTTTATCTGCGTCTGCCTTACAAAAGCTTAAAAAGGAGACTTGGTGATCTGAAAAAACGTGGTGTTGTGCTGAAACCGGGACAGACGTTAAAAGATCTGGTAGACTATCGGACTCCTTATTATGAAAAGTATGCGGATCTTATTGTGGATGAAGAAAATCTGGATATCCGCGGAGTTGTAGAGAGAATTGTGAGTGCGTTGGAAAGCGTGGAATAACGGAATATGAAAATAGATACGTATTATAAAGCAAAAGCTGAGGAAATTCATAAAACCTGTCCGGTCGTGGACACTCATTTGGACCTGGCAGGGGAACTGGTCTTTCGTCTCCGCAATGGGGAAGAAAATCCGCTGCGGGACATTTATCTTCCGGCATTTCGCAAAGGCGGTTTTGACCTGATTGTTTCATCGGTTTACCTTCAGAACCATGAACTTCCGGAAGGTGGACTTCGGGCAGCACTGGAGCAGATTGTGGTGCTGAAAGAGCAGATCCGGAAAAATCCGGAGTTTTTGGAGATTCGGTCTGTGGAAGATCTGGACCGGTGCCTGAAAGATCATCGGATTGGAATTATTCTCTATATGGAAGGCCTGGACTGCATCGGATCAGATGTGAGGCTTCTGACCGCTCTGTGGGAATTGGGGGTACGCGGGGCCTCCCTTACCTGGAGCAGGAGAAATCTGCTGGCGTCCGGCTGCTGCAAGGCAAGTGAATGCTATGAGATCCGGGGCGGTCTTTCGCCAGAAGGGTTTGATGTTGTCCGGGAGATGGAGCGTTTGGGAATGCTTGTGGATGTCAGTCATCTCAATGATGATGGGTTTGAAAATATTCGGGAAACAGCAATCCGGCCATTTATGGCAACCCATTCCAACAGCAGAGAGGTATCCTTTCACTATCGTAATCTGACGGATACACAGATGCAGATTCTGGCAGACCAGGGCGGCATAGCAGGACTTAATGGCTACGTCCGTCTGGTGTCGGAGACGGCGGAAGAAGAATATCCGGATGAAAATGGTGTTTACTGTCTGGAAAAATTATGTATGCATGTGGAGCATATGGTGGAAGTGATGGGGCCGGAGCATGTGGGCTACGGTTTTGATTTCTGCGATTCTTACACGGCAGCGGAGCGGATGGCGGAAGGTCAGCCTCATTATGCGGACTGCCTTCTGAATCACGGAAATGTACCGCTTCTGACAGCGGCACTTTTACAGAGGGGCATGGACAAAGAAGCTGTCCGAAAAATCGTAGGAGAGAATTTTGTGCAGTATTTCCGGAAAATGCTGCCGAAAACCTCTTGACATTCTAATGCTTCTCACCTAAAATAGCCGTATAAATCGGCGTTGAAAAGAATAAGTAATGATTTTGAAAGACCACAGAGAGCTGCCGGCTGGTGAGAGGCGCGGGGAATAGAAGTCATGAATACCTCTTGGAGCTTCCCTTTGAAACGGTGAATAAAGCCGCGTGTAGGAGGAGACGGGTGCATCCGATATCATGCGAGGGTATCTGCGAATGGCAGACCGGTCTGTACTGGAATAAAAGGAACATGTACCCGGTGAGGCAGTGCGCGTGAGTGTACTGTGAAAAAAGGTGGTAACACGGAAGACATAACGGCTTTCGTCCTTTGGCAAAAGGGCGAGAGCCTTTTTTGCATCCAGATACTGGAAAATAAAATAAGAAAACAGGAGAAAGAAACATGCAGGTTTATGAAGAACTGGTAGCGCGCGGACTGATCGCGCAGGTAACAAACGAAGAAGAAATCCGTGAAATGGTAAATAACGGAAAGGCTGTATTTTATATTGGGTTTGACCCGACCGCAGACAGCCTTCATGTAGGACATTTCATGGCACTGTGTCTGATGAAGAGACTTCAGATGGCAGGAAACAAACCGATTGCCCTGATCGGAGGCGGTACCGCTATGATCGGAGACCCGTCCGGACGTACCGATATGCGTCAGATGATGACTCAGGAGACCATTCAGCACAACTGTGACTGCTTCAAGAAGCAGATGAGCAAATTCATTGATTTCTCAGATGACAAAGCTATCATGGTAAATAATGCAGACTGGCTGATGCCGCTCAACTACATTGAAATGTTAAGAGATGTAGGAGCACACTTCAGTGTAAACCGTATGCTGACTGCAGAGTGCTATAAGAAGAGAATGGAAAAAGGATTAAGCTTCCTGGAATTCAACTACATGATCATGCAGAGCTACGATTTCTATATGCTGTATCAGAAATACGGCTGTAACATGCAGTTTGGCGGAGATGACCAGTGGTCCAACATGCTGGGTGGTACTGAACTGATCAGAAGAAAGCTTGGAAAAGATGCACATGCCATGACCATTACTTTGCTGCTCAATTCTGAGGGCAACAAGATGGGCAAGACTGCAAAGGGCGCTGTATGGCTGGATCCGGAGAAGACTTCTCCCTATGAGTTCTACCAGTACTGGAGAAATGTCTCCGACGCAGACGTGCTCAAATGCCTGCGCATGCTCACCTTCCTGCCCCTTGAGCAGATTGACGAGATGGACAAATGGGAAGGCAGTCAGCTGAATGAGGCAAAAGAGATTCTTGCTTATGAACTGACCAAACTGGTTCACAGTGAGGAAGAGGCAAAGAAGGCACAGGAGAGTGCAAGAGCACTGTTCGGAGCAGGAGCAGGAACTGATGCGCCGGAAGCAGTTCTGAATGAGGAAGACTTTAATGATGGCGTGGTAGATATTCTGACGGTCGTTCATAAGTCCGGACTGGCAGCATCCCGTTCCGAAGCAAGAAGAAATGTACAGCAGGGCGGCGTGACGGTTGACGGCGAGAAAGTAACTGATATCGGAATGACCTATACCAGAGAGCAGATGGAGACTGGTCTACTTGTAAAACGTGGAAAGAAGAACTTCAAGAAAGTGGTTGTAAAATAAGATCATGGCAGAAAAAGTATGCCCGCTGGCAAAAAAATGCGGCGGCTGTGACTATCAGGGAATTTCCTATGAAGAGCAGCTGAAGAAGAAAGAAAATTCTGTCCGGAAACTGATGAAAGAATTTGGAGAAATCCGCCCTATTATCGGGGCGGATGATCCTTATCATTACCGAAATAAAGTGCATGCAGTCTTTTCCAGAAAACGGAACGGAGAGATTGTCTCAGGGATCTATCAGGAAGGTACCCACAAAGTAGTTCCGGTGGATGCCTGTCAGATTGAAAATGAAAAGGCGGACGAAATCATTGTATCTGTGCGGAAACTGTTAAAATCCTTTAAGGTAAAAGTCTATGATGAGGATACAGGCTATGGACTTCTGCGCCATGTGCTGGTGCGAACGGGTTATATGACCGGTCAGATTATGGTGGTACTGGTGGTGAGTTCACCGATTTTTCCGTCTAAGAATAATTTTGTGAAAGCCCTTCGGGCACAGCATCCGGAGATTTCTACGGTGGTGCTCAATGTCAATGACCGGAAGACCAGCATGGTACTCGGTCCGCGAAATATTACGTTATATGGAAAAGGATATATTGAAGACCGGCTCTGTGGATGTATGTTCCGCATTTCACCGACGTCTTTTTATCAGATCAATCCGGTGCAGACGGAGAAGCTGTATAAGACGGCCATGATGCTGGCCCGCCTGAACAAGCGGAATGTGGTGGTGGATGCCTATTGTGGCATCGGTACCATCGGCATGGTGGCGGCAAAGACGGTAAAAGAAGTCATCGGTGTGGAACTGAATGCCGAAGCAGTCCGTGATGCTCAGAGCAATGCCCGCAGAAACAACATGAAGAATATCCGTTTTGTACAGGGAGACGCAGGCGTATTTCTGGAAGGCATGGCAGACAGAGAAGAGGCTGTGGATGTGGTGTTCATGGACCCACCCCGAAGCGGCAGCAGCCCGGAATTTTTAAAATCCCTGCTGGTGATTCGCCCGAAGAAGATTGTCTATATCTCCTGTGAACCGGAAACTCAGGCCAGAGATTTAAAAACGTTGAAGAAAGATTATAAGGTGGAGGCAATTCAGCCGGTGGACATGTTCCCGTTTACTGAGAAGTGCGAGACTGTGGTACTGCTGACGAGAAAAGAGTAACACAGAATAAGGAGTGCAAAAATGGATAAGATATACAGGATTCTGGTGATCAATCCAGGATCTACATCAACAAAACTTTCGATGTTTGAAAATGAAACCTGCTTATTTACCGAAGACGTATTTCATGATTCATCAGTGCTTAAGAAGTTTCCGACCATCAATGACCAGTTGGACTACCGAATGGAAGTGGTTGACAAGTTTTTGAAAGATGGAAACATTGACCTGACCGGGGTGGATGCTATAGTTGGAAGAGGCGGCGGATGCTATTCTGTGGAAGGCGGTATTTACAAAATCGATGACCGCCTGATTCAGGATACTAAGGCTGCAAAGGGTGGGCTTTATCATTCCTCTATGCTGGGTGTGCAGATGGCAGATGTACTTCACAAAAAATATGGCGGTATCATGATTATGATGAATCCGCCTATTGTAGATGAACTCTGTGACCTGGCCCGTGTGACCGGAGTGGATGGCGTTTATCGCCGTGCCGTCTGCCATGCGCTGAATCTGAAAGAGACAGCCAGAAGACATGCCCTCAGCCTTGGAAAAAAATACGAAGACTGTAATTTCATCGTCTGCCATATTGACGGCGGAATCTCTATTACCGCTCATAAAAAAGGAAAAATGATTGATGGAAATGACGCAGGCGGAGGAGAAGGACCGTTTACCCCAACCAGAATGGGAACTATGGCGGTGACGGACATTACTCGTTATTTCTGGGATAAGACACAGGTAGAGATGAAATCCCTCTGCAGTCAGACCGGTGGCTTGAGCAGCTATTTTGGAACCTCCAATTCGGATGCGATCCACAAAAAGGTGGAGGAAGGCGACAGGAAAGCCACTCGTGTCTGGAATGCCATGATCTATCAGGTAATCAAATATATTGGTTCTATGAGTACCGTATTACAGGGAAAAGTAGATGGAATCGTACTGACTGGCGGACTGCTGCGCTTCCCGGAGGTGGAAGAAAAGATCCGTGAAAGCTGCGGTTGGATCGCACCGGTGACTTCCTACCCGGGTGAATTCGAGCAGGAGGCCATGGCATTTGGTGCACTCCGGGTACTTCGCGGAGAAGAGGAAGCGAAGATCTATCCGGGTAAACCGGTGTGGGATGGTTTTAAAGACTGATGTTTTACGTGTTCGATGAAGATTTCAGCAGTACGTGACAGCTGATGATTTCTCAGCCAGATCAGCGCATAGGAAGCAAATGCATCAGGGTGATCGATCTGACGAATACATATTTCATTATTTTTGATCATATGGGAAATAGAGGCCGGGTAGATGGCAACACCGACTCCGTGCCTGCTTAATTCATAAGCGTTCATCATATGGGCGATTCGTCCCCGTATGACGGGCGCTTTTCCTGTATGGGAAAACCAACGGTCAATCTCACTTTTTCTGGATTCCCGGGATGGAATCAGCAGTTCATATGGAAGAAGTTCCTCCGGCGTAAGGGGTTTGTCCGCATTGCTTGCTAAAGGATGATCATGTGGAAAAATAGCAACCCATGGTTCCTGGTGAACGGGAAGAACCTCGAAGCCCTCTTTGTTGTAAGGGGCAGTGATCATGGCAATTTCACACAGACCTTTGGAAACACGTGCATTGACATCATCGGAATTTCCGTTCCAGAGATTGTATTGAACATGGGGATATTTCTTTTGAAAAGAAGAAATTGTTTCAGCAAAAAACTGGGGGCCATAACCTTCGACAGATGCAATATAAAGGGTTCCCTGTAATCCTTCTTTTACTTCTCGTACTTCTTCTGCTGACCGGTTTACCAGGTCCAGAATCTGATTGGCATATTGGAGAAAGAGTTCTCCTTCATGGGTCAGAAGGATTTTGTGAGGATTTCTTATAAAAAGTTTTGTTCCCAGATCCTGCTCCAGATCCTGAATCTGTCGGCTTAAGGGGGGCTGGGCAATGTTTAATTTTTCAGCTGCTCTTGTAAAATTCAGCTCTTCTGCGACCGCTTTAAAATAACGAATGTGCCGTAATTCCATGAAGTGCTCCTCCGTTGATACCTTATAGGTATAAATTTGATTTTAGTATAAATATTTTGTGGAAATTATGCAACAGGATTATTTTCCAGAATATTCCGTGGTTTACTTTATACAAAAAAACGGATATAATGGGGGTATATTTATGGAGGGGATAAAAGATGGAGATTCGTTTTGTAAAACCGGAAGAAGTACAGCAGCTTGCAAGAAATGTACAGACAGCATTTCCGTCTAAAACACCGCAGGCATTGCTTGATAATATGCCGGGGGAGCTGGTACATCCAGATGAGGGACGGTACCTGGGATGTTTTGATGAGGATGGAACTATGATCGGTTCTCTTCTCATGATGGATTTTGAGATGAACGTGCGTGGAAAAATGATGAAAATGGGAGCGCCAGCTTATGTTTCCACCAGTTTTCTGCATAAAAAGGAGCATGTTGCGAAGAACCTTCTCCGTGTGCAAATGGGGGTATTTGCACAGACGGGAACAGCTGTAGGGGCGCTGCATCCTTTTAATCCTGCATTTTATCATAAGATGGGATACGGATACTGTACAGAACAGGTGATGTATTCACCGCGTCCGCAGTATATTCGTTCTTATGGAGATAAGTCAGGGCTTGCCTATGCAAAACCGGAGGATGAAGAAGAGATTCTGGAGTTCTATCGGCAGTATGCCAGAAAGACGCACGGAGCTACGATTCACTCCTTTATGGACAAACACCGGATTTTTGATGAGCCCTATGTGGTGGTCTGCAGAAGAAATGGAAGGATTACGGGTTATCTGACCTTTGATTTTGTGGAAGTGGATCATTATACGGATATGTACCATGATTTGGCTGTCCGCGAGATTATCTGTGAAGATATGGAGACTATGAAACAGTTTCTGACTTTTTTTGCATCTCAGACGGATCAGATTGAGCGGGTACGCATTTATACATATGAAGAGTATTTCCATATGCTGTTCACGAATCCGGACAGCGGAGAGAACCGTGCCTATGACGGCGCTATTCAGGAGACAGGACGGAAAATCATGGGCTTTATGTTCCGCATCCTGGATCTGGATGACTATTTCCGGCAGCAGAACCACTGCGACAAACCAGTGAGCAGAGAGTTCACACTGGAGCTGCAGGTGGAAGACAGTTTTATGGAATCGAATGATAAGAAGGTACAGCTTTATATCAAAGATAAAGAAGTGAAACTGGTAAGCGGACAGCGTGCAGATGTGACATTGAAGACGAATATTGCAGATTTGTCTTCCCTGGTGATAGGAGCTATCCCGCTGGAAGCGTTCTTATGGACAGGGCGGATGCAGTGCAGCGATACGGCATATGCACAGGATATACAAAATGCCATTGGCTGGAGCCAGAAACCGAAGAACTATACATATTTTTAAAAAGGCACCAAAAGGCAGCTCCGTGAAGAAGCTGCCTTTTTGCCCATGTTTTGCCGTGAAAAAGAAAATACAAGAAAAATGAAAAAAATTGAAAAAAGGTGTTGACATCTGCGGAAACATTTGGTACTATAACTGAGTTGATTGCGAGAGCGATCAACACAGAACTTCGAAAGATCTGTTACAATGAAAACTTTTCAAAAAAGTTAAAAAAGTTGTTGACAAGATCTGGTAGATGTGATAGTATATCAGAGTTGCTGATGAGGCAACGAGATAAACAATGAACCTTGATAATTAAATAGTGCTTTAAAGATCTTCGAAAATTCTTTTTGAAAATTTTTAAACGAACAGCTTTAACTTATATAAGTCAAAAGCA
>NZ_DBLYVB010000010.1:0-94471 GCF_057604405.1 Hominiventricola sp.
TGCGTGAAGCTGACTGTTACTAATAGGTCGAGGGCTTAACCAAGAGGTTTAGGTGTAAGGTTTTGGAAAGAAAAAGTATTGACTGTATGCAGTTTTGAAGGTACACGACAGAGACCATCACGAAAGTGATGGTCTTTTTTGTGCATAAGATACTACTTGACACTCATTCGCCCCTGCTCTATACTAATATGGATTATGCATTGACAGAGGATTCAATAGCTGGAAAGATAGAAAGTCCGGCAAGCAGGAGGAATGATACGTGGCAGATTTACGTAAAGAGATAGAGAAGCGGAGAACATTTGCAATTATCTCCCACCCGGATGCGGGTAAAACAACACTGACAGAGAAGTTCCTTTTATATGGAGGAGCCATCAACCTGGCAGGTTCTGTAAAAGGAAAAGCAACTGCGAGACATGCAGTCTCCGACTGGATGGAAATTGAGAAGGAGAGAGGTATTTCCGTTACCTCTTCGGTATTGCAGTTTAACTATGACAATTACTGCATTAATATTCTGGATACCCCGGGACATCAGGATTTCTCCGAGGATACTTATCGTACCTTGATGGCTGCAGACTCTGCGGTTATGGTCATTGATGGATCTAAGGGTGTTGAGGCCCAGACCAGAAAACTGTTCAAAGTCTGTGTCATGAGACATATCCCGATCTTTACTTTTATTAATAAAATGGACCGCGATGCCATGGATACCTTTGAACTGCTGGATGATATCGAGAAAGAGCTTGGTATTGCAACCTGTCCCATTAACTGGCCCATTGGTTCCGGTAAAGAATTTAAAGGTGTTTATGATCGTGCCACTGAGAAGATCCATGTATTCTCCGATACGGAGAAGGGCACCAAAGAGGGAGAGGATCAGGTGCTGACTCTGGATGAAGCAGAAAGTGTACTGCTTCCGGGACAGAGAGACCAGCTGGCAGACGAGATTGATCTTCTGGATGGTGCAAGTGCAGAGTTTGATCAGGAACTGGTAGACAAAGGAGAGCTTTCTCCGGTATTCTTCGGTTCCGCACTGACCAATTTTGGAGTGGAGATTTTTCTGAAACATTTCCTGAAGATGACCACTCCACCTTTGCCGAGAAAAGCAGATGTGGGACTCATTGACCCGGTAGAAGAAGGATTTTCTGGATTTATTTTCAAAATCCAGGCAAATATGAACAAGGCACACAGAGACCGTATCGCATTCATGCGTATCTGCTCTGGAAAATTTGAGGCTGGTATGGAAGTGCTCCATGTACAGGAAGGTAAGAAGATCCGTTTGTCTCAACCGCAGCAGATGATGGCACAGGATCGTAAGATTGTGGAAGAAGCCTATGCAGGTGATATTATCGGACTCTTCGACCCGGGTATTTTCTCCATTGGAGATACCGTTTGTATGTCCAGCCGCAAGATTCAGTATGAAGGTATTCCGACCTTCGCCCCGGAACATTTTGCACGTGTTCGTCAGGTGGATACTATGAAGAGAAAGCAGTTCGTCAAAGGAATTGAACAGATTGCCCAGGAAGGTGCCATCCAGATTTTCCAGGAATACAACACTGGTATGGAAGAGATTATCGTCGGTGTGGTTGGTGTACTGCAGTTTGATGTACTAAAATATCGCCTGAATAACGAATATAATGTAGAAATTCGTCTGGAAAATCTGCCCTATGAGCATATTCGCTGGATTGAGAATCAGGAGATTGATCTGGATAAGATCAGCGGTACTTCTGATATGAAGAAGATCAAGGATCTGAAGGGTCGTCCGCTTCTTCTGTGGGTCAACAGCTGGAGTATCGGCATGACTCTGGACCGGAATCCGGGACTGGAATTATCCGAGTTCGGACGATAATTTCCCCTTTTCAAAGAGGGTAAGTTTTGGTATACTTGTTAATAAGCGGGACTGTGCAGGTACGAAGATGCACAGGGTAGAATAGATGCAGGAGGTATCGGTATGGAAAAATTAGACAGAGCCACACATGTTCTCCAGGAGGACAGTGAGAAGGGCGCAGTGCAGATCGCAGATGAGGTTGTAGCGATTATTGCAGGAATGGCAGCTACCGAAGTCAAGGGTGTTGCATCCATGGCCGGTAATATTAAGAATGAACTGGTAGCAAAGATGGGCATGAAATCTTTGTCCAAGGGCGTAAAGGTAGAAGTGACTGATACAGATGTGAAGGTGGATCTTGCACTGAATCTGAAGTTTGAGGCGAATATCCTTGCAGTGTCTGGTGCAGTTCAGGATAAAGTAAAATCAGCCATCGAGAGTATGACCGGCATGGAAGTGTCTGAGGTAAATGTTCGCGTAGCCGGCGTAGAGCTGGAATAGGAGAACTTTTGAAAAAAAGGGACTGCTGCGGGGAAACCATATTCCGCGGCGGTCCCTTATGTCATGGAGGATATAAATGAAAAGAAGAGAGCAGAGAGAACAGATTTTTGCACTGCTGTTCCGTGTGGAGTTCAATACACCGGAAGAGATGGATGAGCAGGTTAGTATGTATGTGGATGAGATGAAAGAGGTGGAACCCCTTTCTGAAAAGGATGAGGAGTATATCATTGGTAAATATAAGAAGATTTTAGAACGGATAGAAGAAATTGACGGAATCTTGAATGAGGCATCCAAAACATGGAAAACATCCAGAATGAGCAGAGTGGACTTAACGGTTCTCCGCCTGGCTGTCTATGAAATGAAATTTGATGAGGACATTCCGGAGAAAGTAGCCATCAACGAGGCAGTGGAACTGGCGAAAAAATATGGCGGAGACGAGTCTCCGGCATTTGTAAACGGAGTACTGGCACACGTGGCCGGAAAGTAAAACAGCATGGCAAAAAATGTATATTCGGTGGCTCAGGTCAACCGGTATATTAAAAATATGTTTACCCAGGATTTTATGCTGAACCGGATTTATGTGAAGGGTGAGGTGTCCAATTGCAAGTATCATACATCCGGGCACATTTATTTTTCCTTGAAGGATGAGAGTGGTGCCATTGCCTGCGTCATGTTTGCAGGAGACCGGAGAAGCGGTCTTGCCTTTCGGATGCAGGAAGGACAGAAAGTCATTGTCCTGGGTAGTGTCAGTGTCTATGAGCGTGATGGCAGATATCAGCTGTATGCCAGAGAGATTATGCCGGACGGAGAGGGAGATCTTTACCGTCAGTTTGAGCTGCTGAAAAAGGACCTGGAAGAGATGGGAATGTTTGCCCAGGAGTTTAAGCAGCCCATTCCATTTTACAGCAGAACCATCGGCATTGTGACGGCTCCTACCGGAGCAGCCATCCGGGATATTATGAATATTTCCAGGCGCAGAAATCCTTATGTGCAGTTGGTGCTCTATCCGGCACTGGTGCAGGGAGAACAGGCAGCGGACAGCATCGTCCGGGGAATCCGTACATTGGATCAGTATGGCGTGGATGTAATCATTGCAGGCCGCGGAGGCGGTTCCATGGAAGATCTGTGGGCATTCAATGAGGAAAAAGTGGCGAGAGCTATTTTTGAATGCCGGACGCCGATTATCTCTGCGGTAGGACATGAGACGGATACCACCATTGCGGATTATGTGGCAGATTTACGGGCGCCAACTCCGTCAGCAGCGGCAGAACTGGCGGTGACAGATTACTGGCAATTGATGAGTGGACTGGAACTATACCGGAATCAGTTGGCGGATCGGCTGGAGCAAAAGATTCATAATGACAGACAAAGGGCAGAATACTTGAAGCTGAGGCTGTTACAGGCAAGCCCTGAGTATCAGCTCAGAGAAAAAAAACAATATGCAGCTGATCTGGAGGAACGTCTGAAACGTTCCATGGATCAGAAGCTTACAGACCGGAAGCATAAAATAGCATTGTATGCGGAACGGTTAGATGGAGTGTCCCCGCTGAAGAAATTGCAGCAGGGATATTCGTATACAGAAGCATCAGATGGAAAAGCGCTTCGCAGTGTATCTCAGGTAGCACCTTCCGATCTGTTGTTGATTCATGTAACAGATGGAACCATTCAGGCAGAAGTAAAGGAGTGGACGGAATATGGCAAATAAAGAAGCAGGACAGATGGAACCATTCCGTCTGGAGACAGCTTTTGACCAGATAGAGCAGTTATTACAGAAACTTCAGGAAGGGGAGGTTTCTCTGGAAGAATCTTTTCGGCTTTATGAGCAGGGAATGAAGCTATTGCAGAAATGTAATGAAAATATTGACCATGTAGAGAAGCAGATGCTTCAGATTGACGAGGAGGGACATACCCATGAATTTTCCTGAGGAACTTGCAAATAGAATACAGTGGACGGAAGGAGTTGTAAAAAGCTTCCTTCCGGAAGAAACCGGAAATCAGAAAGAAATTATGGAGGCCATGAATTACAGTGTGACAGCCGGAGGAAAACGGCTTCGCCCATTGCTGATGCATGAGACCTATCGGATGTTTGGCGGTACCGGAAGAGTGATTCAGCCGTTGATGGCAGCTATTGAGATGGTACACACCTATTCTCTGGTGCATGATGATCTTCCGGCCATGGATAATGACCAGTATCGTAGAGGAAAACTGACAACCCATGCAAAATACGGACATGCCATGGGCGTACTGGCGGGTGACGGACTTCTGAACTACGCCTTTGAGACGGCTATGACCGCTTTTGACTGCGGAGAGGATGCAGAGCGGGTTGCAAAAGCACTGAAAATTCTTGGCCGCAAGGCTGGTATTTACGGAATGATCGGCGGACAGGTGGTGGATGTACAATCAACTGGAAAAGCTGTTGATCAGGAAACCCTTGATTTTATTTACGAACTGAAGACTGGAGCTCTTCTGGAAGCTTCCATGATGGTAGGAGCTGTACTGGCAGGGGCAACAGAAGAGGAAGTTGCTGTCATTGAGCAGATTGCTTCCGATGTAGGACTTGCATTCCAGATCCGCGACGATATTCTGGATGAAACCAGTACGCTGGAGACCTTAGGCAAACCGATTCACAGTGATGAGCGGAATGAGAAGACTACTTATGTAACATTAAAAGGGCTGGAACAGGCAACAAAAGATGTGGAGGAGATTTCTGACCGGGGACTTAAGCGTCTGGCAGAACTTCCTTATGAGAATGAATTTCTTACCGAATTGATAAAGGCATTGGTATACAGGGAAAAGTAGAGGTTATGAATTATGGTGCTGGAGAAGATTAATCAGGTCAATGATATCAAGAAAATCCCGCCGGAGGAATATGATACGCTTGCCGAGGAAATCCGTCAGTTTCTGATTACAAAGATCAGTCAGACGGGGGGGCATCTGGCTTCCAATCTGGGGGTGGTGGAGCTTACCATGGCGCTTCATCTTTGCTTTGATTTTCCGAAGGATAAGGTAGTATGGGACGTGGGACATCAGTCTTATACCCATAAGCTTTTGACTGGACGAAAAGCTGGTTTTGATGAACTCCGTAAATATGGCGGCATGAGTGGATTTCCCAAAAGAAAGGAAAGCGACTGTGACAGTTTTGACACGGGACATAGTTCTACTTCCATTTCCGCGGGAATTGGTCTGGTGGCGGCACGGGATCTCCGCGGCGGTGATGAGCATGTGATTTCTGTGATTGGTGACGGCGCACTGACTGGAGGAATGGCATATGAGGCGCTGAATAATGCTTCCAGGCTGAAGAAGAATTTTATTATTATTCTGAATGACAACAACATGTCCATTGCTGAGAATGTGGGCGGTGTGTCAGAATATCTGAATGGACTTAGAACCAACGAAGCCTATACAAATTTTAAGACAGGTGTGGAGCAGTCTCTGAACCGGATTCCGGGCGGTACTCATCTGGCAAATCAGTTAAAGAAAACAAAGAGCGGTATTAAGCAGCTGTTCATTCCGGGTATGTTCTTCGAGGACATGGGTGTCACCTATTTAGGACCGGTGGACGGTCATGATATCGGAAAACTTCAGGAAGTACTGAAGAAAGCGAAAAAAGTCAAAGGTGCAGTTCTGGTGCATGTACTGACCAAAAAGGGAAAAGGATACCTTCCGGCAGAACGCCATCCGTCCCGATTCCACGGGGCAGAACCCTTTGATATTGAGACAGGACTTCCCAGCAAGAAGAGAAAGAAAGCCAACTATCAGGATGTATTTTCTACCTGTATGGTGAAGCTGGGTCAGAGAAATAAAAATGTTGTGGCCATTACGGCAGCTATGCCGGATGGTACCGGATTAAAACGTTTTAAAAATATTTACCCAGAGCGCTTTTTTGATGTGGGAATTGCAGAAGAACATGCAGTAACCTTTGCAGCCGGATTGGCAGCAGGCGGTATGCGGCCGATCTTTGCGGTTTATTCTTCATTTCTGCAGAGGGCTTACGATCAGGTACTTCATGATGTCTGCATTCAGAATCTGCCGGTGGTATTTGCCATTGACCGTGCAGGTTTGGTAGGAAGTGATGGAGAGACTCATCAGGGAATCTTTGACCTGTCTTATCTGTCCAGTATTCCGAATATGCACATTATGGCCCCGAAGAATAAGTGGGAATTGTCAGATATGCTGAAATTTGCCGTGGAATTTGACGGTCCGATTGCGCTTCGTTATCCGCGGGGTGAGGCTTATGATGGATTGAAGGATTTCCGGAAACCCATTGAATATGGTAAGAGCGAATTCCTCTATGAAGAGGAGGATATTGCGATTCTGGCGGTAGGCAGCATGGTAAAGACGGCGGAGGAAGTACGTCATAAGCTGAAAGACATGGGATATAACTGCAGTCTTGTGAACGCCAGATTTGTAAAACCAATTGATACAGAGATTATCAAAGAACTTTCCAAAGAACACAGATTACTTGTGACGATGGAAGAAAATGTAAGAAGCGGCGGTTACGGTGAGAAAGTCCGTGATTTTGTAGAGGATCATGAGATTCCGGTGCATCTTCTGACCATTGCACTGCCGGATGAGTACGTGGAGCATGGCAATGTGGCATTGCTGTATGAAGAAGTGGGAATTGATGCAGAATCGGTAACGAAGCGGATTGTCAGCCGTTACGCTGCCTGTCCGAAGGAGGATGACAGAGCATGAAAACAAGGCTGGATGTGCTTATGGTAGAGCGGGGACTGGCAGAGTCCCGTGAAAAAGCAAAAGCCATTATTATGTCCGGAAATGTATTTGTAGACGGACAGAGAGAAGATAAAGCAGGGACTTCTTTTTCAGAGAAGGTAGTGATTGAAGTGAAAGGTTCTCCGTTAAAATATGTGAGCCGCGGCGGACTGAAGCTTGAGAAAGCCATGACCCATTTTGATGTGACATTGGAAGGAAAGATCTGCATGGATGTCGGCTCCTCTACTGGCGGATTTACGGATTGCATGCTGCAGAACGGTGCAGTGAAAGTTTATGCGGTGGATGTGGGAAACGGACAGCTGGCATGGAAACTGCGTCAGGATGAGCGAGTGATTTGCATGGAAAAGACCAATATCCGCTATGTGACCAGAGATCAGATTGCAGATCCGATAGAGTTTGCATCAATTGACGTGGCATTTATTTCTCTGACTAAAGTATTGGAACCGGTAAAAGAGCTGCTCACACCGGACGGCGAGATTGTGGCGCTTATCAAACCGCAGTTTGAGGCGGGGCGTGAGCAGGTAGGAAAAAAAGGTGTGGTTCGCGACAAGGCGGTTCATCTGGAAGTAGTAGAGAAAATTCTGGACTATGCGGCAGGCATTGGTTTCCAGATTTTAAATCTGGAGTTTTCACCGATTAAAGGGCCGGAAGGAAATATTGAATATCTGGTTCATTTAAAGAACTATGAGGAAGGAACCGTCTGCGACCATGCTCAGGTAGATCCGAAAGATATTGTGGAGCAGGCGCATCAGGCATTATAGACGTACCGATGAAAACATTTTATATTATTGCGAACAGTGGGAAAGCAGAGTGCCTCCGCCTGGCTTCAGAGATTGCGGAGTATCTGACGGAACATGGACAGAACTGTCTCATCCGCAATGGTGGAGGAAATGCAGACAGAGAAGAGAAAGCCTACGATCCGGAAGTGGGAAAAGACGTGGACGGTATTCTGGTGTTGGGGGGAGACGGAACGCTTCTCAGAGCTGCCAGGGATCTGGCAGGAAGAAATATCCCGTTTCTGGGCATCAATCTTGGACATCTGGGATATCTGGCCGAGATCGAGGAACAGAATGTGTATAGTGCACTGGATCGACTGATCGAGGGCTCTTACTCTGTGGAAAATCGGATGATGCTGGAAGGAACCGTTCATGTAGATGGACAGGATGTGGCGAAAGATCTGGCACTCAATGACATCGTACTGGATCGAAGCGGCAGCCTTCGAGTGGTCAATTATGACGTTTATGTCAATGATCAGTATCTGAATTCCTTTACGGCAGATGGTATGATCGTCTCCACACCTACGGGCTCTACCGGTTACAGCCTGTCGGCTGGCGGACCGATTATTTCTCCAACAGCATCCATGCTGGTGCTGACACCCATCTGCCCCCATACACTGAATTCCAGAAGCATTGTCTTTTCCGGCGATGACCGGATCCGGATTCAGATCGGAGAGGGAAGACGGGGAGGACCGGATCAGGCATGCGTTACTTTTGACGGAGATACCAGTGTGGAATTGAAGACCGGTGACTATGTGGAGATAGTAAGATCCGGTGAAGTGACGCCGATTTTAAAGATTAATCAGATCAGCTTTCTGGAAGTATTGAGGGATAAGCTGAGCCGCAGATAAAAAAGGACAAGGGTGAGGCGCTGTGAAAGAGAAAAGACATGAGAAGATCATAGAACTGATTGAACAGTATGATATTGAGACCCAGGATGAACTGGCAGACCGACTGCGGGCAGCCGGCTTTCAGGTGACGCAGGCCACCGTGTCCCGTGATATTCGGAAATTGAAGCTTTCCAAAGTGCCGGGCAGAAATGGCAGACAGAAATATGCACTGCTCACTGGACAGAATCATCAGATGTCAGAAAAATATGTGGGAATTCTCAGGGAAGCATTTGTTTCCATGGACGCCGCACAGAATATTCTGGTGATCAAGACCGTGTCTGGCATGGCTATGGCACTGGCAACTGCCCTTGACAACATTGACTGGAAGGAGATCCTCGGCTGCGTGGCAGGAGACGACACCGTGATGTGTGTCATCCGGACCCAGGCAGATACTGCTGCAGTAATGGGGGAACTGAAGAAAATTGTGGAGGGTCAGTCATAAGGAGGGAAGCAAATGCTGCTGCATCTGCATGTGAAAAATCTTGCCCTGATCCGGGAGACCGAGATTGATTTTACAGAAGGGCTGAATATACTGACAGGAGAGACCGGAGCAGGAAAATCCATTCTCATTGGTTCTATGACCATGGCACTGGGAGGAAAAGTTTCCAGGGAAATGGTACGGGAAGATGCGGATTATGCGTTGGTGGAGCTTGTCTTTGCCACGGACCGTCCGGAGATCCGGAAAAAATTAAGAGAATTGGACATTCCTATGGAGGATGATCAGATTATTTTGTCCCGGAAGATTTCCGGCAGCAGAAGTATCTGCAGACTCAATGGGGAGACTGTGAGCACGGCGGTATTAAGAGAAGTGTCCGGTATGCTCATCGATATTCATGGGCAGCATGAACATCAGTCATTACTCAGCAAACGGAAACATCTGGAAATTTTGGATTCCTATGCCCATGAGCAGTTGGATCCGGTTTTGAAAGAATTAAAAGAATACTATCAGCAATGCAGAAAACTGCAGGAGGAACTGCAGGACATCTGTATGGATGAAGCAGAACGGCTGAGGGAACAGTCATTATTGGAATTCGAATTAAATGAAATTGAAGAAGCAAGGCTTCAGGACGGCGAGGATGAGCGTCTGGAGCAGGATTACAGGAAAATGGTGAACAGCCGCCGCATCATGGAAGTGCTGGGAACCGTACGGACTCTTTGCGTAGGGGAGGAGACATCCGCATCCGATCTGACAGGAAGATCCTGCAGAGAATTAAGCGGCATCACCCATTTCGATGAGGCACTGGAATCCTTATCCGAGCAGCTGCAGCAGATCGACAGTATGCTGGCGGATTTTAGCCGGGAACTGGATGATTATATGGAAGACCTGGATTTCTCAGAACAGGATTTTATAGAGACGGAAGAACGTCTGAATTTGGTCAATCATCTGAAATCGAAGTACGGCTCCACTTTGAAGGAGATTCAAAGTTATGCGGAACAGCAGCAGGAACGGCTGGATCTGTTGGTACATCTGGAACAGCGGAGAGATGTGCTTCAGAGGGAATACGAAAAGTCAGAGCAGCAGTTAAAGGGACAATGTAAAAAAACACATGAGATCCGTGCGGCAGCTGCAAAGGTGCTGGAACAGCGGATGCAGAAGGAATTGTCAGAGCTGAACTTCCTGGATGTACGGTTTGGAATACGTGTGGAAGAAGGAGAAAATCCGGGAGCAGACGGCTGGGATGATGTGGAGTTCCTGATATCCACTAATCCGGGTGAGCCTGTGAAGCCTCTTGGCAAAATAGCATCCGGTGGTGAATTATCGAGAGTCATGCTGGCTATCAAGACGGTGCTGGCAGATCAGGATTCCATTGATACGGTGATTTTTGATGAGATTGATACGGGAATCAGTGGTAGAACCGCCCAGAGAGTATCGGAGAAACTGGCTCTTATTGGCAGGAGCAGGCAGGTCATCTGTATCACCCATCTGGCCCAGCTGGCAGCCATGGCTGACAGTCATTATTGTATTGAAAAACAGGCGGTAAATGGGGAAACCCAGACCAGAATCCGGAGACTGACCGAGGAGGAAGTTCCCATGGAGCTGGCAAGAATTCTAGGCGGCGCGGAGATTACTGACGCGGTGCTCGACAATGCCAGAGAAATGAAACGGCTGGCGGTTCAATATAAAGGAAATATTTGACAGGAAAAAGAGACGGTTTTATGCAGACACTAATGTGAGAACATGAGAAAGGTGTGGCTGCATGAATCGTCTTAAATTTTACCGAATATCCCTGTGGATTGCACTGCTTTCAGCGGTAGCAGCATTAGGAATCTACGGATATTGGTATATGAAAACACAGGTGCCGGATCAGATTCGAGTCAGTGAAGACGAGAATCAGACGCTGTATCTGGGAGTAAAAGAAGTCTCGGTCCGGGTAGTGAAACGGCAGCGGGTGATTCCAGGAGGAATTCCCGTAGGTCTTTATCTGGAAACACAGGGTGTTTATGTGGTAGGAACAGATAAAATAGAAGCATCCGATGGACTCTTCTATGAGCCGGCAGAACAGGTGGTTTATCCGGGGGATTATATTCTGGCAGTGAATGGTAGAAAAATTACAGATAAAGAAGAACTGATTGCCTGTGTGCAGGCAAACAGGAGCGACATCATGATTTTGAAACTCCGCCGAAATAAGGAGGAAATTCAGGTGCGGCTACAGGCAGTGAAGTCAGAAGATCAGGAGTATAAACTGGGGATCTGGGTAAAAGATGATATCCAGGGGATTGGAACCTTGACTTATATGACACAGGATGATCAGTTTGGAGCTTTGGGACATGGTATCACGGACAGTGATACAGGGGAATTACTGACAATTTCCGGAGGGAGCCTTTACGATACGGAAATTTTAAGGATCGAGAAGGGAAGAAGAGGAACACCGGGGGAAGTGAGCGGTATGATTACTTATGCAGAGAGGTATCGCGAAGGAACCATCCTGAAAAATACAAAAGTCGGGGTATTTGGACAGATGAACGGTACCCTGGTAAGAAAATTTTCAGAGGAACCGGTGGAGGTTGCCTTCCGGCAGGAGATTAAGACGGGACCTGCAGTGATCAGGAGTGCTGTCTCTGGAGAAATGGAAGAGTATGCAGTTCAGATCCAGGAAATCCGTATCAATGAATCCGACGTCAACAAAGGTATGATTTTAAAAGTGACGGATCCGGAATTGTTGGAATTGACCGGTGGAATCGTACAGGGAATGTCTGGTTCTCCGATTCTCCAAAATGGACGGCTCATCGGAGCCGTGACCCATGTGTTTGTCAATGACCCCACAAAAGGTTATGGGGGATTTGCGGAGAGCATGCTGGAGGCGGGGAAATAAAGAAATTCCGTTTTGCAAACAGATCAGGATATGCTATACTAAGGACGGAAGTCCATTCGAAAATATGTGAAATACAGGAGAAGATTTTATGAAATATGACGTAGTAATTATCGGAGCAGGACCGGCTGGTATTTTTACCGCACTGGAACTGGTACGAAACGGATCAGATAAGAAAATCCTTATGGTGGAAAAGGGAAAACCGGTGGACAAACGTCACTGCCCGAAAGCAGAGACCGGAAAATGTATGAATTGCAAGCCGAACTGCATGATCACTACCGGATTTTCCGGAGCAGGTGCATTTTCTGATGGAAAGTTAAGCCTTTCCTGCGAGGTAGGAGGAGAACTGCCGAATCTGATCGGTTCTGAATTTGCGCAGGAACTCATTGATTATACAGATACGATCTATCTGGAGTTTGGCGCTGACGAGCATGTGGAAGGCGTATATGAGGGCGAGGAGATCAAAGAAATCCGTAAACGTGCCATCCGTGCAGGCCTTCAGCTGGTAAACTGCCCGATCCGTCATCTGGGAACGGAGAAAGCTCAGCAGCTGTATCTGAATATCCAGAATTATCTGCAGGAAAAAGGCGTGGAGATGCGTTTTAACACGGAGTGTGACAATATTATTCTCAAAGAGGATGTCTGTCAGGGCGTTCGTCTGGAAGATAAGGCAGGCAGTGAGGAAATCTACGCTGACAATGTCATTATTGCTACCGGAAGAAGAGGCGCTGACTGGTTGGAAAAAGTCTGCGAGGAGAATGGAATTGCCCATAAGCCGGGGACCGTTGATATCGGTGTCCGTGTCGAGTGCCGCAACGAGGTCATGGAGATGATCAACAAGGTACTTTACGAAGGAAAACTCATTGGTTATCCGAAGCCGTGGAAGAATAAAGTGCGTACTTTCTGTCAGAATCCGGGCGGATTTGTAGCACAGGAGAACTACGACAATAACCTGGCTGTTGTAAACGGACACAGCTTCAAAGACTTGAAGAGTGAGAACACCAACCTGTCCATTCTTGTAAGCCATAACTTTACAGAGCCGTTTAATCAGCCGATTGCCTATGCGCAGAAGGTAGGAGAGCTGACTAATATGCTTGGTGCAGGTCATATCCTGGTACAGCGATATGGTGATATACTGGATGGAAAAAGAACCTGGCCGAAGGAGCTGGCTCAGTCCAATGTGCGCCCGACCCTGAAAGATGCGGTAGCAGGTGATATCACGGCAGCTATGCCTTACCGTGCCATGACCAATATCATCGAGTTTATCCGGATGCTGGATGAGGTTGTTCCGGGATTTGCCAGCGGCGAGACCCTGCTGTACAGTCCGGAGCTGAAATTCTATTCCAATAAAGTAAAGATGGATACGAACCTGAACACCAATATTCAGGGACTGCACTGTCTGGGAGATTCTTCCGGATGGACCAGAGGACTGATGATGGCTTCTGCCATGGGTGTGCTGATGGGACGCAAACTTCTGGAAAAGGAGAGTTAATCATTATGAGAAAAATTATTACCATTGCCCGTGAATTTGGCGCAGGGGGTGGAGAAATCGGAAGAAGAGTTGCCAAAGAGCTGGGCATCGAATATTATGACAAGGATATTATATTAAGAACTGCACTGGCAAACCCGAAACTGACGCCGGAAGAAGTGCGCAAATGGGATGAGAGGGTACCTAATACATTTGGATTTGCACAGAGTCTCTTTGATTTCTATAACAAACCGTTGGATGAAGAACTCTGGCAGGCACAGATGGACGCGATCCGTGAGATGGCCAGCCATGAAAGCTGCGTGATTGTAGGACGGAACAGTGAATACATATTAAGGGAGTTTGATCATTGTCTGCGGGTATTTGCCCATGCAGGATTCCAGTGGAGAGTCAACCGTATGGCAGGCAAGATGCCTGGGGTTCCGCTTGAACAGGTGGCATCTGACGTGCGTCAGGCAGACAAAGCGCGAAAGAAGAGCTGTGAACATTACACCAAGACCAGATACCGGGATGCGGTCAACTACGACCTGTGCCTGAATACGGAAAAGCTGGGAATTGACTGTGCGGTGAAGTTTGTATTGGAGGCAGCAGAAAATCTGTAGCACAGATAAAGCCTTGACAGAATTTTCCCTTGACAATACGGACAGAAAAAATTATACTGTTTTCAAATGCGAGGCATTGTATACAATAATACAAATGCCTTTCTGCATAAATAGGGCCGGTATATTTGCCGGAGAAAAGGAGCGTACATATTATGAAAAAATTAATTGCACTGTCTCTCATTGCGTGCATGGCAGTATCCACTGCAGCATGTGGATCATCATCTAAAGATACTGCAGCAGCTGAAACTACAGATGCAGCAGAAGAGACTACGGACGCAGCAGAGGAGACTGCTGATGCAGCTGATACTGAAGCATCTGACAAAACATGGGTTATCGCAATGGATACCGTATTCAGACCATTCGAGTATACCGATGAAGACAACGATTTTGTTGGAATTGATGTTGATATCATCAAAGCAATTGCACAGGATCAGAACTTTAAAATTGATATTCAGAGCCTTGGATGGGATGCAGCTGTAGCAGCGGTACAGTCCGGTCAGGCAGATGGTCTGATTGCAGGCGCAAGTATCACAGATGAGCGTCAGGCAAACGGATGGATCTTCTCTGACTCTTATTTTGATTCCTGCCAGATTTTTGCAGTAGCAGCTGGCAGTGATATCGATTCCTTTGAGGATCTTGCAGGAAAGAATGTAGCAGTAAAGAATGGTACCCAGGGTGCTGCATTTGCAGAGAGCCTGAAAGATCAGTACGGATTCACTACCACCGTATTTGAAGATTCACCGACTATGTATCAGGATGTTGTAGCCGGCAACAGCGTTGCATGTGTAGAGGATAAGCCGATTATTCAGGACTGGATTGCAAACAAAGGTCTGGGACTGAAAGTGGTTGACTCTATGGAGAGTGATCCGGCTCCTTACGGATTTGCAATCATGAACGAGGCAAATCAGGAACTGCTTGACATGTTCAATGCAGGACTGGCTGATATCAAAGCAAACGGAACTTATGATGAGATCCTTGCAAAATATCTTGGAGAGTAATCAGTAAAATAATTCTGGTGACGGGAAAGCAGCTGCAGAATATGCGGCTGCTTCCTGCACTGTGAAAACCCCTGTGTGAGAGGCTTTCACAGTGTAAGAAGCATTTTCGGGAACCAGAAGAGAAAAAGGAGACGAGAGACTATGATGAGTATTATTGAAGTTTACGGCGGTATGCTGCTTCGCGCGCTCGGCCAGACTTTGCTGCTGACATTGTTGTCGCTGTTGTTTGCGATGATCATTGGTATGATTTTCGGACTGATGAATGTAGGGCATAACCGGGTGCTGAATCTGATCGGAACGATTTATGTAGATGCCGTCCGTGGTGTGCCGCTGATCGTACTGGCATATTTCATTTATTTTGGTGTACCGGCTGGTATGCAGGGCCTGGGATTTTCCAGTTTCCGTCTGAATGCATTGCAGGCAGGTACCGCAGCACTTTCCATGAACTGTGGTGCGTATATGGCAGAGATTATCCGTGCCGGTATTGAGAGTGTCGACAGAGGACAGATGGAAGCATCACGAAGTCTGGGACTTTCCTACAGCGCCTCCATGGCACTGGTTGTTGTACCCCAGGCAGTACGAACCATGATCCCGTCTATTATTAATCAGTTTATCATTACCTTGAAGGATACCTCTATCCTGTCTATTATCGGATTCCCGGAACTTACGAATGTAGGAAAGACGATTGTGGGAAATACCCTGAAGAGTCTTCAGACCTGGGCAATCGTTGGTATCATGTACATGGTTGTTATCGTTACCCTGAGTAAGATTGCCAAGAGAATTGAGAGGAGGGTAAACCGTGGAAGATAAGCAGCTGAAGATTCATGTTACGAATCTGAAAAAGAATTTTGGAAAACTGGAAGTATTAAAAGATATCAGCATGGATGTCCACGAGGGTGAGGTTGTCGTTCTCTTAGGACCGTCCGGAAGTGGAAAATCCACTTTGTTAAGATGTCTGAACCAGCTGGAAACCGCTACCGCAGGCCAGATTATTATCGACGGACACGATGTGACGGACAAACATACAGATATCAACAAAGTGCGTGAGAATATCGGAATGGTATTCCAGCATTTCAATCTGTTTAACCATCTGACCGTGCTGGATAACATGACCCTTGCTCCGGTACACTTAAAACTCATGAGCAAGGAAGAGGCAAAGGCCGAGGCCATGAGACTTCTGGAAAGAGTCGGACTGGCAGATAAGGCAGATGCATTCCCAAGCCAGTTGTCCGGTGGACAGAAACAGCGTGTAGCGATCGCCCGTGCCCTGGAAATGAAGCCGGATATCATGCTCTTTGATGAACCAACCAGTGCTCTGGACCCGGAGATGGTCGGCGAAGTACTGGCTGTTATGAAAGAGCTGGCTCGTGATGGCATGACCATGGTGGTTGTTACCCATGAGATCGGTTTTGCGAGAGAAGTAGCAAGCCGTGTCATATTTATGGAAGGCGGATATATTGTGGAAGAAGGAACTCCGGATGAAGTCATCCTGAATCCAAAAGAGCCGCGTACCATCGACTTCTTAAGCAAAGTATTATAAAATATTTAATAAGTACAGAAAACATCTTTCACTGTGAAAGGAACGTCCACAGCCCCGGCACTTCACGAGAACAAGTCGAAGACATTGTTCGAGTGTTAGTACCGCTGGGCGAGGACTTAGCGCGAGCGGTTCCTTTTCACTGGAAAGATGTTATTTTTTATTAAATATTTTCATACTTATTGACTTTTGTGCGTTGAAGTGCTATATTGATTAAGTCTAAAAGCTTCAATGCATTAAAGCATTGAAAGCCAATTCGGAAAAGACGGAGGAAACGGATTATGAAAAAGATGATAGCTCTGGCTATGGCAATGACCATGGGACTTAGTCTGGTCGCATGCGGAAGCAGCGATACCGCAGCATCCACAGATACTGCAGCTGAGACAACTGAGGCAGCTGATACTGCTGATACAGCAGAAGAGACGGAAGTACCGTCTGCAGGCGGATCCTACACGATCGGTATCTGCCAGCTGGTACAGCATGAAGCACTGGATGCAGCTACCCAGGGATTTAAGGATGCCATCGTAGAGGCACTCGGTGAGGATGCGGTAACTTTCGATGAGCAGAATGCACAGGGCGATTCCAATACATGCGCAACCATTATTAACGGCTTCGTGGCTGAGGATGCAGATCTGATTCTTGCAAATGCAACTCCTGCACTGCAGGCAGCACAGGCTGGAACCAGTGAGATCCCGATTCTTGGTACTTCAGTAACGGAGTATGGTGTAGCTCTTGGTATTGATGGTTTTGATGGAACTGTTGGTGGAAATATTTCCGGTACGTCTGATCTTGCACCGCTGACTGAGCAGGCAGCTATGCTGAATGAGCTGTTCCCGGATGCTAAGAATGTAGGTCTTCTGTACTGTACTGCAGAGGCAAACTCCCAGTATCAGGTAGACGAGGTGCAGAAAGCACTGGAAGGAATGGGATATACCTGCAAACAGTATGGTTTCTCTGATTCCAATGACCTTTCTTCTGTAACAACTACCGCAGCAGATGAGAGTGATGTTATTTATGTACCGACCGATAACACCGTAGCAAACAATACAGAGATCGTAAACAATATCTGCCAGCCTGCAGGTGTTCCGATTATTGCAGGTGAGGAAGGTATCTGCAAAGGATGCGGAGTTGCAACTCTTTCCATCAGCTACTATGATCTTGGTGTAGCAACCGGTAAGATGGCAGTGAAGATTCTGACAGGCGAAGCTGATATCTCTGAGATGCCGATTGAGTATGCTCCGCAGTTTACCAAAGAGTACAACCCGACACTGTGTGAGGCTCTTGGAGTAGCTGTTCCGGATGATTACACTGCAATTGCAGAATAAATAAGAAGAAACCAAAAAGTTCATACAAATATGACTTACTATGATGGCAGCGAGAAGGGCTATTCCACTCTCGCTGCCGTCGTCGTGAAATAAAAAGCAATAAGAATTACGAGGTGATTGGGAACATGAACATTATGAGTTTACTGAATGCCCTGCCGGGAGCAGTGGCGCAGGGTTTGATCTGGGGAATTATGGCGATTGGTGTCTATATCACCTTCCGTATTCTTGACATCGCAGATCTGACCGTAGACGGCAGCCTTTGTACAGGCGCAGCAGTCTGCATTATGATGATCCAGGGAGGAAGCAATGTATGGGTTGCCCTTCTATGTGCATTTTTAGCCGGTATGCTGGCAGGATTTGCAACCGGACTTTTCCATACCTTTATGGGGATCCCGGCGATTCTGGCCGGAATTCTGACACAGCTTGGACTGTATTCCGTGAATCTGAAAATTATGGGCAAATCCAATCAGGCCATCAATGTTGATAAATTTGATCTGCTGGTATCCCTTCGTTATATTAAGAATGTTGCCATTTATAAAAATACCATTCTGATCGTAGTCGTTCTGATTATACTTCTGGTAGCAGTACTGTACTGGTTTTTTGGTACAGAACTTGGATGTTCCTTACGTGCAACCGGATGTAATGACAAGATGGCAAGAGCACAGGGAATCAACACGGATTTTAACCGGGTACTTGGCCTTATGATCTCTAACGGACTGGTTGCTTTTTCCGGTGCACTGCTGGGACAGTATCAGGGATTCTCCGATATCAACATGGGCCGTGGTGCCATTGTTATCGGACTGGCAGCCGTCATTATCGGTGAGGCTATCTTCGGAAAGATTTTCCGCAACTTCGGATTGAAACTTATCGCAGTAGCCATTGGTTCTATTATTTATTATTTTGTACTTCAGATCGTCATCTGGTTCGGTATCGACACAGATCTTCTGAAGCTTCTGTCTGCACTGGTAGTTGCCATATTCCTGGCAATTCCGACCTGGAAGAGCAGATATTTTTCCAAACCGGTTAGAAAGGGAGGAAACCACTGATGCTGGAACTGAAGAATATTTATAAAACATTTAATGCCGGAACAGTAAATGAAAAACAGGCACTGAAAGGAATTGACCTGACGCTGGAGGATGGTGATTTTGTAACGGTCATCGGAGGAAACGGTGCAGGAAAATCCACCATGCTGAATGCAATTGCAGGTGTATGGCCGGTAGATGAAGGACAGATCATCATTGACGGAAAGGATGTAACCAAACTTCCGGAGCATAAAAGAGCTGCTTTTCTGGGACGTGTGTTCCAGGATCCGATGAATGGAACTGCAGCCACTATGGGAATTGAGGAGAATCTTGCACTGGCACTTCGGCGTGGGCAGTCCAGAACCCTCCGCGCAGGAATCAAAGCCAGTGAGAGAGAAGTGTATAAACGGCTTCTATCAACCCTTGGTCTTGGCCTGGAAGACCGTCTGACTTCTAAAGTTGGGCTTCTCTCAGGAGGACAGAGACAGGCACTGACCCTTTTGATGGCAACCTTAAAGAAACCGAAGCTTCTTCTGCTGGATGAGCATACGGCAGCTCTGGATCCGAAGACAGCAGCAAAAGTACTGGAAACCACCGAGATGATTGTCAACCGTGACCATCTGACTACGCTGATGATCACTCACAACATGAAGGATGCCATTACTCATGGAAACCGTCTGATCATGATGATGGAAGGAAAGATTATTCTTGATATTCGTGGCGAGGAGAAGAAGAAACTGACCGTGGAAGATCTCCTTCACAAATTTGAAGAGGTCAGCGGGGAAGAGTTCACCAATGACAAGGCGATTCTTGGATAACCAGATCATAAAAAAAGAATCGGGAGCCAAAATGGCTTTCCGATTCTTTTTTTACTCAGCAACAGATGAGAGTTTGTCTAAACTAACCAAAAACAAGAGCTTAATGAGAAAAAATTATGGAAAAAATTAAGTATAGAAATGGACAACCTTCGACAGATGTGCTAGAATGAATCCGTATGATAAGAGCTATTTTTACAAAGTAATAAAGAGTCTTATTGATTCAAATAAGGAGGAATAATAAAAATGGCCAGAAAAATGAAAACCATGGATGGAAACCATGCAGCCGCTCATGTATCTTATGCATACTCTGACGTAGCTGCTATCTATCCGATCACCCCGTCATCTGTAATGGCAGAAGCAACTGACGAATGGGCAACTCAGGGAAGAACCAATATCTTCGGACATACCGTACAGGTAACCGAGATGCAGTCTGAGGCAGGTGCAGCAGGTGCTGTACACGGTTCTCTGGCAGCAGGTGCTCTGACTACCACTTTTACCGCTTCTCAGGGTCTTCTTCTGATGATCCCGAACCTGTACAAAGTAGCAGGTGAGAGACTTCCGGGTGTATTTAACGTATCCGCTCGTGCACTGGCAAGCCATGCACTGTCTATCTTCGGAGATCACTCCGACGTATATGCCTGTCGTCAGACCGGAGTAGCAATGCTCTGTGAGTCCAGCGTACAGGAGGTTATGGACCTGACTCCGGTTGCACACTGTGCAGCAATCAAAGGACGTCTGCCGTTCATCAACTTCTTCGACGGATTCCGTACATCTCATGAGATCCAGAAGATCGAGCAGTGGGATTACGAAGATCTGAAAGATATGGTAGATATGGATGCAATCGAGGCTTACAGACAGGACGCTCTGAACCCGAATCATCCGTGCCAGAGAGGTTCCGCTCAGAACCCGGATATCTTCTTCCAGGCTCGTGAGGCATGTAACCCGTACTACGATGCTCTTCCGGCAATCGTACAGGAGTACATGGACAAAGTAAACGCTAAGATCGGTACCGATTACAAGCTGTTCAACTACTACGGTGCTCCGGATGCTGAAAAAGTTATCATCGCTATGGGATCTGTATGTGATACCATCGAGGAGACCATCGATTACCTGACCGCTGCAGGAGAGAAAGTCGGCGTTGTTAAAGTTCGTCTTTACAGACCGTTCTGCGCAGATGCTCTGGTAGAGACTATTCCGGATACTGCAAAACTGATCACTGTACTTGACAGAACTAAAGAGCCGGGTGCTCTTGGCGAGCCGCTGTACCTTGATGTTGTTGCAGCTCTTAAAGGAACCAAATTCAATGATACTCCGGTATTTACCGGCCGTTACGGACTGGGTTCCAAAGACACCACTCCGGCACAGATCGTTGCAGTATATCACAACACCGAGAAGGCTAAATTCACTATCGGTATCGTTGATGATGTAACACATCTGTCTCTGGAAACCGGTGCTCCGCTGGTAACTACTCCGGAAGGAACCATCAACTGCAAGTTCTGGGGTCTTGGCGCAGACGGTACTGTAGGTGCTAACAAGAACTCCATTAAGATTATCGGTGACAACACTGATATGTATGCTCAGGCATATTTTGATTATGACTCCAAAAAATCCGGTGGTGTGACCATGTCTCACCTTCGTTTTGGTAAGAAACCGATCAAATCTACATACCTGATCCACAAAGCTAACTTTGTAGCTTGCCACAATCCGTCCTATGTACGTAAGTACAACATGGTACAGGAGCTGGTAGACGGCGGTACCTTCCTGCTGAACTGCCCGTGGGATATGGAAGGTCTTGAGAAACATCTTCCGGGACAGGTAAAAGCATTCATCGCTAACCACAACATCAAATTCTATGTAATTGATGGTGTTAAGATCGGTATCGAGACTGGTATGGGACCGACCCGTATCAATACCATTCTCCAGTCCGCATTCTTCAAACTGGCTGCAATCATTCCGGAGGAGCAGGCTATCGAACTTATGAAGGCTGCTGCAAAGGCTACTTACGGACGTAAGGGTGATGATGTCGTTGCTAAGAACTGGGCTGCTATCGATGAGGGAGCAAAACAGGTTGTAGAGATCAAAGTTCCGGAAAGCTGGAAGAATGCAGCTGATGAAGGACTTGTAACTACTCATGCAGAGAGCGGAAGACAGGCTGCTGTTGACTTCGTTAACAACATCCAGGCTAAAGTATCTGCTCAGGAAGGTAACTCCCTGCCGGTATCTGCATTCAAGGATTATGTAGATGGAACTACTCCGTCCGGAACTTCTGCATACGAGAAACGTGGTATCGCAGTTAATATCCCGGTATGGAATGCTGAAAACTGTATCCAGTGTAACAGATGTTCTTATGTCTGCCCGCACGCTGCAATTCGTCCGGTTGCTATGACCGAGGCTGAGGCTGCTGCTGCACCGGCTGAGATGAAGACTCTGGCTATGACTGGTATGGCTGATAAGAAGTTTGCAATCGTTGTATCCGCTCTTGACTGTACCGGATGCGGTTCCTGTGCAAACGTATGCCCGGGCAAGAAGGGTGCAAAAGCTCTCGATATGGCAAATATGGAAGCAAATGCAGCTTGCCAGAGCGCATTCGATTATGCTGTTACTCTTCCGGAGAAAGCAGATGTTATCGAGAAATTCAAAGAGGCTACCGTAAAAGGATCTCAGTTCAAGACTCCGCTGCTTGAGTTCTCAGGCGCATGCGCAGGCTGTGGTGAGACTCCGTATGCAAAACTGATCACCCAGCTGTTCGGTGACAGAATGTACATTGCGAACGCAACAGGATGTTCCTCTATCTGGGGTAACTCTTCACCGTCCACTCCGTACACTGTAAACGAGAAGGGTCAGGGACCGGCATGGTCTAACTCCCTGTTCGAGGATGCAGCTGAGTTTGGTTATGGTATGCTGCTTGCTCAGAACGCTATCCGTGGCGGGCTGAAAGCAAAAGTTGAGGATATCGTTGCTAATGGCAAGAATGCAGATGTCAAAGCTGCAGCTCAGGAATGGCTTGATACTTATGGAGTTGGAGCAACCAACGGTGCTGCAACTGATAAGCTGGTAGCTGCTCTGGAAGCTTGCGGATGCGACAAGGGCAAAGAGATCCTTGCACAGAAAGACTTCCTCGCTAAGAAATCCCAGTGGATCTTCGGTGGTGACGGATGGGCTTACGATATCGGATTCGGCGGCGTTGACCATGTACTTGCTTCCGGCAAAGACATCAACGTTATGGTATTCGATACCGAGGTTTACTCCAATACCGGTGGACAGTCTTCCAAAGCTACCCCGACTGGTGCTGTAGCACAGTTCGCAGCTGGTGGTAAAGAGACCAAGAAGAAAGACCTGGCTTCTATCGCAATGAGCTATGGTTATGTATATGTAGCACAGATCTCCATGGGTGCTGATTTCAATCAGTGCGTAAAAGCAATCGCAGAGGCAGAGGCATATCCGGGACCGTCCCTGATCATCGCTTACGCTCCGTGTATCAACCATGGTATCAAGAAAGGTATGAGCAAAGCTCAGACCGAGGAGCAGCTGGCTGTAGAGGCTGGTTACTGGCATTGCTTCCGCTTCAACCCGGCTCTGGCAGCAGAGGGCAAGGATGCATTCGCTCTGGATTCCAAAGCACCGACCGGCGACTTCCAGGCATTCCTGGACGGCGAGGTTCGTTACAACTCTCTGAAGAGAGCAAATCCGGAGAGAGCACAGGCTCTGTTCACCAGATCCGAAGAGGAGTACAAAGCAAGATTTGCTTACCTGAACAAACTGAAAACTCTTTACGGAGCAGATGCAGAGTAATCTGTAGAATCCATAAGAATTTCGAAGAGGTGTACCAAAAGGTACACCTCTTTTTTCGTCAAAAACTTGTAAAATACCGGACTTATGAGTATATTAGTAATAAGTGGAATTTTCGTACAGGAGGAGAGAAAAGCATGAAAAAACCAACATTAGTCATTATGGCGGCAGGAATGGGAAGTCGTTACGGCGGATTGAAACAGATTGACCCCATTGATCCCCAGGGACATATTATTATGGACTATTCTATCTACGATGCAGTACAGGCTGGATTTGGAAAAGTCGTATTTATTATCAAGAAGGAGAATGAAGCAGATTTCCGTGAGAGCATTGGAAACCGTATGGAGAAACGGATTCCGGTGGAGTATGTATTTCAGGATCTTCACAACCTGCCAGAAGGCTTTGAGGTGCCGGAAGGCCGTGTAAAACCATGGGGAACCGGACATGCTGTCCTGTCCTGTCTGCCGGTTGTGGACGGACCTTTTGCAGTGATCAATGCAGACGATTATTATGGACAGGAAGCATTTCAGCTGATTCATGATTTCCTGGTTAATACGAAAGATGGAGAGAAATATCAGTATGCCATGGTAGGTTATCTGCTGAAAAATACACTGACCGAGAATGGTCATGTGGCCAGAGGTGTCTGCGAGACTGACGCACATCAGAAACTGACCGCTATTACAGAAAGAACACGAATTGAGCGCCGTCCGGAAGGACCGGCTTATACTGAGGATGATGGGGCTACCTGGCATGCACTGCCAGAGGATGCACCGGTTTCCATGAATCTGTGGGGATTTTCTGAAAGTATTTTAAAAGAATTAAAAGACCGTTTTCCGAAATTTTTAAAAGAAAGTATCCCGGAGAATCCGCTGAAATGTGAGTATTTCCTGCCCTTTGTGGTAGATGAACTGATTCGCGAGGGAAAAGCAGAGGTCACTGTGCTGAAGTCTCATGACCGCTGGCATGGTGTTACCTACAAAGAGGACAAGCCGGTTGTTATGAAGGCTATGCAGGATCTGAAAGATGCGGGCAAATATCCGCAGAGTCTGTGGGAGGATTAATATGTGTACAGCAGCAACCTATCAGACAAAAGATTTTTATATGGGACGTACTCTGGATTATGAATTTTCTTATGGAGAAGAGATTGCAGTGATGCCGCGGAACTATCCCATTCACTTTCATTATGCAGGTGTGATGGAGCAGCATTATGCAATGATCGGTATGGCACATATGGCGGACGGATATCCGCTTTACTATGATGCAGCCAATGAAAAAGGTCTTGGTATGGCTGGTCTGAATTTTGTGGGAAATGCAGCTTATGCAGAGGAAACAAAAGAGAAAGAGAATGTAGCCCAGTATGAGTTTATCCCCTGGATCCTTTCCAGATGTGCGACTGTGGAAGAGGCAAAAGCAGCACTTGGGAAAATGAATCTGACAGGAATCTCATTCAGTGATCAGCTTCCTTCTGCACAGCTTCACTGGATCATTGCGGATAAAAATGGCTGTATTGTGGTGGAATCTATGAAGGATGGATTCCATGTCTATGATAATCCGGCAGGGGTGCTTACCAACAATCCTCCGTTCCCTCAGCAGATGTTTTTGCTGAATCAGTATAGGAATCTTTCTCCGAAGCAGCCAGAGAATCAGTTTTCCAAAGAGCTGCCGCTTGATATGTACAGCAGAGGCATGGGAGCACTGGGACTTCCGGGAGATTTGTCTTCCACATCCCGCTTTGCAAGAGTGGCATTTACGAGACTTAATTCCAGGTCAGGAGATACAGAGGAAGAGAGCGTCAGCCAGTTTTTCCATATCCTTGGTTCTGTAGACCAGCAGAGAGGCTGCTGCGAAGTGGCGGAAGGAAAGTATGAGATTACGATTTATACTTCCTGCTGCAACACCAGCAAAGGTGTTTACTATTATACCACCTATGAGAATCCGCAGATCACGGCAGTCAGCATGCATGCAGAGGATCTTGAAGGAATGGAAGTGGTCAGTTATCCTATGTTGCAGAAGACAGAGATCCGGTATCAAAATTAAGAAATCTTAAGTGGACAAATACCTCCTGTGTAGTAAAATGAGGATACCAAAATGAAGGTAATTTCATGAAGGAGGATCTTATGAAAAAGAGAATTGCGATTTTATGTGTATTGATGCTTGGAATGTCCATGTTGACAGCATGTGGAAACAATGCAGATCAGACAGCGCAGGATACAGAAAATGCGGGGGATACCACGGAAAATACAGAACCGGAAGAAGCAAAACCGGAAGTGATGGATGATGGTATGACGGAAGCCTACGAAGGGATTATCGACGACTATCGGTCACTGATAGAGGAACAGTGGGATTATGACCAGATCTATGAGCATAATTACAGTAATCTGGCCACTATGGTGTCAGTAGGTTATACGTTATACGATCTTGATCAGGACGGACAGCTGGAATTACTGATTGGTGAAACAGATACGGAAGAACCGGTGAACCGGATGATTCTGGATGCTTATACTATGGACGGAGATGCGGCAAAGCAGCTGTTTACCAGTCAGGAGAGAAACCGATATTATCTGGTGGAAGATGAGGCGGGTGCTGTGATCATTGCCAATGAAGGTTCCAACGGTGCAGCAAGTTCCGGATGGCTGTATTATATCGTAGAAAATGGAGAACTTTCTATTCAGCAGTCGGTCATTTATGACGCAGGAGCAGATGAGCAGAATCCATGGTTTACTTCCGTGGATGATGACTGGGATGTGAGCAATGATACGCCGACGGATGAAGAGACCGCGCAGGCAATGATTGATTCTTATACGGAGCAGTATGCCGTCCTTGACTGGACCCCGCTTATGGACGCTATCGGTACTCCGGCTACGATGGATTCCAATGTGACGAAGCTGGAAGCCAATATTCCGGTGGAGATTGACGGCCAGGAATTTACATTGGTAACATCCGATCCCAAAGAAAATGATGATATGATCAGCGTAACCGCCCAGTATGGCTCTAACAGTTTTGAACTGGATGCAGAGACGCTGGCCGTGGGAGATATCTATGCATTGAAGCTGAATGGACAGTACTATGTGCTGGCGGAAACACGTACCTATAATGATTATGCGACAACCTATCTGGTGAAAATGGATGGGGAAAAGTTCGCGGTTTCCCAGCAGGACGGAAGCATTGAAAAAGTTCCTTCCAATCCGGCAGACGGTATCGAGATTACATCCAAGGTGGATGTGCTGGGCACTTATGGCGGCACCAGAACTTATCATATTGTGGATGACAAACTGACGCCGGATGGAGATACGTATCTTTTCAATCATGCATCGGATGTGAAACTAAGTGTTAAAGGTTCCGTGTCCTGCAGAATAGAAGGCTCCAATGCCACCTTAAATGCAGGAGATGTGATTACCCCGACCAGTTACTCTGAAGACGGTACCTTTGGCTTTGAACTGGAGGATGGAACGGCAGGAAGTCTGACGGTGGACCTTGAGGCAGACGGATTTTATGCAGGAACCATAGGCGGTGTGTCGGAGAATGATCTGTTTGAAGCGCTGCCCTATGCAGGGTAAGAAAAATGAATAGGACTTGCATTTCCTACTGTACAGGGGTAAAATAGACAGCAGAAAGAGAACAGGGGAGCTTGTGTGACAGGCTGAGAGGAAGGAATGACCTTCGACCCTTTAACCTGATACGGATAATGCCGTCGTAGGAAGTCATCGAATATGATTTTACAGGAGGCACCGATACAGGAGCCTCCTTTTTTGTCAGTAAAAAGTCAGGTGTTGGTCATCAGGTTTCCCTTGTTTGAGCAAAAGAGGAGTGAATGAATATGCAGAAAAATGTAACTAAAAAAATGGCACTGACTGCCATGCTGGCCTGTCTGGCCTTCGTCCTGAACACCTTTGTCTATTTCCCGGCCATGGCACCGTTCCAGCACTGCGTGGATGTCATTGCAGCGGTTCTGGTAGGCCCTTGGTATGGATTCGCGGCAGCCCTTTTATGCGGCATTATGAGAATGTTGTCCGGCCGTACCATTCAGGCAGTTACCGGAGCAATCTATGGACCGATTCTGGGAGGCCTGATTTATAAGAAGACGAAAAATATTTATCTGGTATGGATTGGAGAAGTCATCGGAACCGGATTTTTCGGAGCCATGTCTTCTTATCCTTTGATGAAGATGTTCTACGGACTGGATGCCCAGTCCCCGTTTTACTATATTCCGTTCTATACCCCGTCTGCAGTGGTAGGAGCAGCTATGGGTGTGGCAATCCTGGTGATCTTAAAGAAAACGGCTGTGCTTGGACGGATGCAGAATGAGCTGGCGTAAGGAGACAAAGGTTTTATGAACAAGTATGCAGAGGCATTACATCTGGTGCGGGAAAAGGAACCGCTGGTGCAGTGCATTACCAATTTTGTGACGGTCAATGACTGTGCAAATATCATTTTGGCAGCAGGCGGCTCTCCGTCTATGGCGCATGACGTCCGGGAGGCGGCAGAGGCAGCCAGAAATGCCCGGGCACTGGTCTGCAATATGGGAGCCATTGAAGATGCCCCGTCCATGATTCTGGCCGGAAAAGAGATGAACAAGCTTGGTCGTCCGGTTGTTCTGGATCCGGTAGCAGCAGGTGGAACGAGCCTTCGAAGAGAAGTGGCAGCAGAATTGTTAAAAGAAGTGAAGTTCAGCTCCATTCGTGGAAATGCGTCAGAGATCCGTTATCTGGCAGGACAGCAGACCGCCGGAAGTGGTGTGGATGTAAGTGCCCTTGATAAGATTACGGAAGAGAATCTCAAAGAAGCAGCAGAGATGGTGCGGGCACTTGCGGAACGCACGGGAAGTGTCATTGCTGTTTCAGGAAAGCTGGATCTGGTATCCGATGGGAAAGAAACGGCAGTCCTCAGAAATGGATGTGCAACTATGGCGAGGATTACGGGCAGCGGCTGTATGCTGACTTCCATGATCGGCGCATTTTGCGGAGCCATGTCGGAAGACTGCTTTACGGCAACAGTGGCAGCCATGAGCGTGATGGGAATCAGCGGAGAGGTGGCAGAGGCACGCCGTATCAAGAACGGAACAGGCAATGCTACATTCCGGACAGATTTGATTGATGCTGTATTTAATATGACAGAAGAACAATTGGTGGAGGGAATGCAATATGAAATACTCTAAAGAAGAGATCCGGAAATCCATGCTGCTTTATGCAGTAACCGACCGGATGTGGTTAAAGGAAGGCGAAAAACTGACAGATGTATGCAAAAATGTGCTGGAGCATGGGGCAACATTTCTGCAGATCCGGGAGAAAGACCTGGATGAGGGAACCTTTGAGCAGGAAGCAGAGGAACTGAAAGGCCTGTGTGCCCAGTATCATGTGCCTTTTGTGGTAAATGACAGCGTGGAGATTGCCATCGACATTGATGCAGACGGCGTCCATGTGGGCCAGTCCGATATTAAGGGAAGAGATATCCGTGCCATGATCGGTCCGGATAAAATTCTGGGAATTTCCGCCGGAACCGTAGAAGAAGCACAGGCTGCAGAAAAAGCAGGTGCAGACTATATTGGTGTCGGTGCTGTGTTTGGAACCAGTACCAAGAAAAATGCAAGAAATCTTTCCAAAGAAAAGTTAAAAGAGATCAGCAGCTCTGTATCCATTCCGGTGGTAGCCATCGGCGGCATTAACGCTTCCAATGTGGAAGAACTCTCTGGATGTGGCGTGGACGGAGTTGCAGTAGTATCTGCCATTTTTGCAGCGAAGGATCCGGGAGCAGCTACAGAGCATCTGAAAACACTGGCAGCAGAGATGGTGAGCCATGAATAAGCCGTATGCAATTTTTGATATGGACGGAACCCTGGTAGATTCCATGGGATTCTGGAAGCGTCTGGCTTTTGAATATCTGGAAAGCCATGGGGTGAAAAAAGTGTCAGCAGAGATTCTGGAACGTATCAAGCCTATGACGATGACAGAGTCAGCAGCACTTTTTATCAGCGAATATGGTCTTTTGGGAACACCGGAGAGCGTGGCAGCGGATATGAATACCATGATGGATGAACATTACCGGAATGATATCCCGCTGAAACCAGGAGTAAAGGAATATTTAACAAAATTAAAGGCAGCGGGAGTCCGTATGTGCGTGGCATCAGCCACAGCAGAACCGCTCATGAAAGCCTGTCTGGAACGTCTTGATGTTCTTGCTGATTTTGAATTTCTACTCTCCTGCGAGACTGTAGGGGCAGGAAAGAAGCAGCCGGATGTCTATCTGGAATCCATAAGACGGATGGGTGCAAAAGCGGCAGAGACGGCTGTTTATGAAGATGCCATCTATGCGGCAGAGACGGCAAAACGGGCAGGATTTTATGTGGCAGGTGTTCAGGATGAGAGTAACACAGACTGCTGGGAGAAGATGAAACGGCTGGCAGATGAAGTGATAGAAGACTGGAAGTCTGCGGCAGCGGATTTGTAAAAGGAGAAGAAAGATATGACAAGTGTAGCAATTCAGGTACTGCCATCGGCAGAAAATGATCAGGAGCTTTGCAGAATCGTAGATGAGGTAATTGCTTATATTGCAGGCACTGGTCTTCGCTATGAAGTGGGTCCCTTTGAAACCACCATCGAGGGAGATGATTATGACCAGTTGATGGATATTGTCAAGGAATGCCAGCACGTGGCAGTCCGCGCAGGGGCGAAGAAGGTGTCCGCTTACGTAAAAGTGGTATATCGCCCGGAGGGTGAAATCCTTTCTATTGACCAGAAGATCGGCAAATATAAGAAAAACAAATAGGGTTTGAAGTATGCATGCATTTATTATGACCGCCGACAAGGCGCTGAAGAAATTAAAAGAGGGAAATGCAAGATACCTGAATGCGGAGACCAGCCGGGGAAATATTTCCCGTATGCTCCGAAAATATACGCATGAAAATGGACAGCATCCTTATGCGATTATCATTACCTGTTCGGATTCCCGTGTGATTCCGGAGAGTATTTTTTCGGCAGGCCTGGGAGATCTCTTTGTGATTCGTGTGGCGGGAAATGTGATCGATGACCATCAGCTGGGAAGCATCGAGTATGCGGCGGACCATCTGGGAAGCCCGCTTATCGTAGTGCTTGGACATACGTTCTGCGGTGCGGTGGATGCGGCCATCAACCATGACCCGCAGGGATATATCAAATACATTACCGATGAGATTAAGCTGGCCATCGGGGATGAGACGGATGATTTCAAAGCCTGCTGTCTCAATGTGCAGCACAGTATCGATATGATTGAACACAGTCTGGAAATCCATCAGATTGAGGAAGAAGGACTGCGGGTCGTCGGGGCCGTCTATCATATCGAGGATGGAAGGGTAGAATTCCTCTGACAGGAGAAGGGGTACGACATAAAAATGGTTCCGGAGATTATCTCCGGAACCATTTTTTCATGACGTCATAAATCTGTATTAGTTCATCTTCTTTGATGATATAAGGCATCATTGTATACATACAGGTCAGGAACGGACGGCTGAAGACCCCGTGTTCATAGGCGAACTGCTGGAATCCGTCCAGAGTGGCAGGATCATAGACATCCACACAGGTGCAACCACCCATGATGCGGATCTCACGGATTCTGGGATCGGTAAATCCGTCCATTTCCCGGTGGGAGATCTCCGTGATCCGGTGGATTTTGCTCATGTAATCTTCCCGCTCAAAGATCTCAATGCCTTTTAAGGCGACCGCGCAGGCAAGAGGATTTCCCATAAAGGTGGGTCCGTGCATCAGTGCTTTCCGGTCGTCATCACTGTAAAATGCTTCAAAGACTTTATGGTTGGCAACTGTTACGGCATGACCGATATAACCGCCGGTCAGTGCTTTGCCTAAGACCAGAATGTCCGGAAGTATCTCGTCAGCCACAAAACGATAGCCGGTGCGGCCGAATCCGGTGGCTACCTCGTCAAAAATCAGCAGTACATCATATTCTGTACAGAGCTCTCTGGCACGTTTCAGGAATGCAAGATCATACATCCGCATACCTCCTGCACCTTGCAGAAGAGGTTCCACGATAAAGGAATTCAGCTGATCGTGATAATGGACAAAGGCTTCTTCCAGAGCCGCGATCTCAGTGGGAATATGGATGACGCCTTCTTTTTTATCAAAAGCGAAATGATAGTCTTCATCATCACCGACTTCCATGGCTTTAAATGTATCTCCATGGTAAGCATGGGTAAGAGCCAGTACCAGCGGGCGTTTCCGGCCCTGATTGGTATTGTACTGAAGTGCCATTTTCAGGGAAACTTCCACAGCTACACTGCCGGAATCAGAGAAGAAGCAGTAGTCAAGATCACCGGGGAGGAAGTTTTCCAGTTTATCAGAGAGCTTCTGTACCGGATCATGGGTCAGACCACCCAGCATGACATGGCAGAAGTGATCAGCCTGTTCTTTGATGGCGGCAGTCAGTTCCGGATGTTTGTAACCGTGGATCATGCACCACCAGGAAGAAACAGAATCAATGAGCTTCTGATCCTCTGTATAGAGATAGACTCCGTCTGCATCCACGATTTTGTAAGGTTCCCGCATGGTTTTCATTTGTTCATAAGGATACCAGATCATTTATTTCACCTCGTCATAAAGCGCACAGAGTGCGTCGATATTCATATCAAGTTCCGTGTCACCGTCCTGCACCTTTGCCAGTGTCGGCAGTCCTGTCATATGTTCGCACATGAAAATATTGTCGTCCTCCATCACATCGCCCGGATGGTAATGATTGAAAATAATTCCTTTCAGCGGCAATCCGTGGGTTTTCATGTATTCTGCGGTCAGTACTACGCTGTTGATGGTGCCAAGTCCGGCATCTGCTATGAGAATACTGGAAAGATGGAGCTCTTTCACCACATCTTCCAACTGAATTCTCGCCTCGTCAAAGCAGATGGGGCAGAGAATGCCACCGCTTCCTTCTACCGTTACATAGTCGTAGACTGCTGTTACATCTGCAAATCCATGCGTTACTACATCCATCACCACCGGATTTCCCTCCAGGCGGGATGCCAGGTGCGGAGAATAAGCATGCTCATAGACATAGGGACACATGGAAGTAAGAGACTGATCGATGCCGCTCATGGTCTGAACTGCCAGGGCGTCTCCTGGGATTAAGGTACCGTCAGGACGTCTGTCATTACCGCTCATGGCTGCTTTATAATAGGCAGGATTTTTTTGGGCTTCCTGAAGCTTTTTAACAATCAGACCGGTAACATACGTTTTCCCGGTATCTGTGCCGGTACCGGTGACAAAAAGTGCTTTGCTCATGGCATTATGCCTCCTTCCAGTAGTCCGGAGTTACATCACGGCCCAGATCTGTCAGCATCTGACGGTCGCTCCGGATCGTGGCACAGGCAACCGTGGTCAGCATATTTCCGGTAATAGTAGCAGATGCTCCAGCCTGAAAGGCTTTTTCTCCATCGTTGGTCAGAAGTGCACGTCCGGCAGCCAGACGAATATTGGCGTCCGGATTGATGTAGCGGAAGAAAGCAATGGTTCTCAGGATATCCTCTTCGGAAAGTTCCTTAAGATGTTCGAGAGGTGTCCCAGGAATGGGCATCAGAGCATTGATGGGAATGGAATCAATTCCCAGTTCAGCCAGACTGACAGCCATGTCGAGACGGTCTTCCCAAGTCTCGCCCATGCCGATGATACCTCCGGAACAGGCACACATGCCTTCTGCTTTTACTTTTTTCAGAGTCTCAATTTTCATGTCATAGGTATGGGTAGTGCAGATATTTGGGAAATTTCTCCGGGAGGTCTCGATGTTATGGTGATAGCTGGTCACGCCTGCTTCGTGGAGACGGTGCAGCTGCTCAGCAGAGAGAAATCCCATGGAAGCACAAAGGTCAATCTTACATTCCCGGTGCATGGTCTCATATGCGTGGATGGCTTTATCAAATTCTTTTCCAGTCAGTGCTTTTCCGGCGGTGACAATGGAGAAGCGGTTCACACCTTCAGATTCATTGAGTTTGCAGAGCTCCACGATTTTTTCTTCCGGCAGAAAATCGTAGATTTCACAGTTGGTATGATGATGTGCGGACTGGGCACAGTATTTACAGTCTTCCGGGCAGCGTCCGCTTCGTCCGTTGATGATGGAACAAAGATCCACCTTATCACCGATGCGCGCTTCGCGGATCTGGTCTGCTCCTTTACAAAGATCGTCGAGATCGCAGGTAAGGAAGAAGGAAAGATCATCTTCTCTGGTCAGTCTTCTCCCGTCAATAATTTCTTTTGCAAGTGCAAGTACATCCATGTTGTGTCTCCTCGTAGATTCAGGTTTTATAATTTTGCAGTTGTTTTTGCCGGGTACAGAGCGTGAAGGCCGATGACCGGACGCACCCGTTTGGCAATGACAGCTCCTAAGATACTTAAAGCGATATCTCCCGGTACAGCCAGCAGGAAGCAATAGAGAAACAGCGGCCATACGCCGATTGGAGTGTTGATCACATAATTACAGATAAAGTAGTAATATATCATGCCGAAGGCATAGACTACCATCAGTCCGGCAAGATTTGCGAAAAGATAACGAAGGATCGTCTTTTTCTTCATATGCTCAGCAATCCATCCGGTAACGAAGGTACCGACTACAAAGCCGATGATATAACCGAAGCTTGGTTTCAATACATACCAGAGACCGCCGCCTTCGGTAAAGATAGGAAGTCCTGCAAGACCAAGCACCATGTAAGCGAAAACCGACAGGGAACCAAGGCGTGCGCCCAGGAGCAGTCCAGCCAGCATGGTAAAGAGATATTGTAACGTAAAGGGAACCACCGGGACAGGAATTTTAATAAAAGCGCCCACGGCAATGAGTGCGGTAAAGAGTCCGCAGTAGATGATAGATTTTGTCTTTGTCATTTGTAAACCTCCGTAATCACTATGGTTCACAATTATAAAAGCGGGAAAACAAATTGTCAACTAAAAATAATTAGGAGGTTAACAAATGAGCTTATAACTCATGATAATAGGGACAAATATACTCATAATGACCGTCTTTCATACGGAAACCACCGGGAATGACGCCCAGCTGGATAAAGCCAAGACGTTCATAGAGATGTCTCGCGTGAATATTGCTGGCAACAACAGCATTAAACTGCAGGATGCGGAAGCCATGGAGTTTTCCCTGAATAAGACAGTCGGAGACCAGTTTCTCTCCGATATGAAGTCCCCTTGCCTGGGAGCTGACTGCATAGCTGGCATTGCAGATATGACCGCACCGGCCGATATTATTAGGATGAAGAATGTAAAGTCCCAGAACATTTCCAGTGTCCGTATCCTCTGCTACAGCAGTGTATGTCTGCTCAGCAAAAAATGCTTTGCCGGTTTCCGCATTCAGAAAATCTTCCTGGGGGAAAGCAACGCCGTCCTCCACGACCTCGTTCCAGATCTGATTCATAGAAGGAAGATCTGTGTTCTGATATGCTCTGATGATAATATTCATGATGGTATCCCTCCGAATTGTAGGTGATAGTTCCGTGCAGCCCTTTCGGAAGAGACAGGCTGTGAGCGGAACCGCTCGCGCTAAGTCCTCGATCCAGCGGTACTAACATTCGAACATCGCAGAGCGCTCGTTCTCATGAAGTACCGGGACTGCGGACGTTCCTTTCGCAGCCTGTCACTTCCATCGGGTCTGCACACCGACAAACTATAGTCGTATTATAAAACCACGAAAAAAATTTGCCAAGTGCTTGCTGTAAGAAAAGATTGACCTTACAATAGTTATAAGGTTTAAGATAAAGGGCAGTTCAGGAAAAGGAGTTACGAAAGAAATGGAAAAAAATCTGACTTCAGGAAGTGTTTTTCAGAATATTGTGTGGTTCTCCCTGCCGTATCTGTTGTCGTATTTTCTGCAGACATTGTACGGCATGGCGGATCTTTTTATTATTGGACAGTTTGAGGGAGTAGCCGGAACGACGGCAGTCTCTATAGGAAGTCAGGTCATGCATATGATTACGGTTATGATCGTAGGACTTGCCATGGGATCGACGGTGAGCATTGCTCAGGCAGTAGGAGCAAACAATAAAAAGCAGGCGTCCCTGTCGGTGGGAAATACGGTCACATTGTTTATGGGATTATCTGTGGTGCTGTCAGCAGTGCTGCTTTTATTTGTGCGTCCCATTGTGACAGTCATGTCCACACCGGAGGAGGCAGTGAGCGGAACGGTGCTTTATCTGACCATCTGTTTTCTGGGGATTCCTTTTATTACAGCCTATAACATCATCAGTTCTATCTTTCGGGGACTGGGAGATTCCAGAAGTCCCATGTACTTTATCGCAGTAGCCTGTGTGGCAAATATTGTACTGGATTATCTCTTTATCGGTTATTTTCATCTGGGGCCGGCAGGTGCGGCCCTGGGTACCACGCTTGCCCAGGCAGTCAGTGTGGTCATTGCGTTACTTGCTATTTCCAGACAGAAATCTGGTATTACGCTTTGCAAAAATGATTTTCGCCCCAGAAAATCGGTTATGGGACAGCTTCTGCAGATCGGTGTTCCGGTAGCGCTGCAGGACGGATTTATTCAGATTGCTTTTATTGTTATCACCATTATCGCCAACCGGCGTGGATTAAGCGCGGCGGCTGCAGTAGGAATTGTGGAAAAAATGATCAGCTTCCTCTTCCTGGTGCCGTCCTCTATGTTGTCTACCGTATCGGCACTCTGCGCCCAGAACATTGGTGCAGGCAAAGAGGACAGGGCAAGAGAGACCCTTCGCTATGCTATCATGATTGCGGCAGGATTTGGTATTCTGGTATCCATTCTTATTCAATTCATTGCAGAACCGGCAGTGGGGCTCTTTACTACAGATGCCACGGTTCGGATGATGGGTGGACAGTATATCCGGGGGTATATTTTTGACTGTATTTTTGCGGGCATTCATTTCAGCTTCAGCGGATATTTCTGTGCCTGCGGGCGGTCAGAATTTTCCTTCCTCCACAATATCATTGCCATCCTGCTGGTGAGAATTCCGGGAGTGTACCTCACATCCAAGCTCTTTCCGGCTACATTGCTGCCAATGGGAATAGCCACAGCCTGTGGGTCACTGCTGTCGGTAGGTATCTGCGTGATCGTCTATCTGTGGCTTCGGAAACATGGAATAGAGAGGAAAAAAGTTCATGGATGATAAGAAATTATTCCGGATCAGTGATGTGGCAAAGATGTTCCAGGTGAGCGCGGGAACGCTCCGCCATTATGATCAGGCGGGACTTCTTCACCCGGAATACACAGACCCGGAGACGGGATACCGCTATTACAGCGCTCGGCAGTTCGAGGTGCTGAACACAATCCGGTATTTGCGGGCACTTGATCTGCCTCTTGATGAAATTGCGGAATTTCTTCATAACCGGGATATTGATGTCATTGAGGAAAAGCTGGAACGGCAGAAAGAACTCATTGCCCGGAAAAAGCGGGAACTGGAGATTATCGAGCGGAAGATTGATCACCGGATTCAGCAGATCCGGGATGCCAGCCAGTCAGAGCTTGACGTGATCCGGAAAATCAGGCTTCCGGGATGCCGCATGGTGCGGATGCAGGATTCTCTGCGTCCCAAATCCTATCTTGATCTGGAATTTTCAATTCGACAGCTGCAGAAAGACCAACCGGAGACAAGTGTATTTTTGGGAAAAGTGGGAATTGGAATCACCCTGGAACATCTTCTGGAAGGAAAATTTGATACCTACGATCTGGTATTCTTAATTTTAGATGAGGAAGACAGCTATCAGGGGACAACAGAAGAACTGCAGGAGCAGATGTATGTGACTATCCGTTTCTGCGGCGGACACACAGAAGCGCCTGATTATTACCGGAAAATTCTCACTTACATCAGGGCAGAACATCTGACGATCACAGGTTTTTCTCAGGAAATCACCATGATAGATGATGGCATCACCAGCAATCCTGAGAAGTTTGTGACGGAGATCCGGATTCCAGTAGGAAACAGATAAGAAAACTTTATTTTTGTGTCAGCCAAAGATTGCGTGCAGCCTGCAGTTTATCAGGGGTGCATTCCGTGAGGCGGAGAATGTCGGCATCAGAAAGACCGAGTTTTAGTGCGTTGATAATAAATTCTTGTTCCTCTTTTAGTTTATTTAGTACTGATGGTTCTAAAAATTTATCTGCCATGAGATAGAGTACAGATTCCATATGTGACCGATCTTCTATGGAAATACGTATAAATTAATAGTAACATATGGTTAATAAAAATACAACGTAAAAACTGCCCTGATGGTTTCAGGGCAGTTTTTTTTTTCATTTTATTTCAACAGCTCTTTCAGATCTTCTTCCGGGGTGGTGATCGGTGCGATTCCAAAATTCTCTACCAGGTAATTCAGAACATTGGGAGAGAGGAATGCCGGAAGGGAAGGGCCGAGGCGGATGTTTTTGATCCCTAAGTGGAGCAGGGTGAGCAGGATGCAGACGGCTTTCTGCTCATACCAGGACAGTACCATGGACAGGGGCAGTTCGTTGACATCGCATCCGAAGGCTTCGGAGAGTGCCACAGCTACTTTGATAGCGCCGTAGGCATCGTTACACTGGCCCATATCCATGATGCGGGGGAGACCGCCGATGGTTCCAAGATCCAGATCGTTAAAACGATATTTCCCACAGGCCAGGGTAAGGATGATGGTATCAGCAGGTGTCTGCTTTACAAAATCCGTATAGTAATTACGTCCCGGGCGGGTACCGTCGCAGCCAGCTACCAGGAAGAAGTGACGGATAGCACCGCTCTTTACGGCATCGATTACCTGATCAGCTACACTGAGCACGGTTCCATGGGAGAATCCGGTCATGACAGTAGAGCCGCCGTTGATTCCGGTAAATGCCTGATCTTCGGTATATCCACCGAGTTCCAGTGCTTTTTCAATCACCGGAGTGAAATCTTTTTCTTCATCAATGTGGACGGTTCCTGGGAAAGCAACTTCTCCGGTGGTGAAGACACGGTCCGCATAGGATGCCTTCGGCGGCATCAGGCAGTTGGTGGTGAAGAGAATCGGTGCCGGGAGGGAAGCAAATTCTTTCTGCTGATTCTGCCATGCGGTTCCGAAGTTTCCCTTCAGATGCGCATATTTTTTCAATTCCGGATAACCATGGGCAGGGAGCATTTCACCGTGCGTATAGATGTTAACTCCTTTTCCTTCTGTCTGCTTAAGCAGCAGCTGCAGATCTTTTAAGTCATGTCCGGTGACAACGATAAATGGACCTTTTTCCACAGCCAACGGAACTGTGGTGGGAACTGGTGTGCCATAGGATTCGGTATTGGCTTTATCAAGCAGTTCCATGCACAGTAAGTTGTATTTCCCAACTTCCATGACAATGGGAAGGAGCAGTTCCATATCCCAGTCCTCGCCGAGGGCAAACAGCGCTTTACTGAAGAATTGATTTACTTCGGCATTCTCATATCCAAGTACCATGGCATGGTAAGCATAGGCGGCCATTCCGCGAATACCGAATAAAATCAGGGATTTCAGGGAACGGATATCTTCATCAGCCTCCCAGATCCGCATCATGTCATAATCATCATTGTGACCGCAGGAAGACATGCAGCTGCCGCAGCCAGGAACCAGTTCTGCTTTTGCTTCATGTACCCGAGCTAGCAGCACTTTTAATGCATCATCGTCAAAATTCACATTGGTAAGAGTAGCAAAAAGACTTTCAATCATTACCTTTTCAATAGGCTGTCCCTCTGGAAGAGTGCCGTTTGCCGCATGAGCAAGACCGATCAATGCACCTGTCAGCTGATCCTGAATCTGAGCAGTCTGAGCAGATTTTCCACAGACGCCGGCCTTTCCGGTACATCCGCTGCATCCAGCGGTCTGCTCACATTGAAAACAAAACATATTTGTATCCATAAGAAATTCTCCTTTTTTTTGATTTGATGAGTGGAGTATACTATAGTGTGAACAACAAATCGGTTGAAAATACAACGAGGTAAGAAAATGAAAGAAATGTTATCCGTTTTGCGGACATCAGGAATTTTTTCCGGAATTTCTGAGGAAGAGACAGAAAAAATGCTTCATTGCCTGGAAGTGCGTCCGGAAACTTTTCAAAAAGACGAATATATTTTGCGGGCAGGAGATCGGGTAGAAGCTTTTGGAGTGGTAATCACAGGAAAAGTGATGATCATTCAGGAAGATTTCTGGGGAAACCGGAATATTCTTGCTGCAGTGGGAGCGGGACATTGTTTTGCAGAAACCTTTGCCTGCTCCCCGGGTGCTGTACTGAATGTAAGTGTCATGGCACAGACCAATGTGCAGGTGCTTTTTTTGAGTGTAAAGAGGATTCTTACTACCTGTCCATCCACCTGCAGTCATCACAGCCGGATGATCCGCAATCTGTTATCTGAATTGGCCGAGAAAAATCTGCGCCTGAACGAAAAAATTACCCACCTTGGACAGCGAAGCCGCCGGGCAAAGATTTTATCCTACCTTTCTGCAGAAGCACAACGCCATGGCAGTGCGGAATTTGACATCGCATTTTCACGCCAGCAGCTGGCAGATTATCTGTCTGTGGATCGGAGCGGACTTTCCATGGAACTGAGCCGGATGCAGGAAGAGGGATTATTGGAATATCGGAAGAATCATTTTGTACTGAAATCTTGACACTGGTTTTTGAAAAGCGTATCATAAAGCAAGGTAAGTCATCGCAGACATCATCTATATACATAGGAAAGGAAGTAAAGTGTGATGGAAAAGAAAAACATTGACTGGGGCAACCTTGGTTTTGGATATATGCCAACCGATAAGAGATTTGTTGCCAACTATAAAAATGGAGCATGGGATGAAGGTGCTCTGATTGACGATCCAATGATTACCATGAGTGAATGTGCCTGTGTACTTCAGTATGCACAGACCTGCTTTGAGGGAATTAAAGCTTATACAACCGAGCAGGGTAAAATCGTTACCTTCCGCCCGGATCTGAACGCAAAACGTATGGCAGATTCTGAGAGAAGACTGCAGATGCCGGTATTTCCGGAAGATCGTTTTGTACAGGCAGTTGTAGATGTTGTAAAAGCAAATGCAGCATATGTACCGCCTTATGGAAGCGGAGCAACGCTGTATATTCGTCCGTATATGTTCGGTATTGATTCTGTTATTGGTGTGAAACCGGCAACTGAGTATCAGTTCCGTATCTTTACTACTCCGGTAGGTCCGTACTTCAAAGGCGGAGCAAAACCGATCACCATCCGCGTATCTGATGTGGACCGTGCAGCACCTCATGGAACCGGCGATATCAAGGCTGGTCTGAACTACGCAATGAGCCTTTACAATATCGTAGATGCTCACAACAAAGGATTTGATGAGAATATGTACCTTGATCCGGCTACCAGAACTTATGTTGAGGAGACCGGTGGTGCCAACTTCATCTTTGTAACCAAAGACAATAAAGTCGTAACTCCGAAGTCCAACAGTATCTTACCGTCTGTTACCCGTCGTTCTCTGATGGTAGTAGCAAAAGATTATCTGGGACTGGAAGTAGAAGAGCGTCCGGTTGCAAAAGAAGAGCTGAAAGATTTCGCAGAGGCTGGTCTGTGCGGAACTGCAGCAGTTATCTCCCCGATCGGAAAGATCGTAGACCACGGAACCGAGATCTGCCTGCCGAGCGGTATGGAAGAGATGGGACCGGTTACCAAGAAACTTTATGATACTCTGACCGGAATCCAGATGGGCCGCATCGAGGCACCGGAAGGCTGGATCAAAGAGATTATGTAATTTTGTGACTATTCAGAGCCATGCAAAACTGCGTTTTGCGAATGGGGTTCTGAATAGTTACGTAATTTTAACCGAAATGTTAAAAACTGCCATTATGCGGGAAAATTCCTGTGTAATGGCAGTTTTTTGTGAAGATAAAATTGTACGTTATGTAATATTATGATATACTATTTGCATGAGAAGCAAATGTACATAAATATTGCTAGGTTAGATTAGGTGGAAGCCTCCCATACTTGAAAAGAGGGGAGGTGGTGCGAATGGATACATATGAAGTATTAAGCCTGTTGTTTTTGGGCGGTTCATTTCTGCTTGCGCTGCTTGCCTACATAGATAGGATTAACAAGCGAAAATAAATAAGCCACCTACGTCTTGACCGGACAGGTGACTTATTTTATCAACCTTGGAGGCAACCACAATGTGTGCAGTTGCTTCTCTTTATTTGTATTATAATATGAGTTACTTAAACTTTCAAGCGTCCCTTGCAAAAATCTTTATTTATGAGATAATATACGTTGCAGTTTACAGGTGATTATGTGGATGAAAGTGACAGCCTGTGAAAGGAACGTCCGCAGTCCCGGTACTTCATGAGAACGAGCGGCAGCGATGTTTGAATGTTAGTACCGCTGGATCGAGGACTTAGCGCGAGCGGTTCCGCTCACAGGCTGTCACTTTCATCCGCTTAGCCACAATATCTATAAAGAAACAGTAGGAGCATATTATGAAAGAAAAGAACAACGGCCATCTGCTGCGTTCTCTGTTTTTATCAACATTTTATTTGAGTGCCTTCACCTTCGGAGGCGGCTATGTGATTGTGACATTGATGAAACAGAAGTTTGTGGATGAGCTTCACTGGATAGATGAGGATGAAATGCTGGATTTGGTAGCTATTGCCCAGTCAGCACCGGGGGCCATTGCGGTGAATGGAGCCATTGTGGTGGGCTACAAGCTGGCCGGAGTGACGGGACTTCTGACGGCAGTGCTGGGGACGGTGCTTCCGCCGTTTTTAATTCTGTCGGTGATCTCAGTCTGCTATGAAGCATTTCGTTCCATGACACTGATTGCCCTCATGCTGGAAGGCATGCAGGCAGGTGTGGGAGCTGTTATCGCATCCGTAGTCTGGGATATGGGAAGCGGCATTACAAAGGAAAAGGACATGGTCAGTATACTGGTCATGATTGCTGCATTTGCCGTTTCCATGATTTTTAACATTAACGTGATCTTTATCATTCTGGCAGCGGGAATTTTAGGATTTGTCAGAACCATGCTGCGAAGAAGGAGGGGGCAGGTATGATTTATTTACGTTTATTTTTAAGCTTTCTCCAGATCGGGGCATTCAGCTTCGGAGGCGGCTATGCAGCCCTTCCCCTCATTCGTCATCAGGTGGTGGAGGCAAATGGCTGGCTTCAGTTGTCGGAATTTACGGATCTCATTACCATTTCCCAGATGACACCTGGTCCCATTGCCGTCAATTCAGCTACATTCGTAGGGTTAAAAGTGGCAGGAATTCCGGGAGCAGTGATATGTACGCTGGGATGTGTGCTTCCGTCCTGTATTCTGGTATCATTGATTGCAAAGTTATATCTCAAATATCGTTCTATGGATCTGCTGCAGGGCGTGTTAAAAGGTCTTCGTCCGGCAGTCGTGGCGCTCATTGCGTCTGCAGGTGTGGATATCATGGTGTCTGCGTTGAACATCGGTGGACAAGGCAGAATAAAACTGCAGATGGCAGTGATTTTTGCTATTTGTCTGGTATTGCTCAGGAAGAAATGGAACCCCATTCTGGTAATGGTACTGGCAGGTGTCATGCAGGTGATTTACGGATATATAATGATGTTGATGGGAATATAGACAGATAGTAAGGAGGAGTCAGAGTATGAAAACAGGACTGGTACTGGAAGGCGGTGCCATGCGAGGCATCTATACGGCAGGCGTGCTGGATGCATTTCTGGAGCAGGACATCAAAGTGGATGGCGTGATCGGCGTATCCGCAGGTGCGGTTCATGGATGCTCTTATGTATCCGGACAGCACGGGCGCAGCATCCGTTATTATTTGAAATATATGAAAGATCCCCGGTTTATGAGTTTCCGGTCACTTCTGAAGACGGGTAATCTGGTAGAGACAGAGTTCTGCTATCATGAACTTCCGGATAAGCTGGATATCTTTGACCGGAAGGCTTTTGAAGAGTCACCGATCACCTTTTATGTGACCTGTACCAATGTGGAGACTGGAAAAGCAGAATATATCCGTATGGACAACATGGATGAGATTGATTATATGCGGGCATCTGCTTCTATGCCGCTGGTGTCCCAGATTGTGGAAGTGGGCGGCATGAAGCTTCTGGATGGCGGTGTGGCAGACAGCGTGCCTCTCGATGCGTTCCGAAAACTTGGCTATGAGAAAAATATCGTGGTACTGACCCGGCAGAAAGGCTATCGGAAGAAACCCTCTTCCATGGCATTGGCAGGAAGAATTTACCGGAAGTATCCGGCTTTTGTGGAAGCTATGAAGGAGCGTTATCAACATTATAATGATACGATGGATGAGATTGACCGCCTGGAAGAGGTGGGGGAGATTCTGGTCATCCGGCCAAGCTGTGATCCGGACATTGGACGAATGGACAAACGTCCGGAGAAAGTTATGAGTGTCTATCAGTTGGGATATGCGGACGCACAGGCAAAGATAGAAGCGGTTCGAGAGTTTTTGACAGGGAGTTTTTAAAGCTACAGTTCCTAGATATGAATTGGGCAGTTGGAAGTGATAGTCTGCGAAAGGAACGTCCGCAGTCCCGGTACTTACTGAGAACAAGTCAAAGACGATGTTCGAAGCTTAGTACCGCTGGATCGAGGACTTAGCGCGAGCGGTTCCGCTCGCAGACTATCACTTCCAACTGACTGATTTAGACTTGTGAACTGCAACTCTTTAGAAAATTTCATAATTTTTTCATTGTTTTTTCACGACCTTCGTTTACAATAGATTCATATGTGTGTTGTAAATAGAAAAGATAACAACATTTACCGTATAGAAGGAGTCTGGAATGAGAGAAAAATTTTATCGTTTTATGCAGGGAAGATATGGCGTGGATGATCTGTATCGTTTCCTTGTCTGTCTGGCATTGCTTGGAATGGTACTGAACTGGCTTTTTAAAAGTCAGTTGCTGAGCTTTGCGGTAACATTGATCCTGATATATGCCGTGTACCGCGTACTGTCCAGAAATCACAGTGCCCGTTACACGGAGAACCAGAAATATCTGAATGCCACGGCAAAATTCCGTTACTGGTTTGATCAGCAGAAAAAGCTTATGGAGGAGCGGAAATATCATCATATCTATACCTGTCCGAAATGCAGACAGAAAATCCGGATTCCCAAAGGGAAAGGAAAGATTATGGTGCGCTGCCCTAAATGTCATCATGAATTTCAGAAGAGGAGCTGACAGATGTTCGGATATATTGTGGTACATAAGCCGGAACTGAAGGTGCGGGAGTATGAGAGCTACCGCGCCAGCTACTGCGGACTCTGCCACAGCCTGAAGAAAAGGTACGGCAGGATCGGTCAGCTGACCTTAAGCTTTGACATGACATTTCTGGCATTGCTTCTGACAGGACTGTATGAGCCGGAAACAATTTCCGGACAGGGGCGGTGTCTGGCACATCCTATGCAGAAGCACTGTTACCGCCAAAATCCATATTTTGATTATGCAGCGGATATGAACATTCTGCTTACTTATTATAAATGCCTGGATGACTGGAATGACGAGAAAAAAGCCAGCGCCAGGCTCTTGTCATTCCTTCTGAAAGGAAAAATGAGGAAGCTTTCGGTGGCGAAACAGGAGAAATCCAGGAAGATCAAGGAACTTTTGGATCAGCTTTCTTCATGCGAGAAGGAAAATATCCAGGATATTGATAAAACTGCTGGATTTTTTGGGGCAATTATGGCAGAATTGTTCGTGTACGCGGAAGATGAGTGGGCGGACAAATTACGCCGGATGGGATTTTTCTTCGGAAAGTTCATCTATCTTATGGACGCGTATGAGGATATTGAGGAAGACCTGAAACAGGGAAGATACAATCCTCTGGCAGATTTATATAAGAAAGACACCTTTGAACAGGAATGCCAGCAGATTCTGAAAATGATGATGGCGGAGACATCCAGGGTATTTGAACAGCTTCCGATTCTGGAAGATGTGGAGATTTTGAGAAATATATTATATGCGGGCGTCTGGAGCCGTTACGGTCAGATCCGTTGCAGTAGAAAGGAAACAGAGAAAGAAGCATGATGACAGATCCATATGAAGTGCTGGGATTGAAAAGAGGCGCTTCGGATGAGGAGATAAAGAAGGCATATCGGACATTGAGCAGAAAATATCATCCGGATGCCAATATTAATAATCCCAATGCCGCACAGGCAGAGGAAAGGTTTAAACAGGTACAGGCAGCCTATGACCAGATTATGAAGGAGAAGGAACAGGGCTATTCTGGATACGGAAGTACCAATGGTTATGGTGGTTATGGTTATGGCGACTATGGAAACTATGGCGGCCGCGGCTATGGAAACAGTTATGGAACCGGACAGACGGATGAGGAGACGAATTATCTGAATGCGGCCATGAATTACATCCGCGCGGGAAAATATAATGAAGCATTAAACGTACTTTCCGGAATTTCCCGGAAATCTGCCCAGTGGTACTATTTGAGTGCCATTGCAAATAATGGCCTTGGAAACAATGTGGTGGCACTGGATCATGCCCAGCGTGCCGTATCCATGGAACCGGGCAGAATGGAGTACCGTGCATTGTTGCAGCAGCTGCAGGGTGGTAATGGCTGGTATGATCAGATGAGCACACCATACGGGGGAATGCAGGTCATGGGAAATGATTTCTGCTGTAAGCTCTGTTTGGCAAATATGTTCTGTAATCTCTGCTGCCTGGGTGGCAGAGGCGGAATGCTTTGCTGTTAGAAAAGAAAGTACGAAGGAATAGATAGGAACGATAGAGAATGAAGAAGGGAAGAGGATATCGAAGCGCTGCGGGGTTATTGATCGCAGCGTTTCTGTTGACTACAAACGGTCAGATCAGTTTTGCAGCAGAAGCGCAGGCAGCAGCAGAGGCGCAGGCAGCAGCAGAGGCGCAGGCAGCAGCGGAAGCGCAGGCGGCAGCAGAAGCGCAGGCAGCGGCAGAAGCCCAAGCGGCGGCGGAAGCGCAGGCGGCAGCAGAGGCGCAGGCAGCAGCAGAAGCCCAGGCGGCAGCAGAAGCCCAGGCAGCAGCAGAAGCCCAGGCGGCAGCAGAGGCCCAGGCAGCAGCAGAGGCCCAGGCGGCAGCAGAGGCCCAGGCGGCAGCAGAAGCCCAGGCAGCAGCAGAGGCCCAGGCAGCGGCGGCAGCCAATGGAACACAGCCAGATGCGACAGTTGATCCGAATACACAGCCAGCCAATGCACAACCGGCCCAGGTTCAGCCGAAAACTTCCAATAAGAAAAAAATCAATGAGCAGGTGAAAAAAGATATTGCCGATTCGCTGGATGCGAATGTGAAAGATGCGATCATCAATGGCTACTTAAGTCTGCTGAACAAAGATTATATTTTAAAGGATGAGCTGGATCTTGACCTGACCAGTATTGGCGGCGGACATCAGCTGGAGAGAAGAGCAGCAAAAGAAATTACCAGAATGGTAAAGGATGCGAAGAAGGATGGTGTGAACATTAATATTACTTCTTCTTACCGTACTTATGCCAAACAGGTGACGTTATTTGAAAATAAAATCAGTCGTCTGGAAGCAGCCGGCAAAGCACATACTGCGGCGGTAAAGGAAGCAGGAACAGTGGTTGCCGTTCCAGGCACCAGTGAACATCAGTTGGGGCTGACTGTGGACTTTGTGACGAATGGTTACAAAAAACTGGATGAAGGTATCCGGAATACGAAAGAATACCAGTGGGTGGCAGAGCATGGCTGGGAATATGGATATGTGATCCGCTATCCGAAAGACAAGTCGGATATTACGGGAATTATTTCTGAACCGTGGCATCTCCGTTATGTGGGGATTCCAGCGGCAAAGCTGATGACAGAGCAGGGAGTCTGCCTGGAAGAATTTTTGGGGGTGGCATACGATGGCCAGAAAGATGGAATTTCGAATGGAGCGGGATGGGCTAATACAGGTCGGTAACACCGTAGCCTTGAAAGAAGATACGGCAAATACGATGGCAGGTGTTATGTTCTATTATACAATTAAAGATGCCATTGCCATGTCCAATAACACGAAGAAGCCATTAAAGAAGCTGGAAGGAACCGTAACGTCCATAGAAGCCAACGAAAGTTACTGGACTGTAACCGTAGAGATCGAAGAATAATCTCGCATGGATGCGGGATGTGTGTTATGATAGAAAGATTAAAAGAGAAGAGGAATTAAGAACATGCCAATCAGAATACAGAATGATTTGCCGGCAAAAGAAATACTGGAGAAGGAAAACATCTTTGTGATGGACGAGAGCAGAGCTCTGACACAGGAAATCCGTCCGTTGAAGGTGGGAATCCTGAACCTGATGCCGCTGAAAGAAGATACAGAGCTTCAGCTTTTAAGGAGCTTTTCCAATACACCGCTGCAGGTGGATGTGACCTTTATTACCGTAAAAACTCATGAATCCAAAAATACGGACAAGAGCCACTTGAACAAATTTTATCAGACTTTTGAAGAGGTGCGGAAAAAGAGATTTGACGGACTTATTATTACCGGAGCACCGGTAGAACAGATGGAATTTGAAGAGGTAGATTACTGGACGGAGCTTCGCGAGATTTTTGCCTGGTGCGAGTCTCATGTGACGTCTACTTTATATATTTGCTGGGGAGCCCAGGCGGCACTTCATTATTATTATGGGCTGGATAAAGTGCTGCTTCCGCAGAAGCTGTTTGGACTTTATACGCATCGTGTGATGAATCGGAAAGAGCCGTTAGTCAGAGGCTTTGATGATTATTTTGTGGCACCCCATTCCCGCCATACCACGATTCCAAAAGAAGCCATTGAGGCATGCGAAGATCTAAAGATTATGGCAGAATCCGACGAGGCAGGAGTCTTTCTTTGCATGGCCGAGAACGGCAAGAAGATTTTTGTTATGGGACATCCGGAATATGACCGGGTAACCCTGGGAAAAGAATATAAAAGAGATAAGGATAAAGGATTGGATATCCAGGTTCCGAAAAATTATTTTCCCAATGATGATGACATGGAGCGTCCGTCGCTGATGTGGAGGGCGCACGCCAATACACTTTATACAAACTGGTTAAATTATTATGTATATCAGCTGACACCATATATATGGGAAGATGATAAGTAAAAACATTGGAAAATCAAGAAAAACGTTGATATTACAGCATTCTTATGAAACTGTGAAAAACAGGATAAGTTCTTATATTTTGATGCAATTTGATGTATTTTCTCCAGAAAATGGAGATAAAATGGAGATAAACTAAATATCGTGGAGATAAAATAACAATAGGAAAGACCCACACAACGAAAAGACGTTAGCAATAAAGCAGACGTCTTTTTTTGTTGCTCAAAAAAAGAAGGAGGAAGTAAAAAGGTGGCAATTATCAGAATAAAAAAAGAAAAAAATTATACGGTGGTAGATAACGGTTATCTTAATGATTTACGGTTGTCAGCAAGGGAGATTGGTGTAATGAACAAGGTACTGTCGTTGCCTGATGATTGGGTATTTTCGGTCCGTGGGTTGACGAGCTTGTTTAAGGATGGAGAAGACAGTATTCGCAGTGCTCTCCGTGTGCTGGAGACGGCAGGTTATCTGGTACGCAAACGTATTCGCAATGAGCATGGAAAACTGGGGAAAATGGAATATACATTTTATGAGCGGTCAATCTCTCCTGGTAATCCAGAACGGGAAAAACCTGTAATGGAAGAAAAAAATGTGAGTTTGCCAGAATTGGATTATCCAGATGAGGGTCAGAAGTCGCAATTAAGTACTAATAGAGTAATTACTAATAATAGTAATAACTATCCAATCAATCAGGATCGGGCGATGGAGGATAGAACCGTGCAGGAGGAGACGGTCCGCAATCATATTGATTATCCCTCTCTTGCGATCCGTAATCCTCATAATGTTGACCAGATCAATGAGATGGTGGCAATTATAGCAGATGTGATGATGATGCCAGATAATGCGGAGATTACAGTGGGTGGCAACCAATTGCCCGCAGGGACAGTGAAATCCCAGTTATGTAGACTGGGGACCAATCATATAGAGTATGTGTTGGACAGCATGTCGGGATCGGCAGCCCCTATCCGTAATATACACGGTTATCTGTTGACGGCTCTATATCGTGCACCGCTCACACTGCACAATCATTATGCAGCGCAGGTGGCTTGCGATGATATGGCAGCTGCGGGGGGAGATATTACGTCATGATCGCAAGGATCCGCAGGCTGTGTAATGGGATTGCCTACACCGGTATTTGGATCCAGCCTATCATGATGGTGGCATTGTATCGTATCCTGCGCCTGATCTACTGGCGCAGGGGCGTTAGCTGGCGGGCATGGCTGATTGCGTTTGGAGTATCGTTCCTTCCCAGCGTGTATGTATGGTGTGGAAATAAAATCACAAGAAAAAATGGAAAGAAGAAATATGGTCTTATGGACGTGATCTTAAACAAGGCAACTCCATATTATGACACTGGAAAGGTGGAAGCTATGTATCCCGATGTGCCAGAAGAATTGCTGTATCCAGAACCAACCGGTGTTGTGCTGGGCCGGTGGCATCACAAATATGTCTGCCACAGCCTTGATAATGACGGACATGTTCTGGTGATCGGTGGTTCCGGAACCGGAAAAAGTTCCGCATTGGCAATCCCTACATTGCTATGTAATCCGGATATTCCGATTTTAGCACTGGATATTAAGGGTGAGCTTCATCAGAAAACAGTTAAATTAGGTGAGCCACTTGTCCGGGTTATGGATCCGGGAGACCGGAACAGTTATGGATATGATCCGCTCTATGGAATCGACAGGAACAGCTCAAGCCAGGAAATTTTGGAAGCGGTGTTATTGATTGTTCACTCCCTCATTCCACTTCCGGCGAACACCAAAGATCCCTTTTGGATCAATTCAGCCAGAAATTTATTGACTGGTCTACTGATCTATCACATGAAGCAGGGAAAAAATTTTATCGATTGCATGGATGAAATCTTAGGAAAACCAATCAAAAACAGCATTGATGAGGTTGTTCAAAATGTATGCTCCGTAAATGCGGAATACCGGTATCTCATCCAATTTGCAGATATGTCAGAAGTTACTTTAAGTGGCATTTTCGCCGAGTTGGCAAACCACATTACCATTTTTGCAAATGACGCTGATATCCGCTACTGCTTCCGCGAAAACAGGCACAAAGTTTCGCCTGTAGATCTGGAAGGCGGAAACAGCATTTACCTGGCTATTCGTGAGGAAAAGCTAAGTGCCTATTATGATGTATTGCAGTTGATTTTTAATCAGACTTTGGCTTACCTCGAAAAGCGCCCTGAGGATTCTAAAAGAATCTTGATCCTGATTGATGAGCTGCCACGTATTCTTTCATCTGGAAAGCTGGAAAAATTGCTGGATGGCATTAAAACACTGCGGAGCCGAAAAGTAACCTTACTTCTGGTGACGCAATCACTGGAAGCGTTGATGGCAGCATACAGCGAAAATGAAGTGGCAGATCTGGTAAGTAACTGCCAGTACATATCCGTCCTGTCGGCAACATCAACAAAGACACAGAAAGCAATCTGTGACTGGTGCGGAAAATTCCGTGAACGGAAAAACAATTATAACGAAGGTGCTCCCAAAAGAATGTCCATATCTTATGACTACCACAATATTGTGGAGCCATCAGATCTTATGACACTGGCGAAGTCTGGGGAATCTATATTGATAAGCCCTTATGGATATGCCCGGATCGAGAAGACACCTTACTACAAAGATATGAAGCTCAAAAAAATGTATGAAAACATACAAACCTACAATAAAACCATTAAAGAAGTGGAGGACTAAAAATGGAATACGAAAAATTTGTAAATCATTTAAAAAATCAGCTGGAGCTTGACATGTACGATCAGGATATAACAGCAGAAAGAACGATGATTAACAGGCTGAATCAGGATCGGGATGTGCTGGTACTCCGTAGTCCGTACTCTCGCATTGCACCTGTCGTCTATCTGGATGATGCTTACTATTGCCATCGGCGTGGGGATTCTGCGGTAGCAATTTCCAGAGATATTGCAGACAGTATCAGACGCACTACACCGGAAATTCCGGATTTTTCCGCGCCGGAGACCAAAGATCACCTGTATTGCATGGTAATTAATGCAGAAGACAATGCAGAATGGCTGAGTCATTCCCCGCATGAGCAGATGCAGGATATGGCAGTGATTGCTTATTACCGGTTGGATGACCATGCAACCATCCGGGTTACGGACGAGATGTGCCCATATCTGCGTATGACTGGAGAAGAAGTATTGGAACATGCACACAGGAATACCAATGCACAGGAATATCGTTTGGAATCTCTGGAAGATGTGCTGGATCGGATGATGCCGTTAGATGTTATGGACGTTCCTACATTAGAAGAAAAAGCTTACGTCCTGACCAACCAGAAGAAATCATTTGGTGCTGCGCTGATTACCAATCCAGAGGTTTTGGAGTACGCCAGAGAGGTTATTGGAGAGGATTATTATATTGCGCCCAGCAGCATTCATGAAACAATTTTATTCCCGGAAAGCACTTTCGATGATCCAAGGGAATTAGAAGATATCATCAAAATTGTGAACGAAACTACTGTCCGTAGAGAAGAACAGTTATCAGATCATGCCTATTACTATAACAGTCAGGAAAAGAAAGTTGAAATGGCTGTTAAACCGGAACAGGAAAAAAGTGAATTTCAGGAACAGAATAACGAGCGGAACAGATGAAAGGAGAAAAAATGGCAGTTAATAAAGAATTAAAGGATCAGTACCTGGCTTATATGAGATATAGAGAAATGCAGTTCCAGACAGAATATATCTTTTCCACATGCAGCGAATCAGAAAGAGACCAGTCAGAAGATGGGAAAAAGAAATTATTTATCAGGGTCAGATAACTGAGCATAAGGGCTTGTTTTCCTCGTAAGTGCAGAAAATATGGTTGCCGGGATCTGTCAGGGACTTGCCGCTATGCGGTGCGAATGCATCCTTGACGGAGACTGGAAATCATATAGGATGCGTCTGGAGGAAAACATCCGTGAAAGGATCCAATATATGAAAATGAAGAATTTAACACCTGAACAGTTACAGCACCAGCAGAAATTGAAAGAAAACAGAGACAAATTAAAAGAACGTAAAAGCCGTACACATAAACTGATTGTCCGTGGAGCAATTGCAGAAGCAGCCATTCCGGGGGCAATTGATATGACAGACGAAGAATTCCAGAGGGCACTTTTTGACGCTATCGGCAGAAGCGGCGATACAGTGCCATGCTCTCCGCGGGAGTCCCGCGGAAGCGACCCTCGGTAGAGCGCACCACCATGCTTTAGCGTGGTGTATAAGTGCGCCCTTCTGATATACAGACGGGATCCAAAGAACCAAATTACATAAAAGAGAAGAAGGTGGCAGCATGGCAATCTATCATGCATCTGTGAAAATGATTTCCCGAAGTGCCGGAAGATCCTCCGTAGCTGCTGCAGCATACAGAAGTGGAACTTGTCTAGAAAATGAATATGACGGAAGAAAACATGATTTCCGAAAAAAGCAATGGATTGCTTATACCCAAATTATGCTTCCAGAACATGCTCCATCGGAATATCAGGATCGTTCTAATTTGTGGAATGCAGTAGAAAAATCAGAAAAAGCATCCAACGCACAGTTAGCCAGAGAAGTAGAACTGGCACTTCCTAAAGAATTGACTTTGGATCAGCAGATTCAACTGATCCAGGATTATGTACAAAGAAATTTTACTAATCAGGGAATGTGTGCAGATATTGCAATCCACAGTCCGCCAAAGACTAATGACAGGTATCAGCCTATTGACAGTACAGGACATCGGACAAACGATAAAGAAAAAATGATTTTTGAGAATCCACATGCTCATATTATGCTGACTGTCCGTCCCATAGATCAATCCGGAAAGTGGGAAGCAAAATCACAGAAAGTTTATTTGTGTAAAAGGGGTGACACCGAAAAAGGATTTACCGCTGCAGAATATGCCGAAGCAAATAAAAACGGCTGGGAGAAGCAATATCAATTCCAATCTGGAAAAGGAAAAGTCTGGTACACCATGCAGGAAGGGCAGGAAAAGAATCTTGAACGAATTAACAGATCACCAAAAACCGAGCGGTTTGGGAGGAAAAATCCAGTCACTGAGTACTGGAACAGCAAAGACCGGATTCTGGAGTGGCGTAAAGACTGGGAAGTAGCTGTAAACAAAGAGCTTGAACAAATTGGATGCGAAGCGCGGATTGACAGTCGCTCTTTCAAAGATCAGGGCAGAGAACAGGAACTTCCTACAATCCATATGGGGGCTTCCGCAGTTAATATGGAAAAGAGAGCTGTAAGAGAAAAACTGGAAGGAATTTCGCCTGAGAAAATTAAATATTCTGATATTGGCATTTATAACTCTGAGGTCAAAAGTTATAATTCTATGTTCCGGCAGTGGAAAGAAAAGGTTACGGAAACGTGGAAAAATGCAAAGGCAGGCTTCCGGAAACTTGCAGCAGAATTGGAAATCCTGCGCGAACAGTTTCTGAAATCCTCTTACGAACTTGCAGACTACCAGAAGCATCATAGCCACAGAGAATCAGAATATCAGCAACGACAGGAAGAATTTTCTAAAATGGATCGCTTACTGGATAGCATCCATCAGAAAAATGCAGGATCCAAGCAACGGATTTCCGAAGCGGAGCAGCAGCTGAAAGAATGTTCCATCTGGAATTTTAGAGAAAAACATACTCTTCATGCTGTGATAGATGCAGAAAAGGTAGCCATATCTACCAGAAACGAATATGTAAGCCATGAATTGCATCGTCTGGGATATCGGAATCCAGATCAGTACCGGGCATCCAAACATTCTTACAGAACAGAGGAATCTGACCACAGAAAATATATGGGCACTTTGGCAGCACTGCAGGGTGTGCAGGAACATCTGCGTTCGGAAATTCAAGAAAAACTTCAAAACATTTCTTCGGAAGATCAGAAAGAAATTGCCAGAGAAAGTATGAAACTTCGTAATAGTAACGAGGAAAAGCAGCAGAAAAAAGAGAAAGAACAGGAGAGACAATAATGAGAAAGAATACATCTATGTTACAGGTAGTCAGTATTTTGGCAGTGCCTTTTTTGACATTGGTGCTGATTTTAACGGCACATACAAAAGCGTTTCAATATGATGGATTATCAGGGGGAGCGCAGAATTTGGTTAATGAAATGACAAAGATTAATGGATGCAGCCTTTTGCTGGCGATGGGATTATTCATATTGCTTATTCTTCGTGCCAGAACGAGTTTGCACAGAAAAAATAGGGTATCTGAGAATATTGGCGAGATCTACTTTCCGCAGGTGGGACAGGCCTGCAAGACTATTATACAGATTGGGCTGGTGTTAAGTATCTATCTCTTACAGTATCATGCGTATTTGTATCCTTTTCTGAAAAATATAGAAAAAGGGCAGATCGTACCGGCAATGACCTATTATAACATGTCATTGGTATACAAGATTGCTGTATTTGTATGGGTGGAAGTTTCCGTTGAAAAAAATCTGCTGAGAGAAAGATACAGAAAAATCAAGCATGCTCTAAAATAAAAAAAGCGCGCCATCCCACGATGAATAAACCGGGGCTGGCGCGATAAAGTTTCTTACATAGGTGGTTCATGGAAAGATACAACATCATTAGGCTCACATTCAAGAATAGAACACAGCTTTTCAAGTGTGAGCAGAGTTATATTTCTGTTATGTTTCAGAGAATCCAATATGCGATTATCAATTCCGGATTTAAGAAGCCGATATTGAGAAATATTTTTCTTCTTCATAGTTGCCCATAAGGGACTGTAATCTATAATTGAAATCACCACCTTATGGGTTCATTATATTTTGAATGCCGAAAATATAATATTGTGAAGAACATCACAATATTGTATAATCAAAAATAAGATAAAATTTGAATAAGGAAAATTATGGGAGGAATACTCATGAAAAAGAAACAGATTTACGCACTGCTGACCGCAACGGTGCTGATGGCAACGTCCATCACCGGCTGCTCCGGCAAAGCAACTGAGGAAACTGCAGTTGAAGAAACCACCGAGGCCGAGGAGACCGAAACTCCGGAAGAAGAACCGGAAGCAGTCGAAGAGCCAGTCTACGAAACCAGGCAGTACACCGTTGAAGTAGCAGCCCAGAATGAGGATGGCACGTTCAAAGCTTACGATGCTGATGGTAAAGAGTATGTCCTTACTTTTGCAGATGATCTGAGCGATGATGAAAAAGCACTGGTCGTTCCGGAAGCTTGCTTAATTGTGAGCACTGAGGTACAGGTCGGCACGAAACTGGTCGTAAACGGCGAGGAAGTTTCCAACACTGAGGAAAACTCCGAAAATTCCGAAGAATCTGCAGATGCAGAAACCACAACCGAGGAGAAATCCGAGGACGAAGCGGATGCAGAACTCAAAAACGAGGAAAATACTGACGTAGAAGAGAGTGAGAACTCCACCACTGAGGAGAATGCAGAAGTAGCGGAAGAGGAAGCAACGGATGAAACCACAACTGAGGAATCTCCGATTGCCGTAACCGTGACTGCAGTTGAAGCACTGGAAGATGAAGCACAGGCAGCTACTCTTGCCACCGTAACTTTCAAGGCTTTGAACGGTTTTTCTGTTGAAGATCTGGCAGACACCACCATGTATGCAAAACAGACCATTAATGTCAGAAAAGGACCGTCAGCAGATTATGAACAGCTGGGATCTCTTTCTTCTGGACAGGAAGTGACCGTGACTGGTATTGCAGATACAGGCTGGTATCGTATCAATTACAATGATGAGACTGGTTACTGCTCCAACAACTATCTGCAGACTGAAAAGCCGGCCCCGAAAGCTGCTGCTTCGACTTCAAATAGCGGAAGCTCCAATGATGGAAGCGCTGCAGCCAGCGAAACACAGGTTGCTCAGGCAGATACCGGAGCAAGTGCACCGGCCGCTTCATCTGGTGTGGATCAGAGCGCTTTAATGGCACAGTATAAAGAAGCCGTAAGCGCAGGAGACTTTGAAAGAGCGAAACAGATCATGGAACAGTCGGTAGGTGCACCGATTGGTGGCGGATCATCTAGTGGAAGTTCTTCTAGTAGCAGCGCCTCCTCTAGTGGAAGTAGTTCATCTTCAAGTGAGGAAAGAAGTGTTGCAACCTCTGCTGATTTTGTAAATTATATGAACAGTAAACTCGCAGAAGAGGGAGTGGATCAGGCAAGTTGGAGCAGTAGCATGGCGAGCACAGCTACAGAAAGAGCTTCGGAATTGGTAGATGATTTCTCTCACAATGGTTCCAGAAACTGTCAGGCAGAAATTTGTTTGCAGAGTAAAAGTGGAGATGTTGCAAGCTGGTACAATCAGTTTTATAATTCTGCTGCACATAGAGGAATTATGCTTTCTGGATATGGTTCCGCTGCTGCTGCATACTGTAAAGTAAATGGAACATACTATGTAGTTGTTATGTTTGGTTTCTAAAATTACATTGAAAAAATATTGGATGCTTAGAGATTTAATGGATCTTTAAGCATCCTTTTTTGCATAAATGCATCATAGTGCATGATAATGCACTGTGTTGCATTTTGGTGCAATCATTCAGAAATAAAAGTCGAAAAAACCTTGAAAAAATAAGAAAAAACGGTTGCGAATTATATCTTAGTATGATACTATATGTATAGGTCTGATAGACCCATTGGAAGTAGTAGCACGCCACAGGGCAATTAATGGATTGTCGCTGCTGGAGATTAACGCAAATTATTAACGGGAGTAGTGTACCCATTGACAGGGTACAGTGCTCCTTTTTTTGTCCTGCGGACCCGGCAGGACAAAAAATAAAAGACGAATATGTAGAGATTACGGTCCATCATATAGCATCGGCTATCAGCAGCATGATGGATTAATGATGTAGAAGAAGATAATGATAACGCTGATAATAGGCCCACTACTATTGTTGGCGTGTGGATAGCGAGTATTAATGGATCCCGGGGAGAGGCAGGGATAGTAGAATATGCCCCCAAAAATGCAACATAATGTTGCAGCGGACAGCTATGTATTGCTGCTGTGCATAGCTGTCCCTGTGTCCTATTAGCAAAGGATACTAGAAATGAAAAAAACGATATTGGAACGCGTAGGTATGACAATCAAACATGTAAGAGAGACATTTATTGCTGATGACGAAGTCAGGAAGTCGACGCAGGAAGGACTTGGAATGATTGTCGGAAAAGGAAGAAGCACAATTTCTAATTATGAGGCAGGGGAAATTAATATGAAATTGCAGGATATTGCAAATATCTTTAGCGTCTATAGCTATGATATTGTATTGTTTGCACTCCCGAATATCGCGCTGAAAGATGTACCTAAAAATAAAAGATTGGAAAAATATACAGAGTGGGTGACGATTAACAGAATGTTATTAGATATAGATGAAGAGGCAGTTAGAAAAATCTTACAGAGTTTTGGACATGATATTAATATATAACCCATAATTCCGGTGCCATCGGAATTTTCATGATTTATTCCGGTGGATAGACAGGACAGAATAATTTATATCTGATATCATTAATCATGTCACCAGTACAAGACAGACCTACCGGGATATAATACATATCCCGGTAGCGAGGATTGAAAAAATATTATTAATACAATTCACACAATTGTCACTTGCCCATCTGGGCAAGCGCGGATTCCAACAAAATTATAATTACAGTCAAAACTGTAGAAACGCAACAAAAAAGTCTTGTTATGGAGACAACAATCACGGAAAGGCTGCAGATCGAAAAAGGTCTGCAGCCTTTCTTTTTTTGTTTATTTAAAAAGTTCCGGTGTGACCGGAAAATATAGGCAAAGTTCCGGCGAGCGTGCACGACATAGCCACGTCAGGGATGTACAATATAGATAGATTCAAGGACAACACAACAAAAGAAATTGAATCAGACAAGATCTGGGGAAAGCTCCAGTGACCAAAGCGCAGATAGATACGTTACTGTCTTATTGAGCCGAGTGATAGGTACGCGAGGATCCGATAATGGGGAGCGAGAAATACGATATCATAACGCGGAGCAGGCAATCCGCAGGCGATGACGTACAGACAGGGAGATACACCTCCATAGCCACAGTTGGGGCGACTCGCAAGCAATGGGTGGAGCCGGTAATCCGATAGGTATATCCTAGTGGGCTGATGCTAACAGCCGTCAATCTGTGTAGACGATTACACGCTTAACTGATATGGGAGAAAGAAATGGAGAAAAAAGAAAACGTTCCATGTTGGATGAAAGTTAATCTAACAATTCAGGAGGCGGCGGAATACTCTAATATCGGACAGACTACGATAAGGGAGCTGCTGCACCAGAAAAACTGCAATTTCCTTCTAAAAATAGGAAACAAGCAGTTAATCAAGAGAAAAGAGTTTGAAAAATTTTTGGACAAGACCCATTTTTTGTGATGAATATAAACATTACCTATGGTATAATCCTGATGTGGGTCTTTCCGGAGAGGAAAGGTGATATAGTGGGGAAAGATCTGAAAGGAAATGAACTTGGTAAGGGAATTGTTCAGAAAAGAAATGGACAGTATGAGGCCAGATATGTAAATCGCTTTGGTGAGAGAAAGTCCATATCAGGTAGAGATCTGAGAGACGTTAAAAGAAGATATCTTGAGGCAGTTTACGAAAATGAAAAAGAAATCAATATCAAAGAAAAGGTAAAGATGGAAGACTGGTACGTCAAGTGGATGACTATTTATAAGGAAGACTTGATTCGCCAGAATACAAAGCGGATTTATGATGGAATTTATCATAAATATATAGCTCCGACATTTGGAAAATTGTATCTCACAGATATTGCACAATATCAGATCAGAGAATTGCTGAGAAATATTGCAAAGCAGGGTTACGGCTATGAAACACAGAATAAAGTCAGAATATTGCTGCTAGATATTTTCAACAAGGCATTATCTAACGATTTCATCAGAAAGAATCCAGCTAAAGGAATCAGCTTTAAGCGAAATGAGGAAAAAGAACCAAAGGTATTAACCACAGAAGAGCAGACTACTTTCTTTGACTGCTGTAGAGGCACATTTTATGATAACTTTTTCGTAGTTGCGGTAAATACAGGGATGCGAATTGGTGAGATTGCAGCATTGCGCTGGGAGGATATTGACTGGCAGAAAAATGTGATCCATGTGACAAGAACATTGGTCTACCAGAATTATGAGGGTGATGAGAAGAAAGAGTTTCATTTTGAAGACCCGAAAACCAAGACCAGTAAAAGAGATATTCCGATTAACCGGCAGTGTAGCCTTGCACTCAAACGGCAGTTACTGCAGAAACGGGTTGTCGAAGTAAAGGCTCCGAAGAGTAAAAAACCAAGAGAAGAATTTCTGGACTTGTTGTTTACAACAACGTTTAATACGCCTTTAAATTCGCAGCTAATCTGTCAGGCGATTAAACGAGTGGTGGATGAAATTAATCTGACAAGGGATTATCTCGATGAGATGGAACCGTTCTCTGCACATTGTCTGAGACATACGTTTGCAACCCGGGCATTTGAAGCAGGTGTCCTGCAGAAGACAGTGCAGAAATATCTGGGACATGCTACTCTGCAGATGACAATGGATTTATATACCGCAGTAATGCCGAAGCATCTTACGGATGAGATGGATAAGGTGGAGGCAATGATGGATAAGGTGGCGGAAGCAGGTGATGAAATCACCGAAGAGAAGTACAATCGAATGGAAAATAACTCCAAAGTAATCCTGTTCCCTGGAGATTCCATGGTGGTATAACAGAGGCTTGTGGAGATAAGATATAAGAAAATGTTGAATAATCAAGGAATTTTAGATATAAACTTTCCAGATATTAGGGTTTTATTACGTATATCAGCTGACTCCGTACATCTGGGAGGATGATAAGGAGTAAAAGGAGGATCTGCCATGGAGGAAGAAAGACCGGACAGAAAGCGGGGCATGTCGGCCGGTGGAAAAGCAGTGCTGGCCATCTGCATTGTTCTGGCAGTACTTTTTATTTTGTTTTTTGTCCTGTTGATTTTTTCGATTTTCAGAACTACCGCATCTGTAGTCAGGGACAACAGCAGTCTGACACAGGATTATTTTGATTATTACAATGGATATGAAAATGAGAATCCGGACTACGATTCTCATAGTTCCTATGTGCCGAATCCGGAAGATGATTATTATAAAGAACTGGCAGATGCGACGGCGGAAGATCTGAGTTATCAGGTCGAATGGCATCAGGAAAGCCGGTATCCGGATGCTTCCGATGATACGGCTTACTTTTCCATGAATTATCCGGTATTTACCGGGGAACGGCAGGAAGAGCTGGATCGAATCAATAGCCAGGTGAAAAGCATGGCAGAGCAATATGTGAACTACTACGAGTCGGAGAGGGAAGTAGTCAGTGTCATGTCCTATGTGACGCTTATGCAGGAAGACCGCCTGAGTGTCGTATGCCGTTATGAAGTAACTGGGAAAACGAAGATTTACCGGGTAGAAGCGCTGAATTTTGACTGTGCTACCGGAGAGCAGATTACGAATGATCAGCTGATCGAAGTGGATGACAGTTTGCCGGCCAGATTTCGCGCCCAGAATGAAAAACAGAACGGAAACATTGATTTTCTGGATCAGTTATCGGATGAAGAACTGATCGGATATCTGACGGATGATGACAGACGGTTTGCATTTCTGACTCCTGTGGGAACGGAGATCGGATTTAATTATGATGAAGGCTGGATTACCGTTACCATGAAGGAAAATATATTGTAGAGGCGATAGAAAAATGATAGAACGAATTGACCTGTTTCATCTCCCCTTCTATAAAAAAGAAGCTTTTACCGGTTCTGACAGAGGCATACGTTTCTGGATTGGAAAGACGGAGCTTCCGGTTGAAAAGGAAGAGGAAGAAAGTGAAACTGTATTGCGGGTCATTTTGTGGCCGGAGCCCTTTGCACTGCAACATACGGCAGATGAGAAAAAAATGAATAAAGATTTTCCCTTTTCGGAAGAAGGACTGGATCAGATTTACGAGTGGATTCTTGGGGAGGGACGGGATCTGCTGGCAGAGAAAGAAAATTGAACAGAAAAGAAGAAAAATGGAAGGCAGATGCCTTCCATTTTTCATCGCAAACACATTTATACAACAAAAGGATATTTCCGCTGTTGACTTTATGCTCTTATTTTATTATAGTTTTGTAGATAAGTAAAATTCATTATTTTCATTTTTGAAATGAAAATCATTCAAGGAGAGGGCTATGACGTTACTTTCATATCAGGTATTTATGGCAGTAGTAGAACAGGAGAGTTTTCAGAAAGCAGCGCAGGCATTACAGCTGACACCATCGGCAATCAGCCATGCGGTAGCAGGCATGGAAGCAGAGCTTGGATCGCCGCTTTTCATCAGAAGCAAGCAGGGAGTGTACCTGACCAATTACGGAAAAGAATTATTTCCCTATATTAAAAATGTACTGAACAGTGATGAGTATTTACATCAGGCAATTGCACAGTTCAACGGACTTCAGAAGGGTGTGGTAAGGATAGGAACCTTCAGCAGTGCCTGTGTGGAGTGGATGCCGAGTCTTCTGAAAAATTTTGAGCAGGAATATCCGAATGTAAAACTTGATATTTATCAGGGAACCTATAATGATGTCTACCAATGGCTGAAGGACGGAGTGGTGGATCTGGGATTTTTATCAGAGTCCAGTGTGGGAGAACTGGCCTGGGATCCCATTTATAAAGATCGGATTGTCTGCGCGGTGCCCAAAGGATATCAGACAGAGAAGCCAGGCTGTGTGACGATTGAAGAACTGAAACACCAGCGCTTCGTGGTACAGAGGGAAGGCTGTGATGCAGATGTCAATAATTTGATTACAAAATATGAGATTCCGGCGGACGGGGGAAGCAGGATTGTGGACGATATCTCAGCCATTGCACTGGTAATGGGCGGCTATGGCGTTTATATGGTACCAGAACTGGTAACGAGAAATATTCCGTTTCCAGTAGATGTTTATCCGCTGGAAGTAGAGGAGTCCAGAACGATTGTGCTGGCCTATGCAAGATCGGACGTACAGGCTCCAGCAGTCAGCCGCGTAAGAGAATACATTCTGGAACAATTCCGGAATGGAATGAGACAAGGAGAGTAGAAACAATATGCAGTATCGATATTTGTTTTTTGATTTAGATGGTACCCTGTGGGATTCCAGGGAAGGAATTACCAAAGCGGTTCGTTATGCTCTGGAGCAGATGGGGTATGAATCTCCGGCGCTGGAGGATCTTTATAAATTCATCGGACCGCCGCTGACGGAATCTTTTCCGGAGTTTTATGGGATGACCATGGAACAGGCCAGAGAAGGTGTTCAGTATTTCCGGGAATATTTTACGAAGCAGGGAATTTTTGAAAATCGTCTGTTTGATGGCGTGCCGGAGATGCTGAAAACGTTAAAAGAGGCGGGCAGAATTCTTTGTACGGCATCTTCCAAACCAGAGATGCATGTAAGAACTACTTTGGATTATTTTCATATTACGGATTATTTTGATCATATTTGCGGTGCGACGCTGGATGAAAGCAGAAGTGGCAAGAAGGAAGTGCTGGAGGAGTTGATCCGCAGGATTGGTCTGACAGAAGAGCAGCTGCACAAAGAAGTGCTTATGATCGGCGATCGGAAACATGACGTGGAAGGAGCGGCAGTCTTTGACATTCCGTGTCTGGGAACCTCTATGGGGTTTGCCGTGGAGGGAGAGCTGGAGTCAGCAGGAGCGTTGGTAGTTGTCAACAGTCTGCAGGAAATGACCGATTACATTCTTGAATCATTGAATGATGAACGGAAAATACCGGAAGAACCCGGTCGAATATTGAAATTCAAAAATGTTTGTGTTAAGATAATAAGTCGGATTGGCGCTTGAAGTCAGCCGGAAAGAAGGAGGAAGGATCCATGAGATGGAATAAATATACACTGACCACAACCGCAGAGGCGGAAGATATGATCAGCAGCATGATGATGGAAGCAGGAATCGAAGGGATCGAGATTGAAGACAAGGTACCTTTGAGTGAGAGCGATAAGTCTCAGATGTTTGTGGACATTCTTCCGGAGGGTCCGGCAGATGACGGAGTCGCAAGAATCAGTTTTTATCTGGAACCGGATCAGGATAATGCAGCCATTCTGGCAGCTGTGGAAGAAGGTCTGGAAGAGATCAGAAGCTGGGGGGTAGATGTGGGAACCGGAACTATCGAGGCATCCCAGACTGAGGACAAAGACTGGATTAATAACTGGAAACAGTATTTTCATCAGTTCTATGTGGATGATATCCTGATCAAACCTTCATGGGAAGAAGTAAAACCGGAAGACCGTGAGAAACTTCTTATCCAGATTGATCCAGGTACGGCATTTGGAACTGGTATGCATGAAACAACACAGCTTTGCATTCGTCAGATTAAGAAGTATGTAAAACCAGATACCGTACTGCTGGATGTGGGAACCGGAAGTGGGATTCTCTCTATTGCAGCACTGAAGCTGGGAGCAAAATTTGCGTGCGGAACAGATCTGGATCCCTGCGCGATCACAGTCGTGAAAGAGAACATGGAAGTGAACGGCGTGGAAGAGGATAAGTATACAGTAATGCTGGGAAATATCATCGATGATAAAGCAGTACAGGAGGCAGTCGGCTATGAAAAATACGATATGGTCGTAGCCAATATTCTGGCAGAGGTGCTGGTGCCGCTGACTCCGGTTATTCTGGCACAGATGAAGCCTGGTGCCCTCTACATTACCTCCGGCATCATTGATGATAAGGAAGAAACGGTTGTGAAGGCAGTGAAGGCTGCAGGACTGGAAGTACTGGAAGTAAATCATCAGGGCGAATGGGTATCCGTAACTGCCCGTAAGAGACAGGATTAAGAATATGTATCATTTTTTTGTGGAACCGGGTCAGGTGCACGAAGACTATGTGGAGATTCTGGGCGGCGATGTGAATCATATGAAAAATGTACTCCGTATGAAGCCGGGAGAAGAGATCACGGTCAGTGACGGATTCGGTCATGAATATGGCTGTAAAGTAGCACTTCTGGAAGAAGATGCGGTCCGGGCTGAGATTCTGGAGTGCAGGGAAGTATCCGTAGAGCTGCCGTCGGAGCTGGTGCTTTATCAGTGTCTTCCCAAGGGAGATAAAATGGAGCTGATTATCCAGAAAGCAGTAGAACTGGGAGCTGCCCGGGTGGTTCCGGTGGCGTCCAGACGCTGCGTGGTGAAGCTGGACCAGAAGAAGGCAGAGAGTAAGCGAAAACGATGGCAGGCCATTGCAGAGAGTGCGGCCAAACAGTCCGGAAGAGCAGTGATCCCGGAAGTGGGACCGGTGGTATCCTTTAAAGAGGCTTTAAAAGATGCGGAGCGTCTGGATATAAGGCTTATTCCCTATGAATGCGCAGACGAACTTCTGACAGAGGAAGGACAGACGCCGATGGAACAGACTCATAGGCTGCTGATGGACATAAAAAGAGGACAGTCAGTCGGTATTTTTATCGGACCGGAGGGGGGACTGGAAAAAGAAGAAGTGGCGACAGCCATGGAAGCAGGTACCCGTCCTATTACATTGGGAAAAAGAATTTTAAGAACAGAGACAGCAGGACTTTGCATTTTGTCTGTGCTTATGTTTCAGCTGGAGGTATAGAAGAAAATGGAAGCGTATTTGGATAATTCCGCCACCACCCGTTGTTCGGAAGGGGCAGTGGCCATGGTTATGAAGGTCATGCGGGAAGATTTTGGAAACCCTTCCTCCATGCACACCAAGGGCGTGGAAGCGGAACATTATATCAGGGAGGCAAAAGATTTTTTTGCAAAAAACCTGAAAGTAGATGAAAAAGAGATTTATTTTACATCCGGCGGAACAGAGTCCAACAATCTGGCGCTGATCGGAAGTGCCATGGCTAACAAAAGAAGCGGCAATCATCTGATTACTACTTCTGTGGAACATGCATCCGTAGACAATCCCATGAAATATCTGGAGGAGCAGGGTTTTGAAGTGACTTATCTTTCGGTGGATCAGGACGGCATTGTTTCGTTGGAAGCATTAAAAGAAGCACTTCGCCCGGAGACCATTCTGGTTTCCGTTATGTATGTGAATAATGAAGTGGGAGCGGTCCAGCCGGTGGACGAAATCGCGAAGCTGGTAAAGGATTATGATTCCAAAATTATTTTTCATGTAGATGCCATTCAGGCTTATGGAAAATACCGGATCTGGCCAAAAAAAGAAGGCATTGATTTGTTATCTGTCAGTGGACACAAGATTCACGGACCGAAAGGAACGGGAATTCTCTATGTGAACAGTAAATTAAAGATCCATCCCATGATTCTGGGCGGCGGCCAGCAGAAAGGCATGCGTTCCGGTACGGAAAATGTGCCGGGAATTGCAGGACTTGCCGAGGCTGCCAAAGAATGCTATGAAAATCTGGATGAAAAAATAGACCGGTTGTATGCACTGAAGGAGCGGTTTGTAAAACAGATAGAAGAACTGGATGATGTGAAAGTGAATGGACGGACCGGCAGGGATAGTGCTCCCCATATTGTCAGTGTCAGTTTCAGAGATGTGAGAAGTGAAGTGCTTTTACATGCGTTGGAGGAAAAAGGCATTTATGTATCTGCAGGTTCTGCCTGCTCATCCAACAAACCGGCAGTCAGCCATACACTGAAAAGTATGGGTGTTGAAAAAGATCTGCTGGGAAGCACCATTCGGTTCAGTTTTTGTTTTGAAACTACCGAAGAAGAGACAGACTATTGTGTAAGGGAACTGCGGGAGCTGCTTCCCATGCTGCGGCGTTATGTCCGCCGATAAAGGAGAAAAATATGTTTCAGGCATTTTTGATTAAATACGGTGAGATCGGTGTCAAGGGAAAAAACCGGTATGTCTTTGAGGACGCTCTGGTAGATCGTATCAAACAGGTACTGGAGAATGTAGAAGGCAGCTTTGTTGTCACCAAGGAAAAAGGAAGAATCTATGTGGAGGCCCACGGTGCCTTTGATTATGAAGAGACAGTGGAGGCTCTTCAGAGAGTATTTGGAATTGTGGGTATCTGCCCGGTAGTCATTGTTGAAAGAGAAGGATTTGAAGAACTTTCCGAACATGTATTACATTATGTCAGAGAAATGTATGCAGGTCAGAAGAAGACTTTTAAAGTCCATACCAGAAGAGCCCACAAAGGATTTCCGATGGAGTCCATGGCTATCAATGCTGAGCTTGGTGGCCGGATACTGGATGCGTTTCCGGAAATGTCCGTTGACGTACACAAACCGGATGTGACCATTCATATTGAGATCCGTGGAAGAATTTATATTTATTCCGAGATCCTTCCGGGAACCGGCGGTATGCCGCTGGGAACCAATGGTCGTTCCATGCTGCTGTTATCCGGTGGAATTGACAGCCCGGTAGCAGGTTACATGGTGGCAAAGCGTGGTGTTTATATTGATGCGGTTTATTTTCATGCACCGCCATATACCAGTGAACGGGCAAAGCAGAAGGTGGTAGATCTGGCAAAGAAAGTGGCAGCTTACTCAGGACCGATCAAACTGCATGTCATTAATTTTACGGATATTCAGATGTATATTTACGATCAGTGTCCCCATGACGAGCTGACCATTATCATGAGACGCTACATGATGCGGATTGCACAGACGCTGGCAGAAAATACCGGATGCCTGGCCCTGATCACCGGAGAAAGCATCGGACAGGTAGCAAGCCAGACCGTTCCGAGCCTTGCAGCGACCAACGATGTATGTACTTTGCCGGTATTTCGCCCCCTCATTGCTTTTGATAAAGAAGATATTGTGACGATTGCCAAGAAGATTGATACTTATGAGACTTCCATTCTTCCTTACGAAGACTGCTGTACGACATTCGTTGCCAAACATCCGGTAACCAAACCGAGAGTTGACATCATCCGTAAGTCTGAACATGCGCTGGCAGAGAAGATCGACGAGATGGTAGCCCACGCACTGGAAACAGAAGAAATTATTGAAATTCAGTAATAAAAATGCCGCAGGGATGATCATTCCTGCGGCATCATGAAATAACAAAGATTAATCTACGATGTAGGGAGTAAGTGCTTCCAAAATCTCATCGACATTACTTTCTGAATGAATATTCAGCTCGATCGGTTTGGAAAGATCCAGACTGAAGATACCCATGATAGATTTTGCATCAATGACATAACGACCGGATACCAGGTCGAAATCATTGTCGAACTTCGTGATTTCATTTACGAAAGCTTTAACTTTATCAATAGAATTTAATGAAATATGAACTGTTTTCATTGAACGTTCCTCCTTCAAATGTATTCTTTCTTCTATCATATTAAAGACTTGTGGAGTGAAAGTCAATGGGAAAGTGAAAAATTTTTTTCGGAGGAAAATATGAAGAAAATAGCATTGCATAACCTTGGATGTAAGGTAAATGCCTATGAGACAGAGGCAATGCAGGAAATTCTGGAACAATGCGGATATGAAATTGTTCCCTTTGATGAGAAGGCAGATGCGTATATTGTAAATACCTGCAGCGTTACCAACATGGCAGATCGGAAATCCCGTCAGATGCTTCATCGTGCAAAAAAAATGAATCCGGACGCAGTGGTTATTGCGGCAGGCTGTTATGTGCAGGCAGCAGGGGAAGAGCTCCTTAAGGATGCAGCTGTGGATATATTGATTGGAAATAATGAGAAGACCAGACTGCCGGAGATTCTGGAGAATTGGGAGAAAGAACATACGGCATCTTATGTTCATGATCTGGCCAGAGAGCATACGTATGAAGAGCTGTCTTTAAGCCGGACAGCCGGACATACCCGCGCATTCATGAAAATTCAGGATGGATGCAACCAGTTCTGCAGCTACTGTATTATCCCCTACACCAGAGGACGTGTAAGAAGCAGAAAACTTGCAGATGTAGTGGCAGAAGCAAAGCGGCTGGCAGAAAATGGTTATCAGGAAGTGGTCCTGACAGGGATTCATCTGGATTCCTATGGCGTGGATCTGGAGAAAGAAACGCTGCTATCTGTTATTCAGGAAATTGGAAAGATTGAGGGAATTCAGAGAATCCGTCTTGGTTCGCTGGAACCGCGGATTATGACAGAAGAGTTTGTAAAAGGCTTATCGGAAGAACCGAAACTGTGCCCTCACTTTCATCTGTCTCTGCAGAGCGGATGCGATGCGACGTTGAAGCGGATGAACCGCAAGTACAATACGGAAGAATTCCGTCAGTGCTGTAAGAGGCTGAGACAGTATTTTGATGAACCGGCTCTGACGACCGATGTGATTGTAGGATTTCCAGGTGAGACGGAGGAAGAATTTGCTGAAACGCTCACATTTTTGAAGGAAATCCGTTTCTATGAAACCCATGTGTTCAAGTATTCCAGAAGAAAAGGAACGAAGGCTGACCGGATGCCGGATCAGATTCCGGAGCAGGTGAAGACGGCCAGAAGTGATGTGCTGTTGGAGCTGTCAGAACAGAACAGCACCATTTACCGGAAGCGTCTGGTGGGAAGAAACCAGGAGATTCTGGTGGAAGAAGAGCACAGGATGAGCGGGCAGACCTTTATGGTGGGACATACGAAGGAATATGTGAAAATTGTTGTGCCGGAGGGCAGTGTATCTGCAGGAGAAATCGTTACGGTCCATGTGGAAAAACTAATGGAAAAAGAAGGAATTCTGCTGGGAAAGCGGATTTGACGGCGAAGTCTGTCGGAAAATATCCATTGAATTTTACACAATAGTATAGTAAACTAAATAGAGACTACAGTTGAGGACGTGGGACTATGAAGAAACTGGACAATACACAGTATTTTAAAATTCAGTCCGATCAGGAATTAAAGGTTGGAGAGATTCTTCAGCTGGTATACCAGGCCATGACCGAGAAGGGTTATGATCCTGTGAACCAGATTGTAGGATATATTATGTCAGGAGACCCAACTTACATTACCAGTCATAAGGGAGCCAGAAGCCTGATTATGAAGGTGGAACGGGATGAATTGGTGGAAGAGTTATTGAGAGTATATATTGATAAGACAGTAAAGGGATAGGCAGAAGATGAGAATAATGGGACTTGACTACGGCTCCAAAACAGTAGGAGTCGCAGTTAGTGATGCTCTTTTACTGACCGCTCAGGCGGTGGAGACCATCAGCAGACCGCAGGAGACGAAACTGCGCCGGACGCTGGCCAGAATTGAGGAATTGTGCAGGGAGTATGAGATAGAGAAAATCATACTTGGTTTTCCGAAAAATATGAATAATACCATTGGCGACAGGGCTGAAAAATCTCTGGAATTTGCAGAAATGCTGAAACGGAGAACAGGTCTGCCTGTTGTTATGTGGGATGAGCGGCTTACGACGGTAGCAGCGGAACGAACGCTGATGGAAAGCGGTGTACGCAGAGAGCATAGAAAAGAGCATATAGATCAGATTGCAGCCGTATTCATTCTTCAGGGATATCTGGATGCGGAGAGCAACAGGAGAGAATAATGGAAAAATTGACCTTTCAGGGAAAAGACGGAGAACAGGCAGAGTTTTATGTATTGGAACAGACCCGTGTGAACGGAGTGAATTATCTTTTAGTAGCAGATTCAGAAGAGGATGACGGAGAGTGCCTGATACTCAAAGATATGGCATCTGAAGAAGAGCAGGAGAGCCTCTATGAAATTGTGGAGGATGAACAGGAACTGAGTGCGGTTCTGACTGTATTTGAGCAGCTTCTGGATGATGTGGAGATCGAACGATAGGACAGCGTGTGACTGTTCTGAAATATAAAAGTAAATACAAGAATATAAACAGGAGGTTATTTTTTTGAAAAATGTGAACAATTCAAAATTGCGTATCATTCCGTTGGGCGGACTTGAGCAGATCGGAATGAATATAACTGCCTTTGAATTTGAAGACAGTATTGTTGTTGTGGACTGCGGTCTGGCATTTCCGGAGGATGATATGCTGGGAATTGACCTGGTCATTCCGGATGTGAGCTATCTGAAGCAGAATATCAGCAAAGTAAAGGGATTCGTGATCACTCATGGACATGAGGATCACATCGGCGCACTGCCATATATTCTGAAGGATATCAATGTGCCGGTATATTCCACCAAACTGACCATTGCCCTTATTGAAAACAAATTAAAAGAGCATAATATGCTCCGCACCACGAAGAGGAAAGTGGTACGTCACGGTCAGTCTATTAATCTTGGAAAATTCCGCGTGGAGTTTATTAAGACCAACCACAGCATCGCGGATGCCTCCGCACTGGCAATCTATTCCCCGGCAGGAACCGTGGTGCATACAGGAGACTTTAAAGTAGATTATACGCCGGTATACGGAGACAGTATTGATCTGCAGCGTTTCGGGGAGATTGGTAAGAAAGGTGTGCTGGCACTGATGTGCGACAGTACGAATGCAGAGCGCCCGGGCATTACCCAGTCTGAAAAGACCGTAGGAAGAACCATGGACACTCTGTTTGCAGAACACTGTAATTCCAGAATTATTGTGGCGACCTTTGCATCTAATGTAGACCGTGTACAGCAGATTATCAACTCTGCTTATAAATACAATAAAAAAGTAGTCATTGAAGGACGCAGCATGGTAAATGTCATCACCACGGCTGCAGAACTTGGATATATCAATGTGCCGGATAATACGTTGATTGATATTGAACAGCTGAACAATTATCCGCCGGAGGCAACCGTATTGATTACCACCGGAAGCCAGGGAGAGTCCATGGCGGCTCTGTCCAGAATGGCGCAGAATCTGCACCGCAAAGTGCATATTATGCCGGGAGATACGGTTATTTTTAGTTCCAATCCAATTCCGGGAAATGAAAAGGCAGTGTCCAAGGTGATTAATGAATTGTCTGCAAAGGGTGCCAATGTTATTTTCCAGGATGCCCATGTATCTGGACATGCCTGCCAGGAGGAGATCAAACTAATTTATTCCCTGGTACATCCGAAATATGCCATTCCGGTACATGGTGAGTACCGCCATCTGAAAGCACAGGCTTCGATTGCTGCACAACTGGGCATTGAGAAGGAAAATATTTTTGTCCTTCGTTCCGGTGATGTCATTGAGATGGATGCAGAGTCTGCAAAAGTGGTAGACAAAGTACACACAGGGGCAATCTTTGTAGACGGACTTGGTGTCGGTGATGTGGGCAGTATTGTCATGCGTGACCGCCAGCACCTGGCAGAAGATGGTATCATGATTATTGTCCTGACCTTGGATAAGGGAAGCAACACTCTGCTGTCCGGACCGGACATTGTATCCAGAGGTTTTGTTTACGTAAGAGAATCAGAAGATCTGATGGAGCAGGCAAGAGCTGTTGTTTATGATGCAGTGGAGAAATGTCTTGATCGTCATATTACCGACTGGGGTAAGATGAAGAACGTGATGAAGGATGCACTGGGAGACTATATTAGAAAGAAGACTAAGAGAAATCCCATGATTCTTCCGATCATCATGGAGGTATAAGAGAGGAAGTTTACGAAACATGAAGGAAGGAAACTGGATGCTGTCGCTGGGACTGTTCTTTTTACGGCTGGCGATACTGATTCTTGTGGTAGCAGCAATTTTCAGAATAGGACAGACCACCTATAATTACTGCTATGGTGTCGTATCAGATACGGCGGTAGATCCGGAACCTGGCCGGGATGTGAGTGTAACGATTACCAAAGATATGTCTGCGGGAAAGGTAGCAAAGCTCCTGGAACGCAAAGGTCTGGTGGAAAGTGCGGATGTATTTAAGGTCCAGCTGAAAGTAACCAAATATGGGGATAAGCTGAAGGAAGGCACCTATGTGCTGAATACATCCATGACTCCGCGGGAAATGATGAAAATTATGGCAGGAGAAGTCGATGACTCAGGAGATAACACATGATCGTAGATGAGAGAATAACGGCATATATCAATTCCCTGAGTCTGGAGGAAATTCCGTTTCTGGAAGAACTGGAGCAGACGGCTCTTAAAAACCGGGTGCCGATTATCCGGAAGGAGACCCAGAGCCTTTTGAAAATGTTAGTGCAGATGAAATGTCCGACACAGATTCTGGAAATCGGAACTGCGGTGGGATTTTCAGCACTTCTCATGAGTGAATATGTGGATCCCGCCTGTAAAATTACCACGATTGAGAATTACGAGAAGCGGATTCCTATTGCCAGGGAAAATTTTCAGAAAGCAGGAAAAGAGGAGCAGATTACGCTTCTGCCCGGAGATGCAATGGAATTGTTAAAGGGGCTTTCGGGCCCCTATGATTTTATGTTTCTGGATGCCGCCAAGGCACAGTATATTTACTATCTTCCGGAGCTGCTCCGAATGCTGCCGGAAGGAGGAATTCTGGTAACGGACAATGTATTGCAGGATGGAAATATAGTACAGTCCCGGTTTGCAGTAGAGAGAAGAGACCGCACTATTCATGCCAGAATGAGGGAGTATCTGTATACCATTACCCACTGTGAGGAACTGGCCACATCCATTCTTCCGCTGGGAGATGGCGTGACAGTCAGTGTGAAGAAGCGGAAACTGCAGGAAAGAAAGGAAGAACAATGATGAAAAAAATGCCGGAACTGCTGGTGCCGGCCAGCAGCCTTGAAGTTCTGAAGGTAGCAGTTACTTTCGGCGCGGACGCGGTATATATCGGCGGGGAGGCATTTGGACTCCGTGCAAAAGCGAAGAATTTTTCCATGGAGGATATGGCGGAGGGAATCGGTTATGCCCACGACCATGGAGTGAAAGTATATGTGACGGCTAATATTCTGGCCCATAATGAAGATCTGGAAGGTGCAAGAGCGTATTTCGAGGAGCTGAAAGCTATCAGACCGGATGCGCTGATTATTTCTGATCCGGGTATGTTTACCATTGCAAAAGAAGTCTGCCCGGAGATTGATATTCATATCTCCACCCAGGCAAATAATGTCAACTATATGACGTTTCTATTCTGGCATCGACAGGGTGCCACCCGAGTAGTAACCGGACGTGAGTTATCCTTGAAAGAGATTAAGGAAATCCGGAATCATATTCCAAACAGCCTGGAGATAGAGACTTTTGTACATGGAGCTATGTGCATTTCTTATTCCGGAAGATGTCTTCTGAGTAACTTCTTTACCGGTCGGGATGCTAACCGTGGATCCTGTACCCATCCCTGCCGTTGGAAATATTCTGTGGTGGAAGAGACAAGACCGGGTGAGTATATGCCGGTTTATGAAAATGAGAGAGGAACCTATATTTTCAACTCCAGAGATCTGTGTATGATCGATCATCTGCCGGATCTGGTGGATGCCGGAATTGACAGTCTGAAAATCGAAGGACGTATGAAGACGGCCCTCTATGTAGCAACGGTAGCACGTACCTATAGGAAAGCTTTGGACGATCTGGCACAGGGCAGGGATGTTTATGAGAAGAACATGTCCTGGTATGAACAGCAGATTACCGGATGTACCTATCGGAGATTTACCACCGGATTTTTCTATGGAAAGCCAGATGAAAACTCTCAGATTTATGACAGCAATACCTATGACAAGGATTACGTTTATCTGGGAATTGCCGGAGAGGCAGATGCTGAGGGACGGTTTGCACTGGAACAGCGCAACAAATTTTCCGTTGGAGAGACCGTTGAAATCATGAAACCGGATGGTCGGAATGTGTTGACCAAGGTGGAAGGAATCTGGGATCTGGATGGAAATGCGCAGGAGAGTGCACCGCATGCAAAACAGGCATTGCGGGTAAAACTCACACAGACACCGGACCAGATGGATATTTTGCGGAGAAAGGACGACTCTGCCAACTAAAAACATAAGATAAAAAAGGAAAGGCACTTCTTGCGGATTTACTACATAAGATGTAATAAATCCGCGCTGAGGTGTCTTTTTTTGAGGACTTTTCCGAAACCCCTTACGGCAGAAGAGGAACGATATTATCTGCACAGACTGCGGCAGGGAGACAGAGAGGCGCGCCGTATCCTGATCGAGTATAACCTGCGGCTGGTAGCGCATATTACAAAAAAATACCAGTCAGCGGAAGATGATATGGAAGAACTGATCTCCATCGGAACCATTGGTCTTATCAAGGCCGTGGATACTTTCAATCATGAAAAGGCAAGCAAACTGGCAACTTATGCAGCGCGGTGTGTGGAAAATGAACTGCTCATGTACCTGCGGGCGAAGAAAAAATATATGAAAGAGTCGTCTTATTATGAACCCATTGGGACGGACAAAGAGGGCAATGAGATCCAACTTCTGGATGTCATCGAGAGTGGGGCCCCAGAGGCACTGGAACAGATTGGTTTAAAAGATGATACCGCCAAAATGTACCGGCTTCTGGAGGAGGTGCTGACGCCAAGGGAGCGGCAGGTGCTGATTATGAGGTATGGACTTTATCACGGAAGGGAATATACACAACGGGAAATTGCCCAAAAACTAGGAATTTCCAGATCCTATATCAGCCGGATTGAGAAAAATGCCCTGACCCGTTTGCGAGCTTGTTTTGAAGATTGAGTTCCGGGGAGAACTGTGTTATACTTACCATGTCTAAATTCTGAAATGCAAATCGCAGATTTTTCCAGTTTACAATTGATGGAGGAACCACACAATGTTCAGTATGATATTGTCAGCTGCGGTGCTGGGGGTAGAAGCGCGTCCGGTACAGGTGGAAGCAGATGTTTGCGACGGTCTGCCCATGTTCTGTATGGTAGGAGACCTGTCACCGGAAGTAAGAGAAGCAGCCGACCGTGTACGCACGGCGCTGAAAAATACAGGGATTCAGATCCCTCCAAAAAGAATTACGGTGAATCTTTCGCCGGCGGATATCAGAAAACAGGGGACCAGATATGATCTCCCGGTAGCAGCAGCCCTCCTGGCGGCGTTTGGAATTCTACCGGAAGAATTTGTCAGAAATGTTATGGTAGTAGGGGAACTGGGATTAAATGGCCAGGTGTATCCGGTGGGAGGAGTGCTGCAAACTGTACTTTTAGCAAAAAAACTAGGATGCAGGTGCTGTCTGGTTCCGAAGAAAAATGCAGGGGAAGGTTCCTGGATAAGGGGCATTGATGTTGTGGGAATTGGAAGTATGAAAGATCTGCTGGAGTGTCTTCTGTCAGAATATGTCTGCCGGGAGCGGACAGAAAAAGTGCAGACCTGGGTACCGGGGAAAGTGCTGCCGGGGGAGGACTTCAGAGAGGTAAACGGCCAGGCGGGAGTTCGACGTGCTGCGGAAATTGCGGCGGCGGGCATGCATAATTTCCTGATGATTGGAAGTCCGGGAGCCGGAAAAACGATGATTGCCAGGCGGATGCCGTCCATTATGCCAGAACTATCCCTGGAAGAAAGTATGGAGATTTCCCAGGTTTACAGTGCCTGCGGCCTGCTGGCAGAGCAGGGAGGTCTGATTACCAGAAGACCTTTCCGTTCTCCTCACCACACTATTTCTGCAAATGCACTGGCAGGCGGTGGGCGAAGAATTCATCCAGGTGAGATCAGTCTGGCCACCGGAGGTGTGTTATTTTTGGATGAGCTGCCAGAATTTTCGAGAAATGCACTGGAAGTGCTCCGGCAGCCTATGGAGGAAGGACAGATTACCATCAGCCGAACAGAGGGAAAGTATAGTTTTCCGGCAAGGTTTCAACTGGTAGCGGCGATGAACCCCTGTAAGTGCGGTTACTATCCAGATCGCAGCAGGTGCCATTGTCTGCCAGGTGAGGTAAATCGATATCTCAGGAAAATTTCACGCCCCTTACTGGATCGGATTGATATCTGCATGGAGACGCCCAAGGTGGAATATCGGGATATTTCCACAACAGCGGAAAATGAAAGTTCGGCAGCAATCCGGGAGCGGGTGGAGGCTGCCAGACGGATTCAAAAAAAGCGCTATGAACATTGTACCTGGCAATATAATTCTCATCTGAAGGCTGCAGCGCTCCTGGAATTCTGCAGCTTGGAAACAAGAGAGCAGCGAATTATGGAACTGGCTTTTGAACGGATGAATTTAAGTGCCAGAGGGTATCACCGGATCATTAAAGTGGCCAGAACCATTGCGGATCTGGAGGGGGAAGAAAATATCCGGGAACCCCATCTTCTGGAAGCCATTGGTTATCGGTCTGCAGATCAGAAAATCTGGGAGTAACGAGGGGGTGGACATCATATATAATAGAAGAAACAGCATTTTCCGGATCTGCAGGGAGGAAGAATATTATCCGGAACGTATGCGGAAACTAAAAGGCATGCCGCCGGTGCTGTGGGGAATCGGGAGATTTCCGGAAGAACATCGGCCGACGGTGGCTATTGTGGGAGCCAGAAGGTCCACTGTCTATGGAAATGAGACTGCAAGGTATTTTGCACGGGAATTGGCAGGCGCCGGCGTGCAGATTATCAGTGGATTGGCCTGGGGAATTGATGGCATGGCTCATGAAGGCGCACTGGAAGCAGGAGGAGACACCTTTGCTGTGGAAGGCTGTGGTGTGGATATCTGCTATCCATCCGGGCATCAGGCACTGTATGAAAAAATCTGTGAGACCGGAGGAGTTCTTTCGGAACAGCCGCCCGGGAAGCCGCCGCTGGCATATCATTTTCCGGCACGCAACCGAATGATTAGTGCATTATCGGATTTGGTACTGGTGGTAGAAGCCAGAGAAAAAAGCGGTTCGTTGATTACCGCGGACTTTGCGCTGGAACAGGGAAAGGATGTATGGGCAGTCCCGGGACGGATAACGGACGAGTTAAGCCGGGGGTGTTTAGATCTTATCCGGCAGGGTGCCGGGGTGGCAGAAAGTCCGGAAACGATTCTGGAAGCCCTTGGAATTTCTGAAAAAGAGGCAGCTCTTCCCGAAAAAAACACAAAAATTTTACTTGCAAAGGAAGAAAATATCGTGTATAGTTGGATACGTTTACAACCGGCGAGTCTGGAAGAACTGGTTCGAAGAACAGGTTTTCCCGCTTCCAGAGTGCTCGCAGTTCTTACAGGACTGGAGCTTAGAGGACTTATCAGGGAAATTCAGAAGAATCATTATGTAAGGACGGATTTAAAAATTACAGATGGCAAAGTATTTAGTGATTGTGGAGTCACCGGCGAAGGTGAAAACAATTAAAAAATTTCTGGGAGCCCAGTATGAGGTTGTGGCTTCCAACGGACATGTGAGGGATTTCCCCAAGAGTCAGTTTGGAATTGATGTGGATCATGATTATGAACCCAAGTATATTACCATCCGGGGCAAGGGGGATATCCTTGCAAAACTTCGGAAAGAAGCAAAAAAAGCAGATAAAGTATATCTCGCAACTGACCCTGACCGTGAGGGAGAGGCGATTTCCTGGCATCTTTCAAAAGCGTTGGGACTGGAAGATAAGAAGATGTACCGGATTACCTTTAATGAGATTACCAAAAGTGCAGTGAAGGAATCCATCAAACATGCCCGTGAAATTGATATGGATCTGGTGGATGCCCAGCAGGCAAGACGAATGGTCGACCGTATGGTGGGTTATCGGATCAGCCCGATTCTCTGGGCGAAGGTGAAGAGAGGTTTGAGTGCAGGCCGTGTACAGTCTGTGGCTCTGCGCCTGATTGCGGACCGGGAAGAAGAGATCAATGCATTTGTACCCGAAGAATACTGGAGCCTGGATGCAGAGTTTCAGGTCAAAGGTGAGAAAAAGCCATTGACGGCTAAATTCTATGGAACTCCGGAGGAAAAGAAGGAGATTCATTCCAGAGAAGAGATGGATCAGGTACTGAAAGCTCTGGATGGTGCAGAGTTTTCCGTAACTGATGTGAAGAAGGGAGAACGTACTAAGAAGGCACCGTTGCCGTTTACCACCAGTACCCTGCAGCAGGAAGCATCCAAAGTACTGAACTTTTCCACTTCCAAGACCATGCGTCTGGCGCAGCAGTTATACGAGGGAATTGACATTGAAGGACAGGGAACCGTAGGTATTATCACCTATCTTCGTACGGATTCGACGCGTATTTCCGATGAGGCAGCCCACATGGCAGAGTCCTATATCGGGGAACAGTATGGAGAAAATTATCTGCGCCATGGAGAGACAAAAAAGGCAACAGGCAAGAAGATCCAGGATGCCCATGAGGCGATTCGTCCTACCGATATCAGCAGACTGCCGATTTCTATCAAGGAGTCTCTTTCCAGAGACCAGTATCGTCTGTATCAGCTGATCTGGAAACGGTTTACAGCCAGTTGTATGGCAGATGCCAGATACAATACGATGGCGGTGAAGATCGACGGAGGCGGCTATCGCTTTACCGTATCTGCATCTTCTGTCGCTTTTGATGGATTTATGTCTGTCTATACGCAGGAGGATGATGAGAAGGGTGGAAGCCTGAATCTTTTAAAGGAGCTGGGACCGGATTCAGAACTGACGCTGAAAGAATTGGAAGACAAACAGCATTTTACACAGCCACCGGCACACTATACAGAGGCGGCACTGGTCAAGACACTGGAGGAACTGGGCATTGGACGTCCAAGTACTTATGCGCCTACCATCAGTACCATTATTGCCCGCCGCTATGTGGCAAAAGAAGGACGGAACCTTTATCTGACCGAGCTGGGTGAAGTGGTCAACAATATGATGAAGCAGGCTTTCCCGAGTATTGTGGAACCGGATTTCACTGCAAATGTGGAGTCTCTTCTTGATATGGTAGAAGAAGGAAAGGTCAGCTGGAAGACTGTGGTCAGTAATTTCTATCCGGATCTGGCAGCAGCTGTGGAGAAGGCAGAAGCGGATCTGGAAAAAGTGAAGATTCAGGATGAAGTGTCTGATGTGGTCTGTGAGCAGTGCGGACGGAACATGGTGGTGAAATATGGCCCCCATGGAAAATTCCTGGCCTGCCCTGGTTTTCCGGAATGCAGGAATACCAAGCCTTATCTGGAAAAGATTGGCGTAAAATGTCCGAAGTGTGGAAAAGAAGTTGTACTCAGACGGTCTTCCAAAGGACGGAAGTTCTATAGCTGTGAGGGGTATCCAGATTGTGATTACGTATCATGGAAACGCCCGGAAGCACCGAAGGAAGAGACCGGAGAAAAAGAAAACAAATAATTTTCAGAATTGATTGAAATATACAGACAAATATGCTAATATGCAAAGTGCAGCCGCGTGGGGTGGCTGCACTTTGTGCGTTTATAGAGCCAGTTAGCGCCGTAAAAAGGTGATTTTCTGAATGGGGCGCTGAATATTACATGGATATGGGAGAGAAAAATGAGTGTACAATTATTAGACAAAACAAGAAAAATCAACAAGCTTCTGCATAATAACAATTCCAGCAAAGTGGTCTTCAATGATATCTGCCGGGTTCTGTCAGATATTTTGAATTCCAATGTTCTGGTTATCAGTAAAAAAGGAAAAGTTCTGGGCATCAGCAGCTTCGAAGGCGTAGAGGAGATTCATGAACTGATCGTAGATAAAGTAGGTGGTCTTATTGATCCGCTTCTGAATGAGCGCCTTCTGGGAATTCTTTCCACAAAAGAAAATGTGAATCTGCAGACACTGGGATTTGCTGTGGAGAATATTAAAAAGTATCACGCACTGGTGACGCCCATTGATATTGCAGGAGAACGTCTGGGAACACTGTTCCTTTATAAATACGAAAATGATTACGATATCGATGATATTATTTTAAGTGAATACGGCACGACGGTTGTTGGTCTGGAGATGATGCGTGCCGTTCACGAAGAAAATGCGGAGGAAATCCGCAGACAGCACATTGTACAGTCTGCCATCAGCACGCTGTCTGTAACAGAGCTGGAAGCGATTCTTCTGATTTTTAAAGAGATGAAAGGTGACGAATGTACATTGGTGGCCAGCCGTATTGCTGATAAAGCAGGTATCACCCGTTCTGTAATTGTCAATGCTCTCCGCAAATTTGAGAGTGCAGGAGTCATTGAGTCCCGTTCCTCCGGAATGAAGGGAACCAATATCAAGGTCATCAATGAGTGTGTGTTTGAAGAGCTGGAAAAAGTAGAAAAGAACCGGATGCCCGGTAAAAATTATTAAAATTTTGAAAAATTAAAAATTCCCCATTGACATTTTACTACAACCATACTAATATAATGACTAAAGGTTAGCACTCGACTTAAGTGAGTGCTAATAAAATGAAATGGAAGTATGACAGGAGGAATTATCATGAAGTTAGTACCTTTGGGTGACAGAGTTGTATTAAAGCAGACAGAGAAAGAGGAGACCACCAAATCCGGAATTATCCTTGCAGCAAAATCTCAGGAGAAACCGGTAACAGCAGAAGTTGTTGCAGTAGGACCTGGTGGAATGGTTGACGGAAAAGAAGTTACCATGCAGGTAAAGGTTGGCGATCAGGTAATCTATTCCAAGTTTGCAGGTAATGAAGTAAAACTTGACGAGGAAGAGTACGTTATCGTAAGACAGAATGATATTCTTGCAATTGTAGAATAATCAAAAATATAATGTCAGTATGACAGGAGGAATTGAATCATGGCTAAAGATTTGAAATATGGCGTTGATGCCAGAAAAGCACTGGAAGCCGGTGTTAATAAACTTGCAGATACTGTCCGCGTAACCATCGGACCGAAAGGAAGAAACGTAGTTCTTGACAAACAGTTTGGCGCTCCGCTGATCACGAACGATGGTGTTACCATTGCAAAAGAGATTGAGCTGGAAGATCCGTTCGAGAACATGGGCGCACAGCTGGTAAAAGAAGTAGCTACCAAGACCAACGATGTAGCCGGTGACGGTACTACGACCGCTACTGTTCTTGCTCAGGCAATGATCCACGAAGGAATGAAGAACCTGGAAGCAGGTGCTAACCCGATTGTCCTGAGAAAAGGTATGAAGAAAGCAACTGACAAAGCTGTAGAAGCAATCGCAGCTATGAGCAGCAAAGTATCCGGAAAACATCAGATGGCAAGAGTTGCAGCAATCTCTGCCGGAGATGACAAAGTAGGTGATATGGTTGCAGACGCTATGGAGAAAGTAGCAAACGACGGTGTTATTACCATCGAAGAGTCCAAGACCATGCAGACCGAGCTGGATGTAGTAGAAGGTATGCAGTTCGACCGTGGATACATTTCCGCATACATGGCAACTGATACTGAGAAGATGGAAGCAGTTCTGGATGATCCGTACATCCTGATTACTGATAAGAAGATTTCTAATATCCAGGAGATCCTCCCGGTACTGGAGCAGCTGGTACAGTCCGGTAAGAAACTGCTCATCATCGCAGAGGATATCGAGGGCGAAGCTCTGACCACTCTGGTACTGAACAAACTGCGTGGAACCTTCACTGCTGTAGGAGTAAAAGCTCCGGGTTATGGTGACAGAAGAAAAGCAATGCTGCAGGATATCGCAATCCTGACCGGTGGTACTGTAATCTCCGAGGAGATTGGTCTTGAACTGAAAGATGCTACCATTGATATGCTTGGACGTGCAAAATCTGTAAAAGTACAGAAAGAATCTACTGTTATTGTAGATGGTCTTGGCGACAAAGAGGCAATTGCTGATCGTGTTAAGACAATTAAAGCTGAGATTGAGAACACCAAATCTGAATTTGATAAAGAAAAACTTCAGGAGCGTTTTGCAAAACTGTCCGGTGGGGTTGCTGTTATCCGCGTAGGTGCTGCTACCGAGACCGAGATGAAAGAAGCAAAACTTCGTATGGAAGATGCACTGGCAGCTACCAGAGCAGCAGTTGAAGAAGGTATTATCTGCGGTGGAGGATCTGCTTACATCCATGCTTCCAAAGAGGTTGCAAAACTGGTTGATACGCTGGAAGGTGATGAGAAGACCGGCGGTAAGGTGATCCTGAAAGCACTGGAAGCTCCGCTGTTCCACATCGCTGCAAATGCAGGACTGGAAGGCGCTGTTATCATCAACAAGGTACGTGAGTCTGAGGTTGGTGTTGGCTTCGATGCTTACAATGAGCAGTATGTCAACATGGTAGAGGCAGGTATTCTGGATCCGGCTAAGGTTACCAGAACTGCACTGCAGAATGCTACCAGTGTAGCATCCACATTCCTGACCACTGAGGCATGCGTTGCAAATATCAAAGAGCCTGCTCCGGCAGCAGCTCCGGCTGGCGGCGGAATGGGAATGATGTAATTTCCGAATTTTCAAAAGGCTGCGGGTTTTCCCGCAGTCTTTTTTGCGTTCTGTAAGAAAACCCATTGACATTACTTAAGTGATCTGTTAGACTGTTTTAAAACTTAATTAATTATTATTTTTTTTACTGAGTTTAGTTATACTTATTAGAATATCTAATAACAAAAAATACGATAAGAAAGAGAGGAAGCGAGATGGGTAAAATTATCGGTGAGAGCATTACATTTGATGATGTTCTTCTTGTTCCGGCCTACTCGGAAGTGATCCCGAATCAGGTATGTCTGGAGACACAGCTTACCAAGACAGTAAAACTGAATATTCCGCTGATGAGTGCAGGAATGGACACGGTAACAGAAAGCCGCATGGCAATTGCAATGGCCAGACAGGGTGGTATTGGTATCATCCATAAAAATATGTCAATTGAGGAGCAGGCAGAAGAGGTAGATAAAGTAAAACGTTCCGAAAACGGCGTTATCACAGATCCCTTCTTTCTGAGTCCGGAGCATACACTGGCAGATGCTAATGAACTGATGGCAAAATACCGGATTTCCGGTGTGCCGATTACTGAGGGAAAAAAACTGGTCGGTATTATTACCAACCGTGACCTGAAATTTGAAACTGATTTTTCCAAGAAGATCAAAGAGTCCATGACTTCTGAGAACCTGGTAACTGCACCGGTAGGCATTACGCTGGAAGAAGCAAAAATTATTCTTGGAAAAGCAAGAAAAGAAAAACTTCCGATCGTAGATAAGGATTTCAACCTGAAAGGTCTTATTACCATTAAAGATATTGAGAAACAGATCAAATATCCGTTGGCAGCAAAAGACGCACAGGGACGTCTTCTCTGCGGCGCAGGTATTGGTATCACCGCGAATGTTCTGGATCGTGCCAAAGCACTGATTGAGGCTCATGTTGACGTGTTGGTACTGGACTCTTCCCACGGTCATTCTGCAAATGTTATCCGCTGCCTGGATATGCTGAAGAATGCGTACCCGGATGTGCCTGTTATCGCAGGAAATGTGGCAACCGGAGCAGGAACCGAAGCTCTGATCAAAGCTGGTGCAGATGCTGTCAAGGTGGGTATCGGACCTGGTTCTATCTGTACTACCCGTGTGGTATCCGGTGTGGGTGTTCCGCAGATCAGTGCTGTTATGGACAGCTACGAAGTAGCTGACAAATATGGTATTCCGATTATCGCAGATGGCGGTATCAAATATTCCGGAGATATCACGAAAGCTCTGGCGGCAGGTGCCAATGTCTGCATGATGGGAAGTATCTTTGCAGGCTGCGATGAGAGTCCGGGATCTTTTGAATTATATCAGGGAAGAAAATACAAAGTATATCGTGGTATGGGTTCTATTTCCGCTATGGAGAATGGTTCCAAAGACCGGTATTTCCAGAACGATGCGAAGAAGCTGGTTCCGGAAGGTGTAGAAGGACGAGTTGCCTACAAGGGATATGTAGAGGATACCATCTTCCAGCTGCTTGGTGGAGTTCGTTCCGGTATGGGACTGTGCGGAGCGCCGGATATTGAGACTCTGAAAACCAAGGCACAGTTTGTAAAGATTTCCGCTGCATCCTTAAAAGAGAGTCATCCCCATGACATCCATATTACCAAGGAAGCACCGAACTACAGTGTAAATGAATAATCGCTGAAACAGTAATGAAAACTCCGATAAGAGATGGTTCTTATCGGAGTTTTTTACACAATATTAGCAAATTTTTAACATTCTTTTCGGTTGCAAAAAGGGTAATCGAATGTTACATTAAGATTGTTCAGATAGAAGTATGAGGGAAAGGAATATATGGAAGATGAGAAAAACGAAGATTGTATGTACCTTGGGACCATCTACGGATGATGAGAATGTACTGCGCCAGCTGATGCTGGAAGGAATGTCCGTGGCGCGAATGAATTTTTCCCATGGAAGCCATGAGGAACAGAAAAAAAGACTGGATATGGTGAAAAAACTTCGGGAAGAACTGGAACTCCCGGTGGCAGCACTTCTGGATACCAAGGGACCAGAGATCCGGATTGGAGATATTGAGGGCGGAAAAGCCGAACTGAAAAAAGGACAAACTTTCGTTCTTACTACGGAAGATATCGTTGGAAATGCAGAGATCGTAAGCATTACTTATAAGCAGCTTTATAAAGACGTAAAACCGGGAGATTCCATTCTGATTGATGATGGACTCATCGGCATGGAAGTGCAGAAAATCGAAGGGGAGGAGATTGTCTGTCAGGTGAAAAACGGTGGTTTCATCTCCAATCATAAGGGTGTGAATGTTCCGGGAGTAGAACTGAAGATGCCCTTTGTCAGCCAGAAGGACTATGAGGATATCGTGTTTGCAGCTGAGCAGGATTATGATTTTATTGCAGCTTCCTTTACAAGAACTGCCAATGACATTCTGGAAATTCGTAAGATTCTGGAAGAAAAAGGCGGACAGTATATTCATATTATTGCGAAAATTGAAAATATGCAGGGAGTGGAGAACTGTGAGGAGATTCTCCGTGTGGCAGACGGTATCATGATTGCCCGGGGTGACATGGGTGTGGAGATTCCGCTGGAGGAAGTGCCGGTCATCCAGAAAAAACTGATCCGGATGGCACTGAAAGCGAGTAAGCCGGTTATTACTGCGACCCAGATGCTGGATTCCATGATAAAGAATCCGCGTCCGACCCGTGCGGAGACCTCTGACGTGGCAAATGCCATCTATCAGGGAACCGGAGCAATTATGCTGTCCGGTGAGACAGCTGCAGGTGCTTATCCGGTAGAGGCAGTCCGCACCATGGCGAGAATTGCAGAACGTACCGAGAAGGATATTGATTATTCCCGAGAGTTTAAACCAAGACGTCTGGCAGAACGCCCGGATGTGACCAATGCCATCTCCCATGCAACCTGTACGACTGCCATGGATCTGAATGCAGCAGCGATTGTTGCCGTGACCAAATCTGGTCGTACTGTTGGCCGAATTGCAAAATATCGTCCATCCTGTCCGGTTATCGGATGTGCAACTCATTCAAGAGTATGCCGCCAGCTGAGTCTGATGTGGGGTGTTATTCCAGTAGAAATGCAGGAAGAGGAGACGGCAGATGAGCTGTTTGACCATGCAGTGAAGCTGACGGAGGATAAGGGATTGATTTCCAGAGGCGATCTGGTAGTCATAACCGCAGGTGTACCGCTTGGATTGTCCGGTACAACCAATATGTTGAAGGTCCAGGTGGCTGGAAATACACTGCTCACCGGAAGAGGGTGTAATGCACTGAAAGCTTCCGGAAATGTATGTGTCTGCAATTCCGCAGAAGACCTGGCAAAGACATTTAGACCAGGAGATATCGTGGTTGTATCTGCAACCAATAATGATATGATGCCGCAGCTCAAAGATGCCGCAGGTATCATTACCGAACAGGGAGACCGGTATTCCCATGCCGCCATTGTTGGTATTGCCCTGGATATTCCGGTTATTACCGAGGCAAAGAATGCAACCAGAATTCTGAAATCCGGTACGTTTGTAACCATGGATTCCGAGCAGGGTCTGGTATACAGAGGACGATAAGGACTACGGAATAATAGGAATTTTTATGACTTCACATAAATACAGGCGCCTTATGTTGAAAGCGTTGAAAATAGCGGCTGGAAGTGGTATTGCGATTGTAGCAGCAGAGTTTTTACAGCTCTCATATGCCACATCAGCAGGGATCATTGCCCTTCTGACCGTGCAGGACACGAGACAGGATACGATTCAGCTGACGGTTGACAGGATTATGTCCTTTCTCCTGTGCGTGGGATTAATCTATGTATGTTTTCATTTTCCACCGGCAGGGTGGGTGAACTATATCGTATATATCCTGTTGATGGTAGTATGCTGTTGTCTTCTTGGCTGGCAGAACACGATTTCGGTCAATGCGGTAATGGGTACACATTATCTGATGACACCGGATTATAGTCTGAATTTTGCTCTGAATGAGCTGACTCTGATCCTGATCGGAACCGGTCTGGCACTGGGAATGAACTGTTTTATGTCTTTTATGAGAAAATATTTGCTCGAAATGAGCCTTGAAAAGATTAAAATAGATTAAATTTTGATAGATTTTTCTTATTTATGGGAGCCGGAACCTCTTTCGATGGTTCCAAGCTCCGGTATTGGTTTTAAGTTGAAATGAATTTCCATTGTGACCGTTTCAGGAGTACGGCAGTAATTTTCTGTTCCGTCTTTCTCCTGCGGTTCTGAGATAACGATTTTACTGATCAGCCGGTTCAGAAGATTGGCATCCAGTTCTTTGATGTCCGCATACTCGCTAATATCGTCAATCCACTGCTGGGACTGTGCATCCAGTTTTTCTTCCGTATTCAGCACACTCTCATTCTGGAAAAGTTCCTTTTTGATATCTGTCTGCTCCTTCTGTGTCTTCTCCAGCATCTTATCAAAAACAGATTCTGTAATCTTGTCATTGATAAGGTCATCATACAGTTTTGCAATCAGCCGGTCTAACGTTTCCAGGCGGTCTTTCTGCTTTGATACCAGCTTCTCCAGACTTTCCCTGTGTCCCTGTGTATCTTCCTCGCATAACTCCTTTACCCGGTTTTCCAGTTCTGTTCCGTCTCCGGTAACTGCTTTTGCACATTCCTGGATTCTGGTAAGGACTGCATCATACAGGTCATCAGCGTCCACCCGGTGCTGGGTACAATGTGCTTTCCCCTTATGGATATAAGTGGAACAGGTATAAACTTCATGCTGGTCTTTGGTGTGCGTCTTCTTCAACGTCAACGCACCGCCACACTCTGCACAGCGGAGTAATCCGGCAAACATGCTGTATTCTCCCTGTTCTGTCTGGCGTTTCCTGCCTTTCATCTTTGCCTGTACCAGATCAAATACATCCTGCGGAATGATTGCTTCGTGGGTATCCCTGACTGTGATCCAGTCCTCCGGAGCTTTATCTCCCTGATTGCCAATCTTGAAACGGTAGTACCTTTTCTGGGAAGCCATGTCACCACAGTAAACGGGATTCATCAGCAGGGATTTCAGATAGGATTCATCCCATACATATTTCCCATTTTCCGGGTCTTTCTTTTCCCATTTTGTGTAATAGGTGCGGAGTCCCCGTTTCCGGTGCCACCATGACGGGCAGGGAATCTGCTGGCGTTCCAGTTCTCTGGATATAAAGTTAATCCCATGACCGTCCACCGCCCACTGGAAAATTTTCCGGACAATCGGTGCTGTCTCGTCGTCAATCAGGAGATGTCCCTTTTCCTCCGGGTCTTTCTGATATCCCAGTGGTGGAACAACACCTGTAAACTTTCCCTTGGTTGCCTGCAGGTGATAGGACGCATGGACTTTCTTGGAAATATCTCTGGAATACATCTCGTTCAGCACGTTCTTAAATGGGGCAATCTCATTGTCTCCGGCAAAGGTATCCACATTATCATATAATGCGATATACCTTACTCCATGCTTTGGGAAAAACTCCTCCATCAGAAATCCTGTCTGTACATGGTTTCGTCCCAGTCGGCTCTGGTCTTTGGTAATTACAAGATTCACCAGTCCTTTTTCACAGGCTTTGAGAAGTCTCTGCAAATCAGGTCGGTCTGTGTTCAATCCTGTATAACCATCGTCCTGAAACACATCCACCACCTGCCAGCCCTGTGACTGACAGTAATTCACCAGTATGTCTCTCTGGTTGGAGATGCTGGCACTCTCTCCGGTCAATTCGTCATCTTTGGAAAGTCGGCAGTATACACCAACTCTCCAGGTTGCATTTCTTTCTATATTGTTACTCATATATCTGTTGTTCATCTGATACCTCCGTTACTTTGCACATCCTACGCAGATTTCAGATTACTGAACTCATAATCATTATACTGCTTATCTTTCATTATTGCAAGTTTATCTTTTGTTTTCGTGTCACGTATTTTCTGTGCGATCACCTCTGCAAACACTTCTTTTGCGTCCTGATCACCGTCAAAATATACTCTGATGTTGATAATTTTCTTCTTCACTGCCATTGTAAAACCTCCATTTTTTGCAAAAAAAGAGCAGCTAATCCATTTTTACAGATTAACTGCCCAGACTGTTGGTTACATATATTAAAATTTTTGTATTAACATTTCAGAAATTGGGGATATAATAAAGACAGGGATAAATCCCTGTCAGATGAACTGCATATTTTAATTTTCCCATTGAAAACAAGAGGAATGTGTGGTACATTTGTTATAGGAAAAGCACCCACTCCAAAGTGGATGCCGCCTGAGTTGACTAAATGGTCTTACGACCACCGCCTATCCTGTTGGCAGACAGGATAGGCATTTTTATTTCCTCTTGTTCTTCCGATCAAGAAAGGCAATAATCGCAATTAACAGGCTACCAAAAGCGATCAGTAAACTGAGTACGCCTAAGAATATTGAGATAATCTCATAAGCTGTCATATCACGCACCTCCTTTCTTTCATCTCAGAACCCCGAAAGGCTCCGGTCTGTAAATATCAGGAGGCAGCCACACCCTGTCACAGGTGCTTCCCCGTAACATTGCTGTTACCGGATAATCATACCATTATATCCGCCATATTACAATTCATTTTTGTTCCAGATTCACAGCAATCCTTATTCTGTATGGATACCTGCTATTTCCGTTTGATTGCCTTGCACCGGCAGACGGCAGACGGCAGATAGGGTATCTATAAAGCCTGCCGTTCACTCCAAAATTCTGCCGTCACCCATTCTCCCTTGTTTTTTTAATCGAATGGTATTTTCCTGCTTTTCATTCATCCGATAATCCAGTTCTTCTTTCATCCGGCTTCTGGCTTCTCGCATGGTTCTCTGGGAGATTCCCTGTGCTTTTGCCTTTTCATCCAGTTCCCGGATTGTGACTGCATTTCCGTCTGCAAGCAGTTCATAGATCAGTTTCGTTCCCCGTTGCAGTTTTGTTTCTGTCGGCTTTCCTTCCTTTCCGTCCAGAAGATCATCTGCGGAAATCTCATAAGCTCCCACCCAGCGGAATCCTTCTTCATCTCCAAGTTTAAATGCCATCGTCTCACCTGGAGGTGCAAGAGAACTTTTCTCATGGATCAGTACTCTTGTTGTCGGGTCTTTCTTTACTTTCCCGATAAAAAGCAGGCTTCTCACCGCCGCCATGATATCAATAGAACCAAGTCCCCGGTAAGTACTCTGTGTCCCTGAAGATTTATTCAGATGTCCGATCAGCACAATCGCACAACCGGTCTTTTCAGCGATCATTCCCAGTTTCCGGAATACCGGACGGACTTCATTTGCCCGGTTCATATCCACATCGGCACCGATAAAAGCCTGTACCGGATCAATGATTAAAAGTCTGACCTGATTCTGACGGATTGCTTTTTCAATACGGTCATCGGATAACGTCAATGCTTCCTCTGTATCATCAATGACCATCACCCGACTCAGGTCTGCTCCTGCTTCCACCAGCCTCGGCTTAATCGTATCTCCCATACCGTCTTCTGCAGTCTGATAGATCACATTAAAAGGTTCAATCTCTTCCATGTTCGGGAAAGTCTTACGGTTCGTGCAGGCTGCGGTCAGCATCATGGCAAAATAAGTTTTTCCCTCTCCTGGATTGCCCTGAATAATCGTCAGTTTTCCAAATGGCAGATAGGGAAACCACAGCCATTCTACACTGGTCTGTTCAATGTCTTCATAACACAACATCGGCACCAGTTCTTCCTTCTCCGGTACTTTCATTGTAACTGTTTCAATGATTGATTTCTTCCTGTCTGCATTTTTATCACAGAGGATTTCATTCCAGTCCTTTCGGGACGGTTTCAGACGGATGACACTGTATCCGTCCGGGATTTCTATTGCCAATTTCTCACTGGCTTCATTCCCTGCATGGTCATTATCCAGGCACAGGAAAACCGAAGTAATCTGAGGGCGTTCAGAAAGAAAAGCCATCAGTGCCGCACTGGAAATGCCACCCAGACTCAGGTAGCTCCGCTTTTTCCAGTCTTTGGGAAATAATTGGATAAAAGAAAGCAGATCAATGGCTGCTTCAAACACAAACAACTGATTATCCGTCCCTCTGTGACAGAATCCGTAAGATTTATCAGATTCAGCCACATCTCCCCGGTATTTTGTTTCACCAGTTCCCCTGCAATGGGCATATCTTGGAATACCGTCTGCATCTCTGCCAACAAACACCACATTATGGTGCTTCTTTTCTTCATAAATATCCCCACTGCCGATCCATTCCTCCACCATATTCTTTTCAATCCCTCTGTTTTCTGTCAGATATCTGATGATTCTATCATTATTTTCCTCTTTCTCTGGTAATCGGAAGTCAGGGGACGGGGCGGGGCAGGTACTGTTCCTGCCTTCGCCTTCCTCCCCGGTTAGCATCTTGACAGCTTCCGGAAATGTGGCATTGTAAAATTCCATCACAAAATCCACCGGATAGCCACCCCTCCCCTGACTGTGCCTGTACCACCGGTTTCCGGATACCGTTACACTGTCATGCTTTTTCCAACGGTATTCCTTTCCGCTTTTCCCTAGTTGTTCTCCCTGTGCGCTCAGAAAAGAAACAAGATCTGTCTGATTTGCTCTTATAATTTGTTCTTCTGTATACTGCATTTTGCTCATCCTTTCCCGTCTGTCCTGCTGACAGACTGTTATAAACTCATGTCATAGTTTCGCTTTTTCTTCACTGCCTGTTGTTTTGCATCACGCTCTGCACACTCTTTCTTTTTTTCATCCAGTTTTCTCAGAAGAGAGGTCTTCTTTTCTGGATTCTGCTCCGACTGGTTCAACGGCTGTTGCTCTGCTTTCCCGTTTTCTTCAAGAATCTCTTTCGCCTGAACTGTGTAAAATGTCGGGAACTTCACCTGCTTCTCCCTTTTTTCTTCTGAACGCCCGGAAGTATCTGCTTCTGCCATTTCCCGGTCACGTCTGGCAATATCCGCACAGCTCTGTACCTTTTTCACAAAAGTTAGTTCCTCCTGGTACGGCTGATTATCTGCTTTCAGCTCTTCGATCCCCGCCTGAAGTTCTTCTTTCTCCCGTTTCCATCTGGCAGTTGGCACTTTTCCATTTTTATCCAGATGTTGTTTCAGTTCCCGTTCACATTTGCGGTAATAATTGATTTCTTTTTTATGCTGCTGATAATATCTCTCCCGTCTTTTCTGAAAATAGAAATGGTTATACTCATCAATCAATGGCTGATTTGTTTTTATTACCTCTGCCATCTTTTCCAGATTCTCAAGTTCCTTTAACTGTTTCCGCTTTTCAGAAATTTCTTTTTTACTGACAGAAACAACACCGTTCAGTTCCTCAATCCGTTCCTGCAAGTCATCCATCGTTTCTATCTGATGTGTCTGAAGATAACTGATGGATTTTGCAAACTCCTGTAAATTGGAGAGATTCTTACCTCTCTGTTTCATCTCCGCATAAAAATTGGGAAGTGGTGGTCTGCCCTGTGTCTTTTTATCATAATAATCCTGCAGGCTTTCCAGCAGTGTCGGGTTCTGCCTGCGATCCAGCTCTGCTTTCATTTCCTCATAAGCTGTCTTCATCCACTGAATGGATTCTTTCAGAGAAATAAACATCTGGTTAAACTGCCGGATTGCCCGGTTCAATTCTCCGATCACCGTTTTGATTCCCTTTTTCTCCATTGCCCGGACTTCATATCCCTCATGGATGGTCGGGATCAGGTCAATCCCCTGTTCTTTGTAGGAACGGTGGTCGATTCTGGATGCCATGTGGCACTCCCTGAATTTCCCATTTACTTTCTCTGTCCATGCCCGCCGCCATTCTTTTAAAAGCTCCGGATCATTCCATCCGGTAGTAGAAACAGCATTGAACATATCTTTTCCTTTGGCATCCTTCACCCGGTTTCCATCCTCATCAAGAATATATTCCCTTCTCTGCTTATTGCCCCAGATTCCTTCCTCTGTAAAAGGACGGATTGGGACAAGCACATGGAAATGGGGATTATCCGGTTCTTCTTCATTTTCCGCTTTTCCCTCATGGACTGCCAGATCCACGATCATGCCACGTGCCACAAACTGCTCCTGGCAGAACTCTTTTGCCAGTCTGATATTTTCCTCAAGTGTCAATTCATTCTGCAGTGCAATGTCAAACGAATAGGCAAGCTGTGCCTTGTTGTTCCGTTCCACATGCTCCACCTCGTTCCAGAGTGTTTCCCTGTCAGTCAGACGCTCTGGCACATACTCCGGTGTCAGGATTTCTGTAAATATCACACCTGACTTGCTCGTATAATCGTGTATCTTGTTGTAATAACTGTCAAAAATCCTCTGCCCGGAAATATAGGCTGCGGAAGCGACCACCATCTGCCCTTTCCCTCTGGATACATTCCTTACTGAAAAATGATACAGTGCCATTAACTGTCATCTCCCTTCTCTGTCTTTTTTACTGCTTCTGCAATCTGCTGTTGATCTTTGTGTAAGGCGGCTATATGAGCCTGCCGCACAATACTCTTGTTGTAACTGCTGTTCTGCAGTTGATTCATCATGTCCTGGACGTCTTCCTGTTCCAGATCTCTGGACAGCGGAAATACTTTCTCAAACTCTGCCCCTTTGACAATCAGCCGGTGGGAACGTTCCCTGCGTTCTACCAGCTTCTTCCGCTGCTCCAGAATGTTTTTGTGGTGAATTGCTGCCTCCAGTTCCTGTCTGCTCTTTTCCATGTTGGCCTTCAGTTCCTCCAATGACATGGATTCATACTTTGGATTTTTTGCTCTGCTCATTTTCTTGTACTCCTTCTTTTTTCTGTAAACAAAAAGAACCGGCTTATTCATGAATGCCGATTCCTGGGTATAAAAAACTGAGGTCGTTGTCCTGTGATTAGGAAATGCTGACCTCAGCGTTTTTGAAATATTTAATTGTTGCTCCTTGGAATGAAAGTCTTTGTCACCATTGTCGTATAAATTTAAACTCACATCCCATATCAGGATTTCTTTAATTCTTCCATATACAGTTCAGCTATATATGCCGGACCAGTGCACCACAGCTTTGTCTTCTCATCATACAGTGCTTTTCCTGTCTTTGAACACAAAAAATCTGTCAATACCTCGTTTCTGTCCTTGCCTGTCTCTTCTGCGATTTCATCTGTCACCATAGTGATCAGAAGGTCGATTGTATAATTCATTTTTTCCTTTGGAATTGTTACTTCAGCCATATCTTCTCACCTTTCACAAATTTCAGACACTCAATAGCTGCCTCAGTTTTAAAGCAGTATTGATCTTTCAATTTATTCGGCAGCAACTGTCTGATACAGAAATCGTCTGCTACTTTATCACCTGCAGTCCCAAAAGCACCCGCAAGATAAGCGGTAAGAGTAGCGTTTGTTGCATCATCCGCAATCTTTCCTGCAATGATATCATATTTTGCCATTTCACGTTCAACCTCAATAAACATTTTTTTCTTTCGGTGAGCGGCGATACAATGTAACCAGTCCACATCTGCATTTTCAAAAATATGCGTTTCAAGATTTTCTGAAAGTTTGAATTCAAAAGTTGAAATATATCCAAACTTCTGCCCCTCTTCAATTGTTCCGGTTGCGATGGCTTTGGCTATTGAGGTTCTCAGAAAACTTTCTGCCTGTTCCTTTGATGTGGTTAAATAAAATCCCTGTCCAAAATCTTTTCTCTTTGCACATTTGGCAAGATCTGGCTCTTTTACTTCACAATAACTTCCATGATAGAGAACAAATCCATCTTTTAACTCAAGCACTAATCTCTATCCCCTTTCTTTGCAAAAATTCAGTAATATCTTCAAGCACAGCTTCATCGCCTTCACAATGAAAAATCCCATAGCATTTTTCTATATATCCAAGAACATCGGCTTCTTTAAACAAGTGGATAATCTGTTCAACAGGTAAATGCCACTCTTCTGA